>JAFAEH010000372.1 GCA_023424135.1 Actinomycetes bacterium | reverse complement strand
GGTTCGCGGTGGTCGCGCTGGTGGACGCCGACGCCGCGGTGGTCGGCACCGAGGTGGGCGGCCTCGTCGTGTCCGGGTTCGACGACCTGCCCGACGTCGTCGCGGCCACGGGCGCGACGATCGGCGTGATCGCGACCCCCGCGGCCGCCGCGCAGGACGTGTGCGACGCACTGGTGGCCGCGGGGGTGAACGGCATCCTCACGTTCGCACCGCGCGCGCTGCGCACCCCGCCGCACGTCGACGTCCGCGCCGTCGACGTCGCGAGCGAGCTGGCGATCCTCGCATTCCACGACTCGCGCCGCCAGGAGCTCGCGTAGGCGCCGGGGTCGGCGCGGGTACGACGAAGGGGGCGGCCGCCGTCCCCGGCGCCGCCCCCTTCGTGCTGCGTGCTCAGGCCTGCTTGATGGCCGAGACGTCGAGCGAGATGACGACCTTGTCCGAGACGAGGACGCCGCCGGCCTCGAGCGCGGCGTTCCACGTCAGGCCGAAGTCCTTGCGGGAGATCGTCGTGGACGCCTCGAACCCGGCGCGGGTGTTGCCGAAGGGGTCGACGGCGGTGCCGTTGAACTCGGTCTCGAGCTCGACCGACTGGGTCACGCCGTGGATCGTCAGGTCGCCGACGACGACGTAGGACGAGCCCTGCGCGCGCACGGCGGTCGACGTGAACGTCCACTCGCCGAACGCCTCGACGTCGAAGAAGTCGCCGCTCTTGAGGTGGCCGTCGCGGTTCGCGTCGCCGGTCGAGACGGTGCTCGGGTCGATCGTGACCTGCACGGAGGACGACTCGAGGTCCTCGCCGACGCTCAGCGTGCCGGAGGTGATCGCGACGTTGCCGCGGACCTTGGAGATGCCGGCGTGCCGGACGGTGAAGCCGAGCTCGCTGTGCGAGGCGTCGATGTTCCAGGTGCCGGTGGTCAGCCCGGTGGGCAGCGCGGTCATGAGATGTCCTCCGCAGACGATGACGATAGGGTTTCGTTGACTCGACAAGTATCGGGTTGTTGATCTTTCTACTACAGTGGGGGCGTCGCCGCAAGCCCGATCACCGGAGGTCCACGTGCCGACCCGCAGCCAGACCGCGGAGCACCCGCGCACCGGGCCCCAGCCTGCCGACGTCGCGCCCGCCGTGCAGCCCGGCCGGCACCCCCGCCAGGACGAGGTCCGCTGGCTCGCCGAGGACCAGCAGCAGCACTGGCGGGCGTTCCGCGACGGCACGGCCCTGCTCTTCGACGTCCTCGGCCGCGAGCTCGACGACGGCAGCGGGCTGTCGCTCGGGGAGTACGAGGTGCTCGTGCGCCTGTCCGAGGCGCCCGGCCGTGCGCTGCGCATGTCCGAGCTCGCCGACGACCTCGCGCACTCGCGCAGCCGGCTGACCCACACCGTGGCGCGCATGGAGCGTGACGGGATCGTGCGCCGCGAGCCCGCCCCGGGCGACGCGCGCGGCGTGAACTGCGTGCTGACCGAGCGCGGCTGGCAGGCGCTCGTCGACGCGGCCCCCGGGCACGTGGAGTCCGTGCGCGCCCACCTCGTCGACCTGCTCGACGACGACCAGCTCGCCGCCCTGGGCGTCGCGATGCGCGTCGTCGTCGACCACCTGCGTACCCCGGCGTGCCGTGCCGCCGTGAGCGACGTCACCGCACCCCGCGCCTGACGGACGCCGCGCGCGGGCCGGGCACCCAGGAGACTTTGCGACACTGTGCGCATGGTCGCCACCACCGTCCACCTGCTGCGCCACGGCGAGGTCCACAACCCCGACGGCGTGCTCTACGGGCGGCTGCCCGGGTACCGGCTGTCCGAGCGTGGGCAGCAGATGGCCGAGCTCGTCGCCCGCACGCTCGCCGGTGAGGTCGACGCGACCGCGGCACCCCGCCGCGACGTCGTCGTCGTCACCGCGTCGCCGCTGCAGCGCGCGCAGGAGACGGCCGCCCCGATCGCCGAGGCGTTCGGGCTCGCCGTCGGCACGGACGACCGGCTCATCGAGGCCGCCAACCATTTCCAGGGCATGACGTTCGGCGTCGGCGACGGCTCGCTGCGCCACCCCGGGCACTGGCCGTACCTGCGCAACCCGTTCCGCCCCTCCTGGGGCGAGCCCTACGTCGAGCAGGTCGACCGCATGCTCGCGGCCGTCGACGCGGCCCGGGTCGCCGCGCGCGGGCACGAGGCCGTGCTGGTCAGCCACCAGCTCCCCGTCTGGGTCACGCGCCTCGCGCTGGAGAACCGTCGGCTGTGGCACGACCCGCGCCGGCGGCAGTGCTCGCTCGCATCGCTGACGAGCCTGCGGTTCGAGGACGACCGGCTCGTGGGCGTCGGGTACTCCGAGCCTGCCGCGTCCCTGCTGCCGGGTGCGTCGCAGGTCGCCGGGGCCTGACGTGCGACGAGCCCCCGTCCGCAGACGCGGTACCAGCGGCGGTACCGGCAGCGACCCCCTCGCCGGTGCCGGTCGCACCGGTCGCCGCCGTGCCCGCGTGCTCGTGGCCGGCGTCGCCGTGCTGCTCGCCGTGACCGCGTGCGCACCCTCGGACGACGGGTCCGCCCCCGCCGACGTCGTCGACCAGGGCTACCAGTCGGGCGACGGCTCGACGACGACGTGGGCGGTCGCCGACCGCGTCGGCCCCGTCGAGATCACCGGCACCGACTACGAGGGCGTGACGCACGACCTCGCGGACTGGCGGGGCGACGTCGTGCTGCTCAACACCTGGTACGCCGCGTGCCCGCCGTGCCGCGCGGAGGCGCCCGACCTCGCCGCCGTCGCCACCGAGCACGCGGACGACGGGCTGCGCGTGCTCGGCATCAACAGCCGTGACGCCGCCGGGGCCGCCCAGGCGTTCCAGCGCCAGCTCGACGTCCCGTACCCCTCGCTCGACGACCGCTCGGGCACCGCGGTCGCCGCGCTGCAGGGCGTCGTCCCCGTCAGCGCGGTCCCCACCACCGTGCTGCTCGACCGCGAGGGCCGGGTCGCCGCGCGCGTGCTTGGACTCGTCGAGCCGTCGACGCTGCGCGCGCTCGTCGAGGACCTGCTCGCGGAGGACGCCCCCGCCGGGGACGCGTCGGCCGCGGACGCGTCGGCCGAGGGCACCTCGACCGGTGCGGTGTCGGCGGGTGCGGTGTCCGCTGCGGATGCATCCGCCCGGGCTACGTCCGCCCGCGGCTCGTCCGTCCCGGACGTGTCGGCCGAGGCCGCCGAGGCCGCCGAGGCCGCCGAGGACCCGCAGGACGCCGGGGCGTCGCGGTGATCGGCGCGGTGAGCGCACTCGACGTCGGCTCGACCGTGGCCGGCGGCTCCCTGCTGCTCGCGCTGCCGGTCGCCCTCGTCGCGGGGGTCGTCGCGTTCGCGTCGCCGTGCGTGCTGCCGCTCGTCCCCGG
>JAFAEH010000339.1 GCA_023424135.1 Actinomycetes bacterium | reverse complement strand
GCGGAGCCCCACCGCCTCGCGCCCGAGACAGGGCCCGACGGGGGTGCCGTGGTCGTCGGGCCCGCACCGACGGGTGCGGTGCCCACGGGTGTCCTGCCGGCCGTGCTGGCGGCGTCCTCCGCGCCGGACGCAGCGGCCCGCGCGGTCGCGTCGCTGCCCGGCACACCGGCACCTGGCGCGTCGGTCCCCGGCACGTCGTCCCGAGACCTGCCGTACACCGATCCCGCCGATGGGCGCACCGAGCTCATGGCGCCGTACAGCGATCCCGCCGATGCGCGCACCGAGCTCATGGCACCGCTGACCGACCTGGACGACCCGTCCGTCGACGTCGTCGAGGCCGAGCTCGTCGTCGACGCGCTCGACGAGCCGCCGACCCGTCCCGTGCAGGCCGTGCTCGCGCTCGGTGCGAACCTCGGCTCGGCGCAGGACACGCTGCGCCAGGCCGTCGCCGACCTCGCCGCGACCCCGGGCGTCGAGGTCGTCGCGGTCTCGCCGCTCGCGCGCACGGCCGCCGTCGGCGGACCCGAGCAGCCGGACTTCCTCAACGCGGTCGTCCTGACGCGCACGACGCTGGCGGCACGCGACCTGCTGCGCGCGGTGCACGCCGTCGAGCAGCGGCACGGGCGCGAACGGCTCGAGCACTGGGGCCCCCGCACGCTCGACGTCGACATCGTCGTGTACGGCGACACGCTGGCCGTCACGGACGACCTCGAGCTGCCGCACCCGCGCGCGCACGAGCGGGCCTTCGTCCTGCAGCCGTGGGCGCAGGTCGACCCCGAGGCGGTGCTGCCCGGGCTGGGCGGCGGGCCGGTCGCACAGCTCGCGGCGACGGCACCCGACCGTGACGGTGTGCGGTGGATGGCGCTCGACTGGCTCACCGCACCGGTCCCGGCGGCGAACCCGGAACCGGCCGCCGACGGCGACCCGGCCCCGGCCGCGGGCCACGGACCCGCGACGGGCCACGGACCCACCGGCCCCGGGGAGGCGTACCCGTCGTGAGGGCGACCAGCGTCCGCACGCTCCTGCTCGTCGCAGCCGGCGCGACGGCCGTGACGTGGTGGCTCATGCGGCTGCTCGCGGGGCGCGGCGCGACGTCGCCGCCGGACGTGCCGTGGCTCGTCGTCGCGGTCGAGCTCGTGATCGCCGCCGTCGTGCTCGCGCTCGGCTGGGAGGTCCGCCAGTTCCAGCGGGACCGCCGGCCGATGCTCAACCCCCTGCGGGCCGCGCGCACGGCCGTGCTCGCGAAGGCCGCGTGCTACACCGGTGCGCTGCTGACCGGCTGGTACGGCGGGCAGGCGCTGTCCCTGCTGTCGGACTCGCACGTGCCGGGCAACGGCGCGCGCGCCGCCGCCGCGGGCGTCGCGGTGCTCGGTGCGATCGCGCTGGCCGTGGCCGGTCTCGTCGTCGAGCACTGGTGCCGGATCCCGCCGCCCGGTCCCGAGGACGAGGCGCTCGCGCCCCGCCCGGACCCCGACCCGTCGGCCGGCTGAGCGCACTGCCCTCCACGCCTCGTCCCCGGGGCGGACGTCGGGCCGCGCGACGTGCGCGAGGATGGACGACATGACCACTGGTCCCGAGGGCGCCGGCGCACCGGCTGCCGACCCGTTCGACCTGCACGACGTCGCGTGGACGTCCGTCTCGCCGCGGCTGGGGACGGCGCGCCTCGTGACGCTGGCGATCTGGGCCGTCGCGCTGCTCGCGCCGGCCGTCGTGGTCGCCGCCCTGGTGGGTGTCGCGTGGGTGTGGGCCGCGCCCGGCGTGATCGCGCTCCTGCTGGTGTGGGGCGCGCTCCTGGTCCCCCGCCAGGTGCGCGCGCTGCGGTACGCCGAGCGCGCCGACGACCTGCTGATCCGCCGCGGCATCCTGTTCCGCGAGCTCGTCGTCGTGCCCTACGGGCGCATGCAGTACGTCGACGTGAGCTCGGGTCCGCTGGCCCGCCGGTTCGGCATCGCGACCGTGCAGCTGCACACCGCCGCGCCCGGGACGGACGCGACGATCCCCGGCCTGCCGCCCGCCGAGGCGGCGCGCCTGCGCGACCGGCTCGCGTCGCGCGGCGAGGCGCGGCTGGCCGGGCTGTGACCACCTCCCTGCACCCCGTCCCCGAGGCCGCGGGCGAGGAGGGGTACGACTGGCGTCGGCTGCACCCGGTGACACCCGCGCTGCGCGGGTGGAAGGCGCTCGCGGCGTTCGTCGCGATCCTCGGGTTCCAGATGTCCGACACGCTGCGCGGGATCGCCGATGCGCTCGGCCCGGGCCGCGCGTGGCTCGTCGTCCTGGGCGGGATCCTGCTCGTCGGGCTCGTGGGCTTCGTGTACTCGGCACTCGCGTGGCGCGTCATGCGGTACGCCGTGACGGACGAGGCGGTCCACCTGCGCACCGGGCTGCTGTTCCGGCAGCAGCGCCAGGCGCGGCTGGACCGGTTGCAGGCGATCGACGTCGTCCAGCCGCTGCTCGCGCGGCTGCTGGGCCTCGCCCAGCTGAACCTCGAGGTCGCGGGCGGGTCGGGGTCGGCCGTGCAGCTCGCGTTCCTCAAGGAGGCGGAGGCCACCGAGCTGCGTGCGCAGATCCTCGCCCTCGCGGCGGGGCTGCGGCCGGACGCCGCGACGCCGGGTGCCGGGTCGGACGGCGAGGACCAGGTCGTGGGTGGGACGACGCCCGTCGACGGCGCGCGCGACGTACCCCCGGACGACGTGCCGAGCGCCGGTGCGCCCGGCATCGGCGTGGCCGTCGCACCGGTCTTCGAGGCGGCACCCGAGCGTCAGGTCTACGAGCTGCCGATCGGCCGGCTGATCGGGTCGATCGTGCGGTCCGTGCCGCCGTGGTTCGTCGTGCTGGCCGTCGTCGGCGGCGTGATCGCCAGCGTCGTCGCGGGGGACGTCGGCGGGCTGTTCGTCGTCGTGCCCGCGCTGCTCGGTGCGGGCGGGTTCGTGTGGAACCGCATCAACACGGGGGCGACGTTCCGCGCGGCCGCATCGCCCGACGGCATCCGTCTGCGTCACGGCCTGACCGAGACGCGCACGCAGACCGTCCCGCCGGGCCGCGTGCAGGCCGTGCGGATCAGCCAGGGACCGCTGTGGCGCGGCGCCGACTGGTGGCGGGTCGAGATGAACGTCGCGGGCTACGGCTCCGAGGCGTCGACCGAGTCCGTCCTGCACCCCGTCGCGACGCGCGCCGAGGCGGCCGTCGCGCTGTGGCTCGTCCTGCCGGACCTGGGGGTCGACGACCCCCTCGCGACGATCGACGCCGCGCTCGCCGGGCGCGACGACGACGGTGGCTTCACCCCCGCGCCCGAGCGTGCCCGCTGGGTCGACCCGCTCAGCCGACGCCGCCACGGCGTGCTGGTGACGCGCACGGCGCTGATCCTGCGCTCGGGACGGTGGTGGCGCAGCGTCGTCGTCGTCCCGCACGAGCGCATGCAGAGCCTCGAGCTCGACCAGGGGCCGTTGCAGCGGCGTCTGCGGCTCGCGTCGTTCGTTGTGCACTCCACGCCGGGCCCCGTCTCGCCGCGTGTCGACCACCTCGACCAGCACGTCGCCGCGGACCTGCTCGACGAGCAGGCGCGGCGTGCGCGCGAGGCGCGTGCCGTCGCGGGCCCGGAGCTGTGGATGCGCGCGGTCGCGGGGGACGTGGGGACGACGACCACGCCGGACGACGGGCCGGGCGCGTGAGCGCCGACCCTTCCGCGCGCCCCGACCCGTCCGCGCGGCCCGGGCGCCTCGGTATCGGTGTCGTGGGTGCGGGACGTGTGGGTGCGGTGCTCGGGAACGCGCTGCGGGGTGCCGGGCATCCCGTCGTCGGCGTCTCGGCGGTCTCGCAGGAGTCGCGCGAGCGTGCGGCGGTGCTGCTGCCGGGCGTCCCGGTGCTCGACGTGCCGGAGGTCGTGCGCCGCGCCGAGCTCGTGCTGCTGGCCGTACCCGACGACGCGCTCGGCCCGCTCGTCGCAGGGCTCGCGGGCACGGGCGCGTGGCAGCCCGGTCAGATCGCCGTGCACACGTCGGGCCGGTACGGCGTGCGGGTGCTGGACCCGGCGCGCGGGGCCGGTGTCATCCCGCTCGCGCTGCACCCGGCCATGACGTTCACGGGGACCTCGCTCGACCTCTCGCGGCTGGTCGGCTGCGCGTTCGCGGTGACCGCGCCGGCGCCGGTGCTGCCGATCGGGCAGGCGCTCGTCGTCGAGGTCGGCGGGGAGCCCGTCGTCGTCGGCGAGGACGCGCGCCCGCTGTACCACGCGGCCCTCGCGCACGGGGCGAACCACCTCGTCGTGCTCGTCGCGCAGGCCGCGCAGGCGCTAGAGGCCGCGGGCGTCGACCAGCCCGGGCGCGCGCTCGCGCCGCTC
>JAFAEH010000334.1 GCA_023424135.1 Actinomycetes bacterium | reverse complement strand
TGGCGCGCCTGCTGCGCGCGGGTTCGGGGCTGCTCGTCGCAGGGCTCGCGGGCGGTGCGCTGCTGGGCGCGACGCAGGTCGGTGCCGCGGACCCCCGCGCGGTGCCCGCCGACGAGGTCGAGGTCCTGCCCACACCTGTCACGCTGCAGTGCGCGGGGCCCGTCGTGCTGCCGCAGCGCGCCGCGCGCGGCGACGCGCAGTTCGACCCCGCGCCCGTGCCGGCGCAGGTGTCGCTCGACGCGGTCTCCGTCGCGGGTGCGGGTGCGGGTGCCCTCACCGTGCTCGGGTCGACGGGGTCGGTGCGCAGCGAGCTCGAGGCCGGCGGCGGCACGCTGCACGTCGCCGACGTCGACGCACCGCTCGTCGTGCGCGCCGAGCCGCAGGAGGACGCGCCGGTCGTCGCGGCGTCCTCGACGTCCCTGGTGACCGAAGGCGACGCGCGGGGTCTGGCGGCGGCATCGTGCCGTGCGCCGTCGAGCGAGGCGTGGCTCGTGGGGGGTTCGACGTCGGTCGGGTCGACCGCGACGCTCGTGCTGACCAACCCGGGCCTGACGCCCGCTCAGGTCGAGCTCGCCGTCTACGGTCCGACGGGCCAGGTCGAGCTCTCGACGACGCAGCACGTCGTCGGCCCCGGGTCGAGCAAGGACGTGGACCTGGGTGGCGTGGCCGCCGACCAGGCCGCTGTCGTGGTGCACGTGACCTCGTCCGGCGGGCAGGTCGCGGCACACGTGCAGGACACCACGGTGCGGGGCTTCACGCCCGCGGGGACCGACCTCGTCGTGCCGGGGGAGGCACCGGCGTCCCGCACGGTCGTCACCGGTGTGGTGACGCAGGCGAGCGAGGTCGGGGCCTCCGACGCGCCCGCGCTGCGGCTGCTCGCCCCCGGTGAGCGGGCGACGACGGCGCACGTGACCGTGCTGGGGGCCGACGGTCCTGTCGTCGTCCCGGGCGCGCAGGAGGTGCCGCTGGCGGCCGGTGAGGTGGTCGACGTGCCGCTCGGCGGCCTGCCCGCGGGCGCCTACACGCTCGTCGTCGACGCGGACGCGCCGGTGGTGGCGGCCGCGGTCGCCTCACGGACGGGCGCCGAGGGGGATCTCGACGACGAGCCGCGCGTCGACCGGGCCTGGTCGGCCTCGACGGCCGTCGGCGTGCACGGGGCGGTCGCGCTGCCGCGCGGGACGAACGCGCGGGTCGTCGTCGCGGGCGTCGGGCAGGACGCCGACGACGAGGGCGCGGCGACCGCGACGCTCCGGGTGCTCGACCGTGACGGTGCGGTGCTCTCGGAGCACCGCGTGGACGTCGACGCGGGGACCACGGGCAGCTGGTCGGTCGCCGACCTGTCGCCGGGGGCGGCCGCGCTCGAGCTCGAGCCGGCCCCGGGCGCCGCGACGGTCTGGGGCGTCGCGCTGTCGCGTGCGCAGTCGGACGGCACGCTCGTGGCCGTGCTCGACCCGATACCCGTCACGGGTGCGGTCGGCGCGCTGGGTGTCCGCGAGGACCCGGCGGTCGCACGAGGCTGAGCGATCGCACGAGGCTGAGCGGTCGCGCGCGGCTGGGGCGCGGGTGCCGGCCGTCAGCGCTCGGCGCGCAGCTGCAGGTGCTCGCGCACACCGAGCCCGACCCGCAGGGCGAGTCGCAGCGGCGCCTGGTACCAGTGCCGGTACCGCCGCTCGAGGTAGCGGCGTGCGCTGTCGTGGTGCGCGCGGATCATCGGCGCGGGCCGGTCGCGCCACGACGTCCCGCCCACGTGCGTGACCTGCACGTCGGGCACGTAGATGTTCTCCCACCCGGCGCGGCCGAGCCGTTCGCCCAGGTCGACGTCCTCGAAGAACATGAAGTACGTCTCGTCGAAGCCGCCGACCTGCTCGAACGCCTCACGGCGCAGCAGCAGGCACGCCCCCGAGAGCCACCCGGCGTCGCGCAGGTAGCCCCCGGTGGACTCCTGGCGGGCGTGGTACCCGCGCGTCCACGGGTTGCCCGGCCACACGCGCGCGAACAGCGCGTGCCCGGCACCCTGGCGCAGCGAGGGCAGCGCACGTGCCGACGGGTACATGGTGCCGTCCGCGTTGAGCAGCATCGGCCCGAGCGCACCGGCGCTCGGCTGCTCGTCACCGGCGGCGACCAGCCGGTCCAGCGAGCCAGGCGTCCACTCGATGTCGGAGTTCGCGACGACGAGCCACGGCGTGCGGGCCCCGGCGGCGCCCCGGTTCGCGGCGGTGCCGTACCCGAGGTTCGCGCCCGGCACCACGAGCTCGGCCCCGACGTCCCGGGTCACGGCGCGCGCGACCGTGTGGTCGCTGCCGTTGTCGACGACGACCAGCTCGACGGGGTGCGCGGAGGCGTCGGCCAACGTCTCGGCGAACCGTGCGAGCTCGTCACCGGGGTGGTAGACGACGCAGACGACCCGGACGAGGGGGGTGGTGCCGGGGTCGGCGGCGTGCGCGTGGAGCGCGTCGGGGGCGGGGGGCGTGCTCATCGAGGTCACCTTAGTGGGCGCAGGTCAGTGCCCGTCGTCGTACCCGGGGTCGACCTCCTCCGGACGGCGGCCGAGCAGGTGCGCGACCTGCTCGACGACGACGTCGCGCACGAGGTCCGCCAGGTCCGCGGGGTCGCTCGCGCGTGCCTCGACCGGCCGCCGGTAGACCACGACACGGTGGGGCAGCCCCGCGTCGGCGGGGAAGTACCGCCCGAGCGGCACACCGCCGTGCTCCCACGGTGCGGGGTTGGACGGGGGGACGTCCTCGACGGCGAACTCGGCACCGTCGAGCTCACGTGCCCACCGGCGCTCGAGGTCCTCGACGGCGTCGAGGACGAGGTCGTCGAACCGCTCGGCGCGCGTGCGGTACGCCGGGGTGCTCATCGGGAGCACCGGCCCGCGCGGACCGCGGCCGCGGCGGTCCCGTCGTCGCACACCGGCGGGCGGCGGGGTCGGTGCCGCGGGCCCCGCCGAGC
>JAFAEH010000330.1 GCA_023424135.1 Actinomycetes bacterium | reverse complement strand
CGGCTGGCGTGCCTGGACGCGGCGCGCATGGGTGCCCGGGTCGCGGCGCTCGGGGAGCCCGACACCGACGTGGTCGCCGCGGCCCGACGGGTGCTGGCGACCAGCGGCGACGTCGCGGTGCAGCGTGCGGACGGGTGGGTGACGGTCACGGTCAGCGCGCCGTTCGCCGGTTGGGGTGGCGGGCTGCGCGCCCGCGCGAGCGCGACGGCGTGGGCCGAGCCGTGATCGCCCGACCGGCCAGGGACGGGGATCGCGCTGCGAGCACCCGGCGGCGGTGGGGCATCGGTGCGACCGGCTCTGCCGATGGAGGTGCGGGGTCGGTGCTGGTGCTGGCGCTCGTCGCGGTGGCGCTCGTCCTCGTCGCAGCGACGGGCCTGATCGGGACCGCGCGCACGGTGGCGGCCCGTGCCGCGGTGGCGGCCGACCTCGCCGCGCTGGCCGCCGCGCAGCACGTCGCCGACGGCGGTGCCGACCCGTGCACCGTCGCCGACGATGCGGCCCGGCACAACGGCGCGCGCGTGACGTCGTGCACGCGGGGCGCGCGCGGTGACGTCACGGTGCACGTGCAGGTCGACGCCGGTGCGGGTGCGGCGACGGCGGGCGCACGAGCAGGACCGAGGTCGGCACGCCGGGCGGACCGACGTCGGTGCGCACCGCGGGGCCGGGGGTCGAGGGCCGGTGCGCCCCGTGGGGGCGGGCTGGTTCGTCGCGCAGGACTGGGTCCGGTTCGTCGCACGGGGCCGATCGGCCCACGGCAGGTGCGCCCCGTCAGGGGGTGGGTGTGCGGTGAGCGGTGGTGGCTGCGGACGGGACCGCGGACGACGCGTGCGCCAGGACCGTCGTCAGCAGGCGCAGCGCGCCGGCCTTGTCGAGCGGGTCGTTGCCGTTGCCGCACTTGGGGGACTGCACGCACGCGGGGCAGCCCGTCGCGCACGGGCACGCGGCGATCGCGTCGCGGGTGGCCCGCAGCCACATGGGCCCCAGCGCGTACCCGCGCTCGGCGAAGCCCGCGCCGCCCGGGTGCCCGTCGTGCACGAACACGGTCGCGTGGCCGGTGTCGGGGTGCACGAGCGTCGACAACCCTCCGAGGTCCCACCGGTCGCACGTCGCGAGCAGCGGCAGCAGGCCGATCGACGCGTGCTCCGCCGCGTGCAGCGCCCCGGGGGCGACCTCGAGCGTGACGCCCGCGGCCTGCAGCACCGCGGGCGGGGCGGTCCACCACACGGCCGTCGTGCGCAGCGTGCGTGCGGGCAGGTCGAGGTCGTGCGTGGAGAGCACCTGCAGGTCCGGGATGCGCCGGCGCTGGTACCCGACGACCTGCGTCGTCACGTCCACCTGCCCGTACCCCCAGGTCACCGGGCCCCATGCGGTCTCGCGCTCGACGTCGACGATCGTCGTGGACGTCACCCACCGTGCCCACGTGCCGTGGTCGACGTCCCGACGCGTCGCGATGGCGACACCGTCGTCGAGGTGCAGGTCGTCGACCACGTACGTCGCACCCAGGTGCACGTACACCGCGCCGGGGTGCACGGTCGCGTCCGCGGAGGCCGCGTCGACGGTCCCGAGCAGCCTCCCGGTCGCCGTCTCGACGACGCGCACGGGCGACGCCCCGGCGCCCCGCAGGTCGGTGAGCCGGCTCGCCGGCTCGGCGTGCGTCCAGTACCAGCCCGACGGGCGTCGGCGCAGGATGCCGCGCTCGGTGAGCTCGGTCAGCAGCTCGGGGGCGCGCGGGCCGAACAGGTCGAGCTCGTCGGTCCGCAGCGGGCGTTCCGCGGCCGCGGCACACAGGTGCGGTGCGAGGACGTACGGGTTGCCGGGGTCGAACACGGTCGCCTCGACGGGTGCGTCGAGCGCGGCCTGCGGGTGGTGCACCAGGAACGTGTCGAGGGGGTCCTCGCGGGCGACGAGCACGACGAGGCCGTCGGCGCCCGCGCGTCCGGCGCGCCCGGCCTGCTGCCACAGCGAGACCCGCGTCCCGGGCCACCCGGCGATGAGCACCGCGTCCAGACCGGTGATGTCGACACCGAGCTCGAGTGCGCTCGTCGTGGCCAGCGCACGTAGGTGCCCGGCGCGGATCGCCTGCTCCAGCGCGCGCCGTTCCTCCGGCAGGTACCCGCCGCGGTACGACGAGACCAGCGGCGGGAGCGTCGGGTCGACGGCCGACAGGTGCGCACGCGTGGCCGCCGCGACCGACTCGGCGCCGCGGCGCGAGCGCGTGAACGCGAGCACGCGGGCCCCCGCCACGACGAGGTCGGCCAGCAGGTCCGCGACCTCGGCGGTCGCGGTGCGTCGAGGACGCTCCTGCGGCACGGCGACGAGCCGCTCACCCGTGCCGAGCGGCCCCGAGCCCTCGACGGGGACGCCGGGGTCCGTGCCGTCACGCGCGAGCGTGTCGCCCTCCGGGTCCGCGGTGCCGTCGTCTCCCGTGCCGTCATCTCCCGTGCCGTCGCCTCCCGTGAGGTCCGGGGTGTGCGGTCCGCCCGGCACGGAGGCGTCGTCGGGGACGTGCTCGGCGGGTGGTGCGACGACGACGGTCGACCACGGGTCCTCGGCAGGCAGCAACGACGCCCACGGCGAGTCGCCGCCCGGCAGCTCGGGCGGCTGCCACAGCACGACCGTCCGCCGTCCGGCCGGAGACGTGTCGTCGGTGACCGCGTGCACGTCGTCCGGCGCGACACCGAGCAGCCGTGCGGCGCTGACCTCCGGGTCCGACGTCGTCGCCGACGCCAGCACGACGGTCGGCGACGCGCCGTACCCGGCGGCCAACCGCCGCAGGCGACGCAGGACGAGTGCGACGTGCGCGCCGAACACGCCCCGGTACGCGTGGCACTCGTCGACCACGACGTACGCGAGGCAGGACAGCACCCGCGACCAGGAGCCGTGCGCGGGCAGCAGCGCGAAGTGCAGGAAGTCGGGGTTCGTCAGCACGACGTCCGCGTGCTCGCGTACCCAGCGGCGCTCGTCGCGCGACGTGTCGCCGTCGCACGTCGCGACCCGGACATCCCGTGTCCCGGCCGCGGCCAGCAGCCGTTCGAGCCCCGCGAGCTGGTCGGCCGCGAGCGCCTTGGTCGGGCTCAGGTAGAGCACGGTGGGTCGCCGCTGCACCGACTCGATGCGTCCCGGGTCGAGCAGCGCCCCGGCGATCCCGCGGCGGACGGCCGACAGCGCCGGCAGCCAGAACGCGAGCGACTTGCCCGACCCCGTCGACGTCGCCAGCACGGTGTGCCGACCCGACCACGCGGCGTCGGAGGCCTCGACCTGGTGCCGCCACGGACGCTCGACCCCGAGCGTGCGGTACCCGCGCACCACGTCCTCGTCCGCCCATGACGGCCAGTCGGCCCGCACGCCCTCGCGCGCCGGCGTCTCGCGGACGTGGGTCGCCCGGTCGGCGCGCCGACCCCCGGCGAGCACGACGTCGAGCAGCTCACCCGGACCCACGTGCCCATCCTCGCACCGCACCCGACGACCACGTCGTCGGCGCTCGCGCGCTCCGGACGTGCGCGGTTCTCCACGCTCGCCCGACCGGACGCGCCGACCGGACGCGCCGACCGGACGTCGTCGGGCCGCCCGGTCTCGGCGTGTGCCGTCGATGACGCGGGCCAGCGTGCGCGCCTCCCCCCACCGGCGCGTGAGAGGGCAATCGGATTGCTCTGTCGCGATCGGATTGCTCTGTCGGCGAGGTGGCTTGTCCTCTCATGTGCGTGAGAGTGCGATCGGTCTGCGCTGTCGTGGGGGAGAGGCGGCTGGGCCCTGTGCGGTGAGAGTGCGATCGGATTGCTCTGTCGCGGGGGAGGGGCTTGCTCTGTGCGGGTGACGGGGCGATCGGATTGCTCTCTCGCGAGGGAGAGAGGGCTGGGCCCTGGGTGGTGAGAGGGCAATCGGATTGCTCTCTCGCGGGGGTAAGGGGGTGGGGCGGGTGGTGGGGGGTGGGGGAGGATCGGGGGGTGGTGACGATCGACCTCAACGCGGACCTCGGCGAGGGCGACGGGCCGTGGCGGCTCGAGCCGGCCGCGGACGACGCGCTGCTCGACCTCGTGACCAGCGCGAACGTGGCCGCCGGGTTCCACGGTGGGGACGCCCCGACGATGGCGCGTACGTGCGCGGCGGCGCTCGCGCGGGGTGTCGCGGTCGGTGCGCACCCGTCGTACGACGACCGCGAGGGCTTCGGGCGGCGGCGCCTCGACGTGCCCGTCGACGTGCTGCGCGCCCAGGTCGCGTACCAGGTCGGGGCGCTCGTCGCGGTGGCCGCGACCGTCGGGGTCCGCGTCACGCACGTCAAGCCCCACGGCGCGCTGTACAACGCGGTCGTGCACGACGACGCGCAGGCACGAGCCGTCGTCGAGGCCGTGACCGCCGTCGACCCCGCGCTCGCGGTGCTCGGCCTGCCGGGCTCCCGGGTGCTCGCGCTCGCGGCCGACGCGGGGCTGCGCACCGTCGGCGAGGCGTTCGTCGACCGGGGGTACCGCGCCGACGGCACGCTCGTCCCGCGCGGTGAGGCCGGTGCGCTCGTCACCGACCCGACGCAGGCCGCGCAGCGGGCGGTGCGCCTCGCGGTCGACGGTGTCGTCGTCGCCGTCGACGGGAGTCCCGTGCACCTGCGCGCCGACTCCCTGTGCGTGCACTCGGACACCCCGGGCGCGGTCGGGCTCGCCGTGGCGGTCCGCCGCGCGCTCGCGGAGGCCGGGGTCGACGTCCGACCGTTCGACGGCGTCGCGCCACGGACCCGATGACGTCGCGGGCGGCGTGACGTGGTGGACGGGGATCTCGCGCGGTCCGTGCCGGGAGCATCAGTGGTGCCGTACGGGGACGACGGTGTGCTCGTCGAGCTGCCGGGCCTCGCTGCCGTGCACGCGCTGCACGCACGGCTGAGCACGGACCCGCCCGAGGGTGTCGTCGACGTCGTGCCTGCCGCGCGCACGGTGCTGGTCCGCGGGAACCCTCGCACGCGCGCGCGGTGGGCGGGCGTCGTCACCCGTGCCGCACGCGCAGCGGTGGACGACCACGCGGCGGCACCGGCGACGCGCACGGTCGCGATCCCCGTCGTCTACGACGGCGCCGACCTCGACGACGTCGCACAGCTGACCGGGCTGACCGTCGACGAGGTCGTCGCCCGCCACCTCGCCGGAGGGCCGGACGGGTATCGCGTCGCGTTCGGTGGGTTCATGCCCGGGTTCGCGTACGTGGCGGGCCTCGACCCGGTGCTGCACGTCCCGCGGCTGTCGAGCCCCCGCACACGCGTCCCCGCCGGGTCGGTCGCCGTCGCAGGCGACCTCACGGCCGTCTACCCCGCGCCGACCCCCGGCGGGTGGCGGCTGCTGGGGCGTACGGACCTGCCGCTGTTCGACGTCTCCCGCGGTGTGCACGATGCGGCCGCGCTGCGTGCCGGCGACGAGGTGCGGTTCGTGCGTGCGCAGCGCGAGCTGGTCACATCCGGAGCCCGCGGGGCGTGCGCCGGTCACCCAGGTGACCGGTGCACGGACCAGGAGGGCGGGGACGGTGGGTGGGGGCCGTGGGTGCGGGTCGTGGCGAGCGGCGCGCTCGCGCTCGTGGAGGACGCCGGGCGGGTGGGCGCCGCGTCCGTGGGGGTTCCGTGGTCCGGGGCGGCGGACCCGGCGGCGATGCGGTGCGCGAACCGGCTGGTCGGGAACGCGTCCGGTGCGGCCGGGATCGAGGTCGTGCTCGGCGGGCTCGTGGTGACGTTCGGTGCGACGACGGCGTTCGCGCTGGTCGGTGCGGACCCGGGTGCCGATCTCGACGGGATGGCGGTGCCGGTCGGTGCGGCGGTGCGCGCCCCGACGGGTGCGACGCTGCGGCTCGGCGTCCCGGTGCGGGGACTGCGCACGTGGCTGGCCGTGCGCGGCGGGATCGACGTGCCGCCCGTGCTCGGCTCACGCTCGCGCGACGTGCTGTCCGGTCTGGGGCCGGCGCCGTTGCGAGCGGGCGACGTGCTCGCGTACGGCACGGCCTTCGACGGCCTGCCGCAGGTCCCCGACCCCGAGCCCGTCTCCGACTCCGATCCCGCCGGCGGCTCCGATCCCGCCGCCGGCCTCGCCCCCGACCCCGTCGTCGACCTGCCCGCGACCGACGGGCCGCGCCTCGACCATCTCGACGAGGGATCGCGCGTGCGGCT
Organism: Actinomycetes bacterium; assembly: GCA_023424135.1. Lineage (GTDB taxonomy): Bacteria > Actinomycetota > Actinomycetes > Actinomycetales > Cellulomonadaceae > Cellulomonas. The sequence goes on along the minus strand of JAFAEH010000330.1, from coordinate 14,954 downwards.
GTGGTCGCAGACGTGGAGGGTCACGGTCGACAGCAACCGTGTGGCCGTGCGGCTGGACGGTGCACCGTTGACGCGCACCACCCGTGGTGAGCTCGCGTCGGAGGGGCTCGTCGCGGGTGCGGTGCAGGTGCCGCACGACGGGCGCCCGGTCGTCTTCGGCCCCGACCACCCGGTGACCGGTGGCTACCCGGTCGTCGCCGTGCTCACCGCCGTGGGTGTGGCGCGCGCGGCCCAGCTCCGCCCCGGCGACCGCGTCCGCCTCGCACGCCCCTGACCCGACCGGCGCGGTCACCGTGGCGCAGACGGTGCCTCCGGCGGGACGTTGGTCCCGTAGAGCGGGGCTCCGGGGGCGGTTGCACCCGCACATGTGCCGTGTCGGTGCGTGTCGGACCACAACATCTAGTGGTCATCGGGCTCGGATGGGTGTGCACTCGTCGTGCACCGAACGAAGGAGACCCCGGATGTCCCAGCCCGCCCAGCCCCGCCCCGTCGTCGACGTCGCGTCCTCGATCGACGAGTACCTCGACCGCTCCGACTGGCGGGTCAACGCGAACGCGAACCAGGGCTACTCGCTCGGTGGGCTGATCCTCAACACGTCGGGCAAGGTCATCGCCAACTACTGGCTCAGCGAGATCTACCCGGCGGCCGTCGGCGCGGCGCACCGCGAGGGCGACCTGCACATCCACGACCTCGACATGCTGTCGGGCTACTGCGCCGGCTGGTCGCTGCGCACGCTCCTGCAGGAGGGGCTCAACGGCGTCCCCGGCAAGGTCGAGGCGCGCCCGCCGAAGCACTTCAGCGCCGCGATCGGGCAGATCGTCAACTTCCTCGGCACGATGCAGAACGAGTGGGCCGGGGCCCAGGCGTTCAGCAGCTTCGACACGTTCATGGCGCCGTACGTGCGTCTCGACGGGCTGACGTACACCGAGGTGCGCCAGGGCATCCAGGAGCTCATCTACAACCTCAACGTGCCGTCGCGCTGGGGCACGCAGACGCCGTTCACGAACCTCACGTTCGACTGGACGTGCCCCGCGGACCTCGCCGAGCAGACCCCGTTCGTCGCCGACGAGCCGTGCGACTTCACGTACGGGGACCTGCAGGTCGAGATGGACATGATCAACCGCGCCTACATGGAGGTCATGACCGAGGGCGACGCGTCGGGGCGGGTCTTCACGTTCCCGATCCCCACGTACAACATCACGAAGGACTTCCCGTGGGAGTCGGACAACGCGCAGCGGCTGTGGGAGATGACCGCCAAGTACGGCCTGCCGTACTTCCAGAACTTCATCAACTCCGACATGGAGCCGGGTGACGTGCGGTCGATGTGCTGCCGCCTGCAGCTCGACCTGCGCGAGCTGCTCAAGCGCGGCAACGGGCTGTTCGGCTCGGGTGAGCAGACCGGCTCGGTCGGTGTCGTGACGGTCAACTGCGCACGTCTGGGCTTCGTCCACCCCGGCGACGAGCCGGCGCTCCTCGCGTCGCTGGACCGCCTGCTCGACCTGGCGCGCACGTCCCTGGAGCTCAAGCGCACGACGATCCAGAAGCTCATGGACGACGGCCTGTTCCCGTACACCAAGCGGTACCTCGGCTCGCTCGACAGCCACTTCTCGACGATCGGCGTCAACGGCCTCAACGAGATGATCCGCAACTACACCGGTGACCTGTACGACATCACCGACGAGCGCGGGCACGCGATGGCGCTGCGCGTGCTCGACCACGTGCGGGCCCGCATGGTCGAGTTCCAGGAGGAGACCGGCAACCTCTACAACCTGGAGGCGACCCCGGCGGAAGGGACCACGTACCGGTTCGCGAAGGAGGACAAGAAGCGGTTCCCGACGATCCTGCAGGCCGGCACGCCGGAGCACCCGTACTACACGAACTCCTCGCAGCTGCCGGTCGGGTTCACCGACGACCCGTTCGAGGCGCTGCAGCGCCAGGACGAGCTGCAGACGAGGTACACCGGCGGGACGGTCCTGCACCTGTACATGTCGGAGCGCATCTCCACCCCCGAGGCGTGCCGCGAGCTCGTGAAGCGGTCGCTGAGCACGTTCCGCCTGCCGTACCTCACGGTCACGCCGACCTTCTCGATCTGCCCGCGGCACGGCTACCTCGCGGGGGAGCACCCGCTGTGCCCGACGTGCGACGAGGACGGCGTCGAGACGGTGTGCGAGGTGTGGACGCGCGTGATGGGCTACCACCGGCCCGTGAGCTCGTTCAACATCGGCAAGAAGGGGGAGCACGCCGAGCGCGTGCCTTTCCTCGAGCCCGTCGGGGTGTCGTGATGGCGCCCGGGTGGGAGCAGCAGGCGACGTCGTTGCAGATCGCCGGCCTGACGCCGCTGTCGACGGTCGACTGGCCGGGCCGGCTCGTCGCGACGGCGTTCCTGCAGGGCTGCCCGTGGCGGTGCACGTACTGCCACAACAGCGCGATCCTCGACCCGTGCCTGCCGGGCGTCGTCGCGTGGTCGCACGTCACGGACCTGCTGCGGCGGCGCCGGGGGCTGCTCGACGGGCTCGTCCTGTCGGGCGGTGAGCCGACCCGGCAGGCGGGGGTCGTCGCCGCGGCACGCGAGGTCAGGGAGATGGGGTTCGCGGTCGGGCTGCACACCGCCGGCGCGTACCCGGCGCGGCTGCCGGACCTGCTGCCGTACGTGGACTGGGTGGGGCTGGACATCAAGGCGCCGGCGCACCTGTACCGCGCGATCACGCGCGCGGGCGGTGCGACGACGACGGCGGAGAAGGCGTTCGCGTCCCTGCGCCTGGTGCTCGACAGCGGCGTCGACGTGCAGGTCCGCACGACCGTCGACCCGACGGTCCTGTCCGACGAGGACGTCACCGAGCTGTCCGCGGTCCTTGCCGACCTCGGTGTGCGCGACCACGTGCTGCAGCAGGTCCGCCCCGACGGTGCGACCGACGAGTACGCGGCAGCCCTCGCCACGGTCCCCCGCTCCCGTCTCCACCGCGGCTGACACCCGGGCCCGCACGCCTGCGCGCCCGGGGTGTCAGCCCAGCGTGACGGGCCAGGGCCCGTACACCAGGTGGACGTCGGTGCGGTCGCTCTCGGGGCCGTCGTCGCCCGCCGGCGTCGTGAGGAAGAAGTCCATGGCGACCCACACCTCGTAGTCACCGGGCGGCAGGGGATCGCCGCCGGACGTGCCCGCGTGCTCGCCGACGCCGAGGGTCGTGCAGTCCTCCAGCTCGGTGACCGCGTCGTAGCCGGTGGACGCGCCCGGGGGCATCGTCGCGTCCAGCCCGATGTCGTCCTGAGCACCGGGGACCGCGACGACCTGCCCGTCACGTGTGAGCAGCACCCACGGGTGGCCCGTCCAGCCCTCGACCCCGGCGGTGCCCTCGTTCGTCGCCGTGACCGTGAACCGCAGCGGCTCACCCGTGGGTGCGTGCGTCGGGACGTCCGCGTCGAGGGTGACCGCGAACGGGTTGGCCTCCGGCCCGGCGAGCAGGGCGAGCGCGTCGGCGTCGCCGCCGCACTGCTCGGGGTCCGGCTCGCCCGGCAGCTCGCTCGGGGTGTCGTCGTCGGAGACCTCGACCCGGTGCGTCGCCGACGCCTGGGCGGCGTGCGTCGTCCCGTCGGCGGTGAACCACGCGACGGTCTGCGTCACGACGACGTCGTAGACCCCTGCGGGGACGCGCGGGTCCCCGGGCTCGCCGGACGATCCCCCGGTGCGCGGCTCGTACGACGCGCACGAGCGGACGTCTGCCAGGAGATCGGTGAACAGCGGCGTGGTGACGGGGCTCCCCGGCTCGACGGGCAGCACGTCGTCGAGGAGGCGTAGTCCCCAGCCCTCCTGCACACCGACGACCACGCCGTCGCTCACGAGGGAGACGTCCGTGCCGACGACCCACGCCTCGCCCGTGACGGCCGGGTCGACGTCCGTGCGCAGGGCGGCGGACCACTGCCGCGACGCGTCGATCCGGTCGGGGGCGACCTCGAGGGTCGTCGAGACGGGCGAGTCCGTCGCGACGACGTCCGCCACGGGCATCCCGCACCGCGCGAACTGGGCGGGCCAGTCGCCCATCGCACCGGACGACGGCCCGTGTCCCGTCCCACCGAGCACGCTGCCCACGAGGGCGGGTCCCGCGAGGGCCACGACCCCGACGGCGACGAGCGCGACGGCCCCGCGTCCGGCGGCCCGCACGCGACGACGTCGTCGCACACGAGCCCGCACCAGGTCGACCGGCACCTCGTAGTGCTCGCCGGTGCGCTCGGCGTCGTCGAGCGCACCGCTCAGCGGGTGCCGCTGCGGGTCCTGCGTCATCGTGCCTCCCGAGGCTCGACCGTGACGTGCGCGTCGTCGTCGGGCAGCGGACCGAGCCGGTCCGCGAGCTTCGCGGACGCCGTGGACAGGTACCGCTTGACGGTGCCGGCGGCCAGGCCCATGCGGTCGGCGACCTCGGGGACCGTGAGGTCCTCGACGTGCCGCAGCACGACCGCGACACGCTCCTGCGGCGCCAGCGTCGCGAGCGCCGCCTGCACCGCCGAGCCCGTGGCGACGGCCCCCGCCGGGTCACGGACCTCGTCGTCGCCCGGCACGTGCAGCAGGTGCCGCACCGCCGTCCAGCGGGCGCGCCGCCGGATCGCGTCGAGGTGCCCGCGCAGCACCGCCGCGCGCACGTAGGCCTCCGCGTCGAGCACGTCCGTGCCCGCCCGCAGCCGCGCGAACGTCCGCACCAGCGCGTCCTGCACCAGGTCCTCCGCCGTGCGCACGTCCCCGCACAGCACGTACGCGTACCCGAACAGCGCCCGCCCGCGTTCGCGCGCGAGCACGCCGAGCACGTCGTCGTCCCGCACCTCGTCGCCGGCCGTCACAGCCCGGACCTCGTCGCCCCGCACCCTCACCCCGCTCGTCGCCGGTGACGGACATCCTGCCCGTCACCAGCCCAGACGCGTGGCAGCCGCGGAACGTTGTAGCCGGACCGCAACCTGACCTGCGGCGGGGTCGGCCGCCCCCTCAGTCCGTGGGCGTCAGGACGTACACGACCGACTCACGGCCGTCCGGCGTGGTCGACTCGCGGATCTGGACGGTCCACCCCGGCACGACGACGGCACCCTGGGAGGCGAACATCTCGACCTGCGGGCTCTCGTGGCCACCGGTGACCGTGAACGACGAGCGGCCCGCACCGCTCACCGCGACGGTCGCCACCAGGTCACTCGCGACGGTCAGACGGTCGTCACCCGGGGTGGCGACCTCCGCCGCCCAGCCGTCGCCGTGCCGTTGCGCGGAGACGAGTCGGCCACCGATCAGCGGGACGTCGGTCGGGAACCCGTCCGGCAGCCCTGTCACGGGCGGCTGGTCCTTCGCGATGTCGATCCACCACGACTCCGACCCGAGATGCGGCTCGCCGTGCGCGTCGGCGATGCCGAGCACCGCGGCGGCACCGCGTACCTCGTACCGTCCGGCAGGCAGAGGCTCCCCGGCGCAGGACGTCAGCGGCAGCCGGACGGTGCGTGCGGACGCCACCGAGCGACCGTCCCCGCCGGCCGTGGTCCACCGGACCTCTGGCACCGTGCCGTCGCCGGGGTCGACCACCACCGTCGTCTGATCCTCTCCCGCCGAGGTCCCGACAGGTGCTGCCGTCACCGCGGACGCGGGGACGGCAGCATCGGCCACCGCGACCACCACGTCCCCGTCGGTCAGGAGCAGCGTCGCGGCGACCGCCGGCGCTGTGCCGTCCACGACGGTCTGCGTGACAGAGGCCATGAGCTCCGCGGTCGCCCCCTGCCAGGCGCCGAGCCCACCGTCGCGCAGGACCCCCAGGCCGTCCTCGCTCATCCAGGCGGAGGCCTCGACGGTCGGGTCCTCGTCGTCGGCCAGGGGCAACGCCGACAGCGACGAGCCGCACGTGCCCGGTGCGGCGTCCGGGTCCACCGCGGGGGACACGTCCGTACCGAGGTGCGGTCCGACGAGCGCGACCGCACCGGCCGCGCTCGCGGCGACCGCGGCGGTCCCCGCCCCCCGGGCGGTGCGGCGGCGGCGCACGCGCCCCGTCAGGCGGGACACGGTCGCGACCGTGCGCAGCGCGTGCGGGTCGCCGAACGTGCTCGCGTCGCCCGCGGCGTCGGCGAGGTCGTGCAGGGCCAGGTCCAGGCGGGTGCTCATCGTGACCTCCGGGGGGTGACGAGGACGTCGTCGGTACGGTCCGCGGGCTCGTCGTCGTACCCGGCCAGGGGGCCGAGCCGCTGCTCGAGCGTGCGGGTGGCGTCGGACAGGTAGCGCTTGACGGTGCCGACGGACAGGGACAGGACGTCCGCGACCTGCGCGACCGTCATGTCCTCGAAGTGCCGCAGCACGATGCACGCGCGCTCGCGCGGTGGCAGCAGGTCCAGGGCCTGCTGCACCGCGAGCCGCGTGGTCACGACGGGTTCGGGGCCGGCGTGCGGGCCGTCCGGCGGCGACGGCTCGGGCACGGCCGCCAGGTGGCGGATCGCGGCCCAGTGCCGTCGTCGTCGGAAGCCGTCGACGTAGGTCGTCAGGATCGTGCGCCGCACGTACGCCTCGGCGGACTCGACCTGCCGCGTGCCACGGCCGCGCGTGAACGTGCGGACCAGCGCGTCCTGCACCAGGTCCTCCGCCTCGCGCACGTCACCCGTGAGCAGGTAGGCGTACCCCACGAGCGCGCGGCCGCGCGCACGGACCAGTCCGTCGAGCGCGTGCTGCCAGTCCGCCACGGTGCTCCCTGTCGTCGTCGGCGGGAGCGCGCCCCCCTGCGGCGCCTCCTCGACCATGGTGACGAACGGCGGGCCCGAAAGGTTGGGTCCGTCGCAGGATCCACCCCGTCGACGTCGCTGCGACGCGGCGGGACCACGGGCGGCCGTCCAGGTGCTTGAATGTCCGGGACGCCACGGCGCACGGGGAGGGACGTCGATGGACGTGCGGGTGACCAGCGAGGACGTCGGCGCGCGCACCGTCGTCCACGTCTCCGGCGAGATCGACGTGTCGTCGGCCGACCGGCTGCGCGAGCGGGTGTCCCTGCTGCTGTCGCGCGAGCGCACCGACCTGGTCGTCGACCTCACGGGCGTGACCTTCATGGACTCCACCGGCCTGGGCCTGCTCGTCGGCACGCTCAAGCGTGTGCGCACCGCGGGCGGACGCCTCGTGCTCGTCGTCGACTCCGAGCGTCTGCTCAAGGTCTTCCGGATCACCGGGCTGCACCAGGTGTTCACGATCCGGGAGACCGTCGAGGCGGCGCTCGGCGCCTGAGGCGGCCCCTCGGCGGGGCCGCGACGACCGTCGGCCCGCTCCGGGACGACGTCGGGACGGACGTGTGTACACCGGGTGCGACCCGCGTCACACCCCCCGCTAGACTCACCCGGTCCGGCGGCAACGGGGCCGTCCGGCGGTGGCGCGTCCAGGGGGGTCGCGCCAGGTGTGTCGAGGAGGACGCATGCAGCTCGGTGCCACGAGCATCACGATCGTCGCGGCCATCGCCGTGGTCGCCCTGGCCGCCCTCGTGGTCGCGGCGGTGCTCCGCCGCCAGGTGCTCGCCGCAGGCGAGGGCACGGTCTCGATGCAGCAGATCGCGCAGGCCGTCCAGGAGGGCGCCTCCGCGTACCTCAGCCGCCAGTTCCGCACGCTCGCGCTGTTCGCCGCGATCGTGTGCGCACTGCTGTTCCTGCTGCCCGGCGACGGGGGCGTGAAGATCGGCCGGTCGATCTTCTTCCTCGTCGGTGCCGGGTTCTCCGCCGCGATCGGGTTCCTCGGCATGTGGCTCGCGACGCGTGCCAACCTGCGCGTGGCCGCGGCGGCGTCGCTGCCGGGCGGACGCGCCGAGGGCGCACGCATCGCGTTCCGCACGGGCGGTGTCGTCGGCATGGCCGTGGTCGGCCTCGGCCTGCTGGGTGCGGCCGTCGTCGTGCTCGTCTACGGGGGCGACGCGCCCGCCGTGCTCGAGGGCTTCGGCTTCGGCGCCGCGCTGCTCGCGATGTTCATGCGCGTCGGCGGCGGCATCTTCACCAAGGCCGCCGACGTGGGCGCGGACCTGGTCGGCAAGGTCGAGCAGAACATCCCCGAGGACGACCCGCGCAACGCCGCGACGATCGCGGACAACGTCGGCGACAACGTCGGCGACTGCGCCGGCATGGCCGCCGACCTGTTCGAGTCCTACGCCGTCATGCTCGTCGCCGCCCTCATCCTGGGCCGCGCCGCGTTCGGTGAGCAGGGCATGGTGTTCCCGCTGATCGTCACCGCGGTCGGCGCGCTCGTCGCCGCCCTCGGTGTCGCGATCACGCGGGTGCGCGGCGACGAGTCCGGGCTGACCGCCATCAACCGCGGGTTCTACGTGTCCGCCCTGGTCGGCGTGCTGCTCGCGTCGCTCGCCGCCTACACCTACCTGCCCGCGTCGTTCGCGGCGCTCACCGGCGGGACGGCCGGCCTCGAGAGCCACGCCGGGGACCCCCGGCTGGTCGCATCGCTCGCGGTGCTCATCGGCGTCGTCCTCGCGGGGATCATCCTGTGGGTCACCGGCTACTTCACCGGCACGACGAGCAAGCCGACGCTGCACGTCGCGCGGACGACCCTCACGGGTCCGGCGACGGTCGTGCTGTCCGGCATCGGCGTCGGGTTCGAGTCCGCCGTGTACACCGCGGGCATCATCGCGGCCGCGATCTGCGGGGTGTTCCTGCTCGCCGGCGGCTCGGTGCCGCTCGCGCTGTTCCTCATCGCGCTCGCGGGCTGCGGCCTGCTGACCACGGTCGGCGTGATCGTCGCGATGGACACGTTCGGCCCGGTCAGCGACAACGCGCAGGGCATCGCCGAGATGTCCGGTGACGTGTCCGACGAGGGCGCGCAGATCCTCACCGACCTCGACGCCGTGGGCAACACCACCAAGGCCGTCACCAAGGGCATCGCGATCGCCACCGCGGTCCTCGCGGCGACGGCGCTGTTCGGGTCGTACGCGGACGCGGTCAGCCACGCGCTCGCCGGCATCCGCGGCGAGATCGGCGACGACCTGGTCGCCGCGATGCTGTCGTACGAGATCATCAGCCCCGTCACGCTCGTCGGCGTGATCCTCGGCGGTGCGACCGTGTTCCTGTTCTCGGGCCTCGCGGTCGACGCCGTGACCCGAGCGGCGGGCGCGATCGTGTTCGAGGTACGCCGCCAGTTCCGCGACCACCCGGGGATCATGACGGGCGAGGTGCGGCCCGAGTACGGACGCGTCGTCGACATCTGCACGCGCGACTCGCTGCGTGAGCTCGCGACGCCTGGGCTGCTCGCCGCGTTCGCGCCGATCGCGGTCGGGTTCGGGCTGGGTGTCGGGCCGCTCGCCGGGTTCCTCGCCGGGGCGATCGGCTCGGGTGTCCTCATGGCCGTGTTCCTCGCGAACTCCGGCGGCACGTGGGACAACGCGAAGAAGATCATCGAGGACGGCCACTACGGCGGCAAGGGCTCACCCGCGCACGCCGCGGCCGTCATCGGCGACACCGTCGGCGACCCGTTCAAGGACACCGCGGGCCCGGCGATCAACCCGCTGATCAAGGTCATGAACCTCGTGGCGGTGCTCATCGCACCCGCGGTCGTCGCGGTCTCGGTCGGTGACGACGCGAACCACGTCGTGCGGCTGTCGATCGCGATCGCCGCGACGGCCATCGCGTTCGGTGCCGTGATCGCCTCGCGCCTGCGCGCCGCGAAGGTCGACCGCGAGGGTCGTCTGGAGCACGAGACGCAGCTCGTCGGCTGACACGCGTCCGCCCACCCTCCCCGGGCCGCCCACCAGGGCGTGAGAGAGCGATCCGATTGCACTCTCACGCCCGGGGGTGGGTGCGGTGCGCGTGTGCGCGTGCGTGCGTGCGCGTGTGTGCCTGCCCGCCCTCCCAGGGCGTGAGAGAGCGATCCGATTGCACTCTCACGCCTTGGGGAGGGGCGCACGGGGGAGGGGGCGCACCGGGGAGGGGCGTCGGGGAGGGGGTGTGCGGTGCGTCGAGCTGGGGGGTCAGCGCCGTAGCGTGTAGACGACGTCGACGTGCTCGTCGTCCTCGTCGGTCGACAGCGTCGTCGTCAGGGAGAGCCGGTCCGCGGAGCACCCGACCGTGGAGAGCGTCGGGGGCAGGACCTCGATCGCGTCCTCGGCGGAGCCGGCAGGCAGCTCGAGCTCCTCGCCGTTCATCGTGGCGGACGTCTCGACGTCCAGGCCGGAGGTGTCGACGTCGGAGATCGTGAGCTGGTCACCGGCGAGCGACCAGGCGCCCGCGAGCGAGCCGCTCGACACCGTCGTGGACTCCAGGTCGTCGTCCTGCGCGCTCATCGTCATCGACGACGACGAGTCGACGGTCGCCGCGAACGCGCCGCCGGGCGTGAACTCGTACGTCGTGGTGCCCTCGACGTGCACGTCGACGCTGCCGTCGGTGTCCGTGAACAGCGAGCGCAGGTCGCCCTGCATCGCGGCGAGGTCGAGCTCCCAGGTGCCGGCGAGGCAGTCCTCGCTGGCACCGCCGACGACGACCTCCTCGGGCGCCGACCCCGCGTCCGACCCGTCGTCCCCGTCCGTCGCGGCGCCGTCGTCCGACGTCGACGCGCCGCCCGTCGCCGTACCCGCAGGCGTCGCGTCGTCGTCGCCGCCCGTGCAGGCGGTCAGGAGCAGGGCGGCCGTCGCCGCCGCGGCCAGGGCAGGGAGTGCGCGCACGTGCCGTCCTCTCGTCGCTGTCGCCCCCCACCGTACGCCAGCAGCACGACGGAGGGCGGGCCGTCCCGTGCCGCGCCCGGGACGCCCCGCCCTCGTGCCGTACCCCCTGCGGTCAGCGCACCTCGACGTCGTCGAGCACGTGGCTGCCGGTGTTGAGGTACAGGTTGATGCCCTTGACGTCGGCCAGACCGGCCGCGCACTCGGGGGTCAGGGACGTCAGGTCGAGCACGACGTCCTGCGTGGGTGCGCCCACCCAGCCCGTCTGCGCGGTCTCGCACCACGTCCACGACGGGCCGACCTGCAGCGCGAGCTTCGTGTCGAACCCGGTGGTCGCCACGGCGTCCACGACGAGCTGGGTGCGACCCGTCAGGTCCCACCCGCCCGTGACGCCGACCCACGAGCCGTCGGCGCCCGGTGCCTCGACCGCGAGGGCGCCGTCGACGCCTGTCGCGGTGCCCGCGGCCGCCGACCAGCCCTGCGCGCCGTCGGCGAAGTCGAAGAGCACGACGGGCTCGAGCGGGCTCGGCAGGTGGTCGACCCGGTACAGCGACCGTGCCAGGTCCTGGCGGGTCACGGGCCGCAGCACGCCGAACGTCGTGGCCGACGCCGGGTCGACCACGCCGGTCTGCGTGGCCCACGCGATCGCGTCGCGCGCCGCGAGCTTCTTCGGCACGTCGCGGAACGCGAGCCCGCTCGCGTCGACCTCGGGCTCACCGGCCAGGCGGTAGAGCCACACGCTCAGGCTCGTGCGGTCCAGCGGCAGGCTCGGTGCGAACAGGGGGATCGGCCGGCTGTCCGCGATCCGCTGGGCGGCGAGCCACTCGACCGCCCGGTAGGAGCGGTGCGTGCGCGGCACGTCCCAGAACGTCGGGTAGCGCACCGTCGGCACGGCCCCGTCACCCGCGTAGGCGTACAGCGTGGCCGCGGCGTCGGCCCGGGTCACGACGCGGGTCGGCCGGTAGGTGCCGTCGGCGTACCCGGTGTCGATGCCCTGGGCGTGCATCCACAGGATCTCGGTCTCGTACGGGTGGCCCTTCGGCACGTCGGAGAACAGCGGCGGCGGTTCGACGCCCGGCAGCGCGGTGATGTCGTCGACGACGACCGAGCCCGAGGTCGGGGCGCCGTCGACCGCGTTGACGTACACGTTGAACTGCGTGATCGCGCGCAGGTCGTCGTCGGTGATGCGACGGTTCGCGTTCGCGGTGTCCCACGGGGCGGGGCGCCAGTCGACGAACGGGATCGCGACGCGCTGCGGCTCGTCACCAGCGAGCGACGGGTACGCCTCGTAGGACACGCCGCCGGCCACGAGCTGCAGGACCAGCGTGTTGTCCGAGCCGTCGGGGTCGTACCACAGGCTCAGCTCGTTGAGGTCGGACCAGTCGCCGCCGATCTGCTTGCCGATGCCCGTGTACGTCTGGGTGGCGAAGTCGTAGTCGAGGCGCAGGGCCTGCTCGCCGCCGCCGACGGTGCCGGTCTCGAGCGTGATCTCGTTGGCGCCGTACTGCACGTACTCGGCGCGCAGCGCGGTGTCGTCGCCGTAGCCCTCGAAGTCGTCGACGACGCCCGGACCGAACGTCGGCCGCGCACCGAGCACGACCTGTGCGGCGTCGGTCAGCACGACCGCGTCGTCGACGAGGACCTCGGCCGTGAACGTGCGGGTCGAGTTGTCGAGGAGGTCCGCCGGCAGGTCCAGCGGCGCGGTCCACCACAGCGCGCCGTCGGGCGCGAGGTCGACGACGGCGTCGGGGTCGCTCGCGCCCGGTGCGGCGACGGTGACGCGCACGGCGTCGGCGTCGAGGTCGGCGACGCGCACGCGCAGCGTCGTCGGGGAGGTCGCGACGCGCGACCCGTCCGCGGGGGACACGACGTGCACGAGCGGGGCGTGCGGGGTCGTCGTGACGTCCCGGCCGAAGACGTCGTCGCGGTCGAGCTCGGAGGACATGGCCGTGTACGGGTCGTCGACGAACGCCTGGAAGTCCGCGACGAGGGCGTCGTCCCCCACGGGGACGAAGTGCTGTCCCGCGTCGAAGTTGGCCCACGTCTGCATGTACGCCGTGCGCGACGCCTGCGGGTCGGCCGCGATCGCGGCGAGGACCTTCGTGAACCACGCCTCGGGGCTGGACCCTGCGGTGCCGACGCCGCCGGTGACGCCGAACTCGGTGTACGCGGAGACCTTGCCCTTCTCGTCGGCGAGGTCCGCGATCATGGCGAGGTCCGCGACGAGGCCGTCGAGGAACGCCTGCGAGCCCGTCGCGTCGTACGTGTCGAGCCCGAGGACGTCGACGAACTCGTCGCCCGGGTAGGTGCGCAGGTACGTCTCGGCGTTGCCGCCGAACCCGCCGCCGGGGGAGAACGAGTACAGGAAGTTCGACACGCCCTTGACGTCGCGCAGGTACTCGACGGTGTAGCGGAACAGCTCCTTGTACTCACCGGGCGAGCCGAACGCGGCACCCCACCAGAACCACGAGCCCGCGTTCTCGTGCCAGGGGCGGAACACGATCGGGATGAGCTCGCCGTCCTCGTCGCGGATCTGCCCCGCGAGGGTCGCGATGTCGTCGAGGTACGCGTTGAGCTCGGCGTTCTTCGCGCCGCCGGGCAGCACCGCCCGCAGCGTGTCGCCGGACGTGTCGTAGAACGACCCGCCGGTGACGAAGTTCTCGACGTGCGCGCTGATCGTCTGCACCGACCCGATCGCGTGCGCCTTCTCGATGTAGTCCGCGAAGGCCGCGATGTTCTGCTCGGTCGTCGCGTCGTGCGTCCCGGGGCGCTCGTCGCCGCGCAGGATGAGGGTGTCCCAGCCGAACAGGGCGGGGAAGTCGCCGTAGGTGTTCTGGACGTCGGACGTCGTGCCGTCTGCCTCGCCGATCGTCAGCCCGAACGACGTCGTGTGCTGGTGCCCGACGAGGACCTGCTCGCCGCGGACGTCGTCGAGGTAGGTGAACAGGGACCGGGTGGCCGCGGTCGCGTCCGGGTCGACGATGCTCACGGTGCGGGTCTCGGGCGGCGGCGCGGGTGCCGTGGCCGCCGTGGCCGGTGCGGCCAGGGCGCCGGTGAGGCCGACCGCGAGCGCGGCGGACGCGGCGCCCAGGGCGCGTGCCCCGGAGCGCGTGCGGGCATGGACGGAACGGTTCATCGTCGAACCTCCTGGTCGGTGTCGCGGTGCGTCGGCGCACCCGCGAAGACTTTCGCAAGTTACCAAAGAAAGTCGGAATCGGACAGGGTGTCCCGCGGGGCGCCCGCTCGGTACGCTGCGCGCGGCCGGGGGAACGCCGACGTCGACGGAGGTGGCGGTGGACGCGCGTGACGTCTCGACCCTGCGGGTCATGACCTACAACCTGCGCGGGCTGCGCGAGGAGGTCGACGCGCTCGTCGACGTCGTGCGCGCCGCGCGTCCTGACGTGCTCGCGGTGCAGGAACCCCCGCGCGGTGTCACCGGGCGGGCGCGGCTGCGGCGGTTCGCGGCCCGCACGGGCCTGCGCGTCGTCGTCGGCGGGGGTGGTGCGCGCACCACGGCGCTGCTCATCGCGCCCTACCGCGCCGTGCGTGCCGCGACCGCGCTGCGCCTGCCGTGGCGCCTCGGCCTGACGCGTCGCGGCGTCGCGACCGCACAGGTCGACGGCGTACGCGTCGTCGTCGTGCACCTCGGGCTGCGCACGCACGAGCGGGCCCGGCACGTCGACCTGCTGGTACGCCGCCTCGTGCGCGGCACCCACGCGCCCGTCGTCGTCGCGGGCGACCTCAACGAGCGACCCGGTGGTCCGTCCTGGGTCGCGCTGACCGCCGACGGCCTGCAGGACGCCGCCGCCGTCGTCGAGCCCGACCCGGCCCCCACCTACCCGGCCGACGTCCCGCGCGTGCGGATCGACGCCGTGCTCGTCGACCCGCGGCTGCCCGTCCTCGACGCGACCGTCCCCGACGACGCCGCCGTCGGCATCGCGAGCGACCACCGCCCGCTCGTCGTCGACCTGCACCTGCCGGAGACCTGACCTCGGCGACCCACGTCGGCGGGCCGTGCGTCGTCCCGCCGTCGACGTGTCACTCGTCCAGGGCTGCGACCATGGGGCTGTGAGCGCCGCCCCGCAGACCCCCGTCGTCGTCCCCGCGCTCGTCGACGCGCTGCGGGCGGACCTGTCCGCCGCCGCGTACGTCGTCGAGCACGTCGAGGACCTGCTCGGCCCCGTCGCGTCGGGTGCGCTCGACCGCGGGGAGGCGGTCCCGGCGCTGCGCGCGACGGACCCGGGGGCGGCGGCCGGGCAGGACGCCGCAGCGGTGCTCACCCGGTGCTTCGTGCTCGGCGTGCCCGTGCGGGGCGCCGCG
>JAFAEH010000327.1 GCA_023424135.1 Actinomycetes bacterium | reverse complement strand
GGCCCGTGCTGGTCAAGGCCGCCGGTGGCGGTGGCGGGCGGGGCCTGCGGGTCGCGACGGGCCCCGACGACCTGCCGTCCGCGCTCGCGGGCGCCCGGGCCGCCGCGGCCGGGTCGGGGGTGTACCTCGAGCGGTACGTCGAACGGGCGCGGCACGTCGAGGTCCAGGTGTTCGGCGACGGGCACGGACGGCTCGTCGTCCTCGGGGACCGGGACTGCTCGCTGCAGCGCCGCCACCAGAAGGTCGTCGAGGAGGCGCCCGCACCCGGGCTCGACGACGACGTGCGCGCGCTGCTGCACACGAGCGCGCGGGCGCTGCTCGCACCGGCCGGGTTCCGCTCGGCGGGCACCGTGGAGTTCGTCGTCGACGGGCGCGACGTCGCGTTCCTCGAGGTCAACCCGCGCCTGCAGGTCGAGCACACCGTGACCGAGGAGGTCACCGGCATCGACCTGGTCGCGTGGATGCTGCGCCTGGCACGCGGGGACTCGACGTTCCTCGACGGGGTCGGACCGCACGGGCCGCAGGTCCGCGGCCACGCCGTGCAGGCGCGCGTGTACGCCGAGGACCCGCGGCGCGGCGGACTGCCCGGTGCAGGGCTGCTCACGCACGTCACCTTCCCGCCGGACGTCCGTGTCGAGGCCGGGGTCGAGGCCGGGGACGTCGTGACCCCCCACTACGACCCCCTGCTCGCGAAGGTCGTCGCGTACGGCGCCGACCGCGACGCCGCGCTCGACCGCGCGCTCGGCGCGCTGCGCCGCACACGCGTCGAGGGTGTGCCGACCAACCTGCCGCAGCTGCGCGCCGCGCTCGCCGACCCGCGCGTGCGCGCCGGGACGCACCACACGCGCACGCTCGCGGACGTCGTCGACGACGAGCCGTGGGTCGAGGTCCTCGCGGGTGGGCTGCAGACCACCGTGCAGGACTGGCCCGGCCGCGTCGGGCACTGGGCCGTCGGCATCCCCCCGTCGGGGCCGATGGACGACCTGTCGTTCCGGCTCGGGAACCGTGCGCTGGGCAACCCCGAGGGTGCGGCGGGACTGGAGTGCACGCTCGACGGGCCGCGGCTGCGCTTCAGCCACGCCGCGGTCGTGTGCGTCACGGGCGCGCCCGCGCCGGTCCGCGTCGACGGCGTCGCCGTGCCGCAGTGGGAGCCCGTCGACGTGCCCGCCGGCGGGGTGCTCGACGTCGGCACGCCCGCGGGGCCGGGGCTGCGCACGTACGTGCTGGTCCGCGGGGGACTCGACGTGCCCGCGTACCTGGGCGCGTCCGCGACGTTCGTCGCCGGGCGGCTCGGCGGGACGACCGGACGCCCGCTCGCAGCCGGTGACGTGCTCGTGCCCGCGCGCGCCGCCGACGACGCGCCCGCGCCCGTGGCCGTCCCGCACGACGTGCGTCCCGTGCTCACGCACGCGTGGGAGCTCGCCGTACAGGAGGGCCCGCACCCCTCGCCCGAGCACCTCACCCGGGAGGGCATGGCGCTGCTCGTCGACGCGACGTGGACCGTGCAGCCGCACGCCGACCGCACGGGCGTGCGGCTCGCCGGTCCGCGCCCGCGCTGGGCGCGTGCCGACGGCGGCGAGGCCGGGCTGCACCCGTCCAACGTGCACGACACGCCCTACTCGGTCGGTGCTCTGAACCTGTCGGGGGACACCCCGATCCTGCTGGGCCCCGACGGGCCGTCGCTCGGCGGGTTCGTGTGCCCCGTGACCGTCGTGTCGGCGCACCGTTGGCGTCTGGGGCAGCTGCGCCCGGGGGACACCGTGCGGCTGGTGCCGGTGCCCGCGGTCACCGCGCACGCGCTGCGTGGGTCGGACGCGCTGCGTGGTGCGGCCGGGCTGGGTGGCGCGGATGTGCTGGGTGGTGCGGACGTGCTGGGTGGGCCGCACGTGCGGGGCGGGTCGGTCGCGCCCGCGACGGGCCCGGCCGGGGACACGGAGCCGACACCGGTGCATGTCGACGCCGGTGCCGCCGGGGCCAGGCTGCGCACAGGCTTCGACGGGGACGACGGCGTGCTCGCGCGCCGCCCGGCGCACCCGTCCGACGCCGTCCGCCGCCCGGCCGTCGTCTACCTGCGCGGCGGCGACGACAACGTGCTCGTCGAGTACGGGCCGCCCGTCCTCGACCTCGGGCTGCGGCTGCGCGTGCACGCGCTCGCGCAGGCCCTGGGCACGTGGACCACGCACGGTCTGCGCGGCGTCGTCGACGTCACGCCCGGGGTGCGCAGCCTGCACGTGCACGTCGACCCCGACGTGCTGAGCGTGCGTGACCTCGTCGACGTGCTCGTCGACGTCGAGCGTGCGCTGCCGGACACCGACGACCTCGTCGTCCCGTCGCGGCTCGTGCACCTGCCGCTGTCCTTCGAGGACCCCGTCGTCGCCGAGGCCGTCGAGCGCTACGCCGCCGGGGTCCGCCCGCACGCGCCGTGGCTGCCGTCGAACCTGGAGTTCGTCCGCAGGGCCAACGGCCTGGGGTCCGTCGACGACGTGCTCGACGTCATGACGTCCGCCGAGTACCTCGTCCTCGGGCTGGGCGACGTGTACCTCGGTGCGCCGCTGGCCGTGCCGCTCGACCCGCGTCACCGGCTGCTGACCACCAAGTACAACCCGGCGCGCACGTGGACCGCCGCCGACACCGTGGGTCTGGGCGGGCAGTACCTGTGCGTGTACGGCATGGACTCCCCGGGTGGGTACCAGCTCGTCGGGCGGACCGTGCCCATCTGGTCCGGGTACCGCCAGCACCTGCCGTTCGAGCCGGGCGTGCCGTGGCTGCTGCGGTTCTTCGACCGCATCCGCTGGACGCCCGTGAGCGCCGACGAGCTCGCGCGGCAGCGGGCGCTCGCCGCGTCGGGGCGGCTCGCGCTGCGCGTCGAGGACGGCGAGTTCTCCTACCGTGCGCACCGGCGGCGGCTCGACGTGCACGCCCCGGTGATCGCCGCGCACGTCGCCCGGCGCGCACGGGCCTTCGCCGCCGAGCGCGACGCATGGGCCGCGACGGGCGAGCTCGACCCCGCGGACCTCGGCGCGGGCGTCCCGGTGCCGGGGTGGGAGCGGGGTGGTGCGTCCGCAGGGCCGACGGGTGCGCACGCCCGGACGGGGCGTGAACGTGCCGGATCCGCACGTGCGGACGTCGGGCGGTCGCCCGCGGAGGCCGGGGGGTTCTCTGCGGACGCCGGGGGGTTGCCTGCGGACGCCGGTGGACGGAGAGACGCACGTGGTGACGTGAGCGGTGGTGCCGGTGTCAGTGCGGTCGGCGACGAGCGCGGCGGTGCGGGCGGGGTCGTCGTCGGGCCCGGTTGTGTGCTGGTCGAGGCGCCCATGGTCGGCAGCGTGTGGCGCGTCGAGGCGCGCCCCGGCGACCTCGTCGACGAGGGAGACCTGCTCGTCGCCCTGGAGGCGATGAAGCTCGAGCTGGGCGTCACGGCCCCGTCCCCCGGCCGGGTCGTCGAGGTCCTCGTCGAACCCGGCGAGCTCGTCACCGCCGGCAGCCCCCTCGCCGTCCTGGCAGTCACCCCATGACCCCCGTACCCCCCACCCCCCCGCACCCTCCGCACACCCCCGCGCCCACTGGTCACATCAGTGACCAGTGGGACGTGCGACAGGGCCCGTATGTGACCAGTTCCGCCCAGGGTGCGTCGGGTGGGCGGCTGCGGGCGGGGGAGCGGGTGCGGGGGCGGTCCGAGGGGCCCGCCGTCAGACGTGTGCGGGCGGCGCTCGCGCGGCTCGCGGAGGTCGACCGCCCCGACGTGTGGATCACGCTCGTGCCGCAGGCGGACCTGCTCGCGGCGGCACGGGTCGTCGACGACGCGGTCGCGGGCGGTGCGGACCTGCCGCTCGCGGGGACGGTGCTCGCCGTCAAGGACAACGTCGACGTCCGGGGACTGCCGACGACCGCGGGGTGCCCGTCGTACGCGGCGGGCCCGGACGGACGGCCGGTGCCCGCGGCCCGGACGGCGCCGGCCGTCGCGGCGCTCGTCGACGCCGGAGCCGTCGTGCTCGGCAAGACGAACCTCGACCAGTTCGCCACCGGCCTCGTCGGGACCCGGTCCGCAGGCGGGCCCGTGCGTCACGCGACGCTCACGGACCGGGTCGCGGGCGGGTCGTCCTCGGGGTCGGCGGTCGCCGTCGCGCTCGGGGTCGCGGACATCGGTGTCGGGACCGACACGGCCGGCTCCGGTCGCGTGCCCGCCGCGCTCCACGGGCTCGTCGGGATCAAGACGACCATCGGCCTGGTCCCGACCGACGGCGTGCTGCCCGCGTGCCGCTCCTACGACGTCGTCACGACGCTCACGCGCGAGCTCGACCTCGGGGTTCGTGCGTCGCGGCTCATGGTCGTCGCCGGCCGCGGGGTTCACGCCGGGCCCACCGACGGGCCGGCGCCGGGGCCGGACGACGCGTCGTCGGACCCCGTCGCTCGACGCACATGGCCGGACGGGGTGCGCGTCGGGCTGCGCGCCCGGCCCGTCGTCGCGGTGCCGCGCGCGGCGGACCTGGCGTGGCTCGGGCCCTCCTGGCGGGCCGCGTTCGCACGCGCGGTCGTGGCGACGACGCGCACCGGTGCAC
>JAFAEH010000266.1 GCA_023424135.1 Actinomycetes bacterium | reverse complement strand
CGCCCGTGTCGACTCGAGGTCGCTGAGCGGGTGCCCCTCGGGCGGGCAGCACGTCGGGTCGCAGTCCAGGCAGCGGTAGGCGCCGCCGCCGACGAGCAGGACCTGCGCCGGGCCGAAGGGTACGTCGAACGCCTCCGCGAGGTGCGCGGCCGCCGCGTGCGCGAGTGCGCCACCGGGGCCGGAGGGGTCGGTGTAGACCACGACGACGACACGCCGTGCGCCGTCGCGGTCGAGGTACGTCGCGAGGGTCCGGGCGACCTGTGGCCCGTGCTGTGCCGCGCCGACGTCGGCGAGGTCGTAGCGGGCGACCATCCCGACCCGGGCGCGCGGGCCGCGCAGGCTCAGCGCGACGACGCTCTCGACCGGGTGGAAGCCGAGCAGGTGCGGGACCAGCGCGAGCAGCTCGCGGGGTTCGCCGATCTTGAGGAGGACCTGTTCCATGTCCCCACCGAACCGCCTGCGCGCGCACCCGTGGGGCGCCGGCGCGGATCTGTGGGCCGACGCGACGGCGGGGTGGGGCTGTGGTCGGCTCGCGAGGGTCACCGGGCGACCGGTCCGACCGCCGGCGCGGCGCCGCTACCCTGGCGCGGTGCCGCGCCACCGATCCCGCCCCGCCGTCGCCGCCCTGCTGGGCGTGCCTCTGCTGTGCGCCTCGCTGACCTCGTGCACCGCGGGCCCCACGCCGTCCGCCACCCCGTCCGCACCGGCCGCGACCGCGACGCCGTCCCCGGCGGAGTCGCTGCTGACCGATGCGATCGACGAGGCCACCGCCGTCGGCGAGCTCGCGGAGGACTTCCCCGCCGACCTCGTGCCCGTCCCGCCGGACGCCCAGGTCCTCGTGTCCTCGGCCGAGCACCTCGACGACGGCCTGCTGCGGATCAGCCTCAACGTCCGCACACCGCAGGACACCGCCGGTCTGCTCGACGCCGTGCGGGGACCGCTGCTGTCCGCCGGGTTCACCGAGTCGACGCCACCGGCGCCCGAGGCCGGCCTCGCCGCGCAGGCCACCTTCTCCCGCTCCGAGGGGGCCGAGCTGCTCGTCGTCGGTGTGCTCGATCGCGACGGCCTGCGCACCATGACGCTCGGCGGGACGGTCGCGGCGCCTTCACCCTAGAGTTGTCCCGTGCCCCTGGACCTCCCCGCCACCGAACCCGACGTACTGCGCGCCGGCGTCGACGCCGCACTGGCCCGGCACGTCGAGCGGCTGCGGGCGACCGCGGCCGCGGCCAGCGACGACGCGGCCCCGCTGCCCGACGCCGTCGAGCGCATGGTCGCGGGCGGCAAGCGGCTGCGCGCGGCCTTCTGCTACTGGTCGTGGCGCGCCCACGGCGGCGAGCCGGGCAGCGCCCAGGAGCAGTCCGCCCTGCGCGCGGGCGCCGCGCTCGAGCTGTTCCAGGCGGCGGCGCTGTTCCACGACGACGTCATGGACGACTCCACGACGCGCCGCGGCCGGCCCACCGCCCACATGACGTTCGCCGCACAGCACGCGGCGCAGGGCCGCCGCGGACCGTCGCGCCGGTTCGGCGACGGCGTGGCGATCCTGCTCGGCGACCTCGCGCTGGTCGGCAGCGAGCAGGAGATGGCGGATGCGCTCGCCGACGTCCCCGCACCGGCCGCGCGCGCCGCGCGCTCGGTGTTCGACCTCATGCGGACCGAAGTCACCCTCGGCCAGTACCTCGACCTGCTCGCGCAGACGATGCCGTGGGGCGACCCCGCGGACGACGAGCGCCGCGCACGCGAGGTCGTGCGGGCCAAGGCCGCGCGGTACAGCGTCGAGCACCCGCTCGCGCTGGGCGCGGCCCTGGCGGGCGCCGACGACGACGCACTGGCAGGCTGCCGCGCGGTCGGGCTGCCGCTGGGCGAGGCGTTCCAGCTCCGTGACGACCTGCTCGGCGTGCTGGGCGACCCGTCGACGACGGGCAAGCCCGCGGGTGACGACCTGCGGGAGGGGAAGCGGACCGTGCTCGTGGCACGTGCGCTCGCGCTCGCCGCCGCGGCAGGGGACGACGAGGCGGTCGCGGCCCTCACCTCCGGCATCGGGGACGCGGACCTCGACGAGCAGGGGGTGACGACGCTCACGGGGCTGCTCGTGCGCACGGGCGCCGTCGACGCCGTCGAGCAGCTCATCGCGGAGCTGCGGGCGCGGGCGTTCGCCGAGATCGACGCGCGCGGGTGGCGTGAGCCGGCGCGCGGGGTGCTCGTACAGCTCGCGCGCGCGGCGGTCGACCGCGCGGCCTGAGCCGCGCCGGCGCCGCCCTGCCCCGCGCCGAGACACGGCCTGCGTGGCTACAGCAGCGCCTGCGCCACCCGCCGGACCTCGGTCTTGCGCCCGGCCCGCAACGCCTCGATGGGCGGGACCCCGAGCGTCTCCTCGGTGCGGAACAGCCACACGACGGCCTGCTCGTCGGTGAAGCCGTCGTCCGCGAGCACCGTCAGGGTGCCCTGCAGCGACGCGAGCACGGTCCACGGCTCGTCGTCGGACGGCCGCCCCGGGGCGGCCGGGTTGGCGAGGTGCCCGGGCACGAGGAACGCCTCGGGGATGCTCAGCACGGGCGGGCTGCCGCGGCGCACACCGACGAGCCGGCGCTCCTGCAGCAGCCGACGGACCCTGCCCGGGTCGGCGCCGAGACGCTCGGCGACGTCGGGCACGGTGAGCCAGGCGGGGACGAGCAGGTCTGGATCGGTGGTCGAACTCACCCGGTCAGCCTACGGGTCGCCGGGCATATCCCCTCGTCAGGGCGCTCGGGCTTTCCGTCCTGGACATTCTCGTCTAGCGTCGATTTTCGTCACACCAGTCACACGAGCACCACCGGTCACTCGGAGCACGCCCCGACGACGCGCCGGACGGCCGCTCCTGCATCACTCACCCGCACGACCCGCAACCGCCTGGGGGGGCCATGTCCGCACCGTCACCGAGCCGCCGAACCGCCGTGCGCGCCGCGACCGGAACCGGCGCCACGCTCGCGCTCGCCACCGTCGCGCTCGCCGCCACCGGGACCGCCGGCCACGCCGCCGACTACACCGTGCAGGACGGCGACACCCTGACGTCGATCGCCAAGCGCTCGGGGACGACAACCCGTGCGATCGCGCGCGACAACGCGCTGTCGGACCCCTCGCGCATCCGCGTCGGCCAGGTCCTGCGCCTGCCGGACACGGGGACCACGGCCACGGCGGCCTCCCCCGCGGCAGCCCCGGCCGCGAGCAGCGTCGCGGCCGGCACGTACACGGTGCGCTCGGGCGACACGGTCTCGGCGATCGCGTCGCGCCACGGCACCACCGTCTCGGCCGTCGTCGCCGCCAACGACCTGGACGCACGCGCGTTCATCCGCGCCGGGCAGACCCTCACCATCCCCGACACGACCACGACCACCGGGACGACCACGTCGGCCGGCGCCACCACCAGCACCGCCCCCACAGGCACCTCCTACACCGTGCGCACGGGCGACACCGTCTCCTCCATCGCGTCGCGCCACGGCACCACCGTCCCCGCCGTCGTCGCCGCCAACGGCCTGGACGCACGCGCGTTCATCCGCGCCGGGCAGACCCTCACCATCCCCGGCACGACCACCACCGGGACGACCACGCCGGCCGGCGCCACCACCAGCACCGCCCCCACCGGCACGGGCACCTCCTACACCGTGCGCACGGGCGACACCGTCTCCTCCATCGCCTCACGTCACGGCACCACCGTCCCCGCCGTCGTCGCCGCCAACGGCCTGGACGCACGCGCGTTCATCCGCGCCGGGCAGACCCTCACCATCCCCGGCACGGCCACCAGCACGACGAGCGCCACGACGACCGGCACCCCGCTCGTGGGTGACACGTTCGCGGGGCGCACGTACGCGCCGCAGGTCGTCGCCGCGGCCAACGAGAACAAGGCCGCGCTCCTCGCCGCCGGTGCGCCCTCGCGCGCCGACATGCAGGCCAAGGTCGCCGCGACCGCCCGCTCGATGGGCGTGGATGCCGCGCTCGCGCAGGCGATCGCGTACCAGGAGTCCGGCTTCTCGCACACCTCGGTCTCCCCCGCGAACGCGATCGGCACCATGCAGGTGATCCCGTCGTCCGGGCAGTGGGCGTCCGACCTCGTCGGACGCCAGCTCAACCTGCTCGACCCCGACGACAACGTCGTCGCCGGTGTGGCGATCCTGCGCTCGCTGGTGCGCACGTCACCCGACCTGCCGACCGCGATCGCGTCGTACTACCAGGGCGCCGGGTCCGTGAAGCGCAACGGGATGTACGCGGACACGCGCCGCTACGTCGCCAACGTGCAGACCCTGATGACGCGCTTCGGCTGAGCCGCCCAGGGTCCCCGGAACCCGGGCCGCGCGACCGTAGACTGCGCGCGTGGGTACCACTGTCACCGATCCGCTCGTCGGCCGCCTGGTCGACGGCCGGTACGAGGTCGTCTCGCGCATCGCGCGTGGCGGGATGGCGACCGTGTACCTCGCGGTCGACCGCCGCCTCGACCGTGAGGTGGCGCTCAAGGTCATGCACGCGCACCTCGCCGAGGGTGCGTCCGGGGGCCAGTTCGTCGCGCGGTTCCGACGCGAGGCGCGCGCCGCCGCACGTCTGACCCACCCCGGTCTCGTCGGCGTGTTCGACCAGGGCGTCGACGGTGAGACCAGCTACCTGACGATGGAGTACGTCGACGGCACGAACCTGCGCCGTCAGATCGCCGAGCAGGGCGCGCTGACCGTCGGCGAGGCGCTGCGCGTCACGGAGTGCGTGCTCGACGCGCTGTCCGCCGCGCACCGCACCGGGCTGGTGCACCGCGACGTCAAGCCCGAGAACGTCCTGATCGCGTCCGACGACCGCGTGCGCGTCGCGGACTTCGGGCTGGCCCGCGCGGTGACCGAGGTGACGTCGACGACGACGGGCACGGTCCTCGGCACGGTGGCCTACCTCGCCCCCGAGCTGGTGCAGCGCGGCGCGAGCGACGCGCGCACCGACGTCTACGCGGCGGGCGTCATGCTCTTCGAGATGCTCACGGGTCGCCAGCCGTTCTCCGGCGAGACCCCCGTGCAGGTCGCGTTCCAGCACGTGACGTCCGAGGTCCCGGCCCCGTCGACGCTCGTGGACTGGCTGCCCTCCGAGGTCGACGAGCTCACGGGCGCGCTCGCCGCGCACGACCCGGACGACCGCCCGCTCGACGCCGCGGCGGCCCTGCAGCTCGTGCGGCGCACACGCGTCGCGCTGGACGACGCCACGCTGGCCCGCCGCGCCGACGTCACGCCGACGATCGCGCTGCCCGCGGCGACCGACCCGGACGAGACCGACGTCGACCAGGCCCTGACACCCACCGACGACGACACCGGCGACACCGCGGCGACCACGCGCGTACCGGTCGGCGACCACGAGCGCGGTCGCACCGTCGCGCTGCCGATCGGCCTCGGCGTGCTCGAAACCACGTCCGCACCCCAGCCCGAGCGCCGCCGCCGCTGGCCGCTGCTCGCCGCCGCGCTCGGTGTCCTGGTGCTGCTGGGCGCGGGCACGTGGTGGTACCTGCAGCTCGGACCGGGTGCGTACACGAGCGTCCCGTCGGTCGTCGAGCTCGCGGAGGACGACGCGGTCGCGGCGCTCGCCGCCGCGGGCCTGGAGCACACGCGCGACGAGGCGTTCGACGACGAGGTCCCCCGGGGCACCGTGGTCGCCTCCGACCCTGCCGTCGGCGAACCCGTGCGCAAGGACGGCACCGTCGAGATCACGGTGTCGAAGGGACCCGACCTCGTCGTGGTGCCCGACGGCCTGGTCGGGGCGCTGCAGGCCGACGCGAAGGCGGCGCTCGAGGACGCCGACCTCGAGGTCACCTACGGCAAGGAGCACGACGACCAGGTGACCAAGGGGGCCGTGCTGCGCGCGACCCTGCCCGACGGGTCACCGGCCGAGGCCGGCGCGCAGGTCCGCCGGGGGACGGCCGTCACGCTCGTGCTGTCCGACGGGCCTGCACCCGTCACCGTCACCTCGGTGGTCAACATCACCGTCGAGCAGGCCCAGGAGCAGCTCGCACCCGACGCGCTCACGGTCGAGGCGGCCGAGGCGTTCAGCGACACGGTGCCCGAGGGGCACATCATCGACCAGTCCCCCGCTGCCGGCGAGACCGCCCTGCGCGGCGACGTCGTCAAGGTCACCGTGTCGAAGGGCCCGGAGACCGTGCCGATGCCCAACCTCACCGGCAAGCAGTTCGACCGCGCCAAGACCGAGCTCGAGGCGCTGGGGCTGACGGTCAAGCGCGAGAACGTGCTCGGCGGGATCTTCGGTACGGTGCGCTCGCAGAGCGTCCCCGCCGGTGAGGCGGTCCGCAAGGGCACCGAGATCGTCCTCCAGGTCGTCTGACCGAGGCCCCGGCCCGGCCCCCGGCTGGTGGCCGGCGGCATCAGGTACGGCGGCTGACCCACGACGACGACGCCCCGCACGTGACCGTCGCCGGTCACGTGCGGGGCGTCGTCACGCGCGGTGTCACGCGCGGCGCAGCAGCTCCACGACCTGGAAGGCCATCTCGAGCGACTGCTGGTGGTTCAGGCGCGGGTCGACGAGCGTCTCGTACCGGCGCGCGAGCCCCTCGTCGTCGATCTCCTCGGTGCCGCCGAGCACCTCGGTGACGTCGTCGCCGGTGAGCTCGACGTGCAGCCCGCCGGGCACGGTGCCGAGCGCACGGTGCACCTCGAAGAAGCCGGCGACCTCGTCCATGACGTCACCGAACCGGCGCGTCTTGTAGCCGGTCGCCGACGTGATCCCGTTGCCGTGCATCGGGTCGCAGACCCACGTCACGGGGCGTCCGTCGGCCGTGACCTTCTCGACGAGCGCAGGCAGCAGGTCGCGGACCTTGCCAGCGCCCATGCGCGTCACGAACGTCAGGCGCCCGGGCTCGCCCGTCGGGTTGAGCCGGTCGATGAGCGCGATCGCGTCGTCGCCCGTCGACGTGGGGCCCAGCTTCACACCCAACGGGTTCTGCACGCGCGAGAAGAAGTCGACGTGCGCGTCGTCGAGCTGACGCGTGCGCTCCCCGATCCACAGGAAGTGCGCGGAGCAGTCGTAGGCCAGCCCCGTGCGCGAGTCGATGCGGGTCAGCGGACGCTCGTAGTCGAGCAGCAGGCCCTCGTGCGCCGAGAAGAAGTCGACCGTGCGCAGCGCGTCGAAGTCCGCGCCGCACGCGGCCATGAAACGGATCGCGCGGTCGATCTCGGCCGCGATCTCCTCGTAGCGCGAGTACGCCGGGTTCGCGGTGAACCCGCGGTTCCACTCGTGCACGCGCAGCAGCGACGCGAAGCCGCCGGTGGTGAACGCGCGGATGAGGTTCAGCGTCGACGCGGACGTGTGGTACGCCTCGAGCAGCCGCTGCGGGTCCGGCGTGCGGGCCTCGGGGGTGAAGTCGAAGCCGTTGATGATGTCGCCGCGGAACGCGGGCAGCGTGACGCCGTCGCGTGTCTCGACGTCCGACGAGCGGGGCTTGGCGTACTGCCCCGCCATGCGCCCCATCTTCACCACGGGCAGGCTCGCGCCGTAGGTCAGCACGACCGCCATCTGCAGGATCGTGCGGATCTTGTTGCGGATGTTGTCCGCGGTGGCCGTGGCGAACGTCTCGGCGCAGTCGCCGCCCTGCAGCACGAACGCCTCGCCGCGCTGGGCGGCGGCGACGTGCCCGCGCAGGGCGTCCGCCTCACCGGCGAACACGAGCGGCGGCAGCGATGCGAGCCGGTCACGGACGCGACGGACCTCCGCGACGTCCGGCCACTGCGGCTGCTGACCCGCGTGCAGCGACTCCCACGCGTCGAGGCCCGCGACGACCTGCGGGTCCGGCTCGACGCTCATCAGTGGCTGCCCTTGACGAGCGGCTGACCGATGTCGGCGAGCAGCGCACCGAACCACTCCTGCGAGACGTCGAACGCCTTGCCGCCCGCGATGCGCGGGAACTCGATCGCGCGCAGGCGGTCACCCTGCTCCTCGTCATGACCGATGACACCCGACTCGCCGCGCAGCGCGCACTCGACGGCCAGGTCGGTCATCGACTTGATCAGGCGCAGGTCCTCGGCGTTCGCGGCCGCGGCACGCGAGTAGTAGCCGGACTTCTGGACCATGACCTTCTCGGCGCCCAGCTTCTCGGCGAACTGCTTCGCGAACCACTGACCCGGGTTGATGGTGTCGAGCTTGACGTGGCCGAACGGGTCGCGCTGCACGGTCTCACCGGCGGCCTCGAGCTGCTCGACGATCTCGTGCATGCCCGCACCCTCGGACAGGAAGATGTTGACGTTGCCCTGGGTGTCCATGACCGTCCTGAGTCGGGCGGCCTCGGCGTCGATGTCGAGCGCGAGCTCGGGCAGGAAGACGGCGTGCACGTCCCAGCGCTCGCGCGTCAGGCCGATGCCCGGCACCCACTCCTGGGCGTCGAGCCACTTGCGGTACTCGGACGCGGCAGCGGCCGTCAGCCAGCCGCAGTGCCGGCCCATGACCTCGTGCACGATGAGCATGCGGGGGCCCGAGCGGTGCTCGCCGATGATGTTCGCCGCGAAGCCGGCGGCCTCCTCGGCCGCGGTCCACGCACCGAGCGACTGGCGGATCGGCACGACGTCGTTGTCGATCGTCTTGGGCAGACCGACGACCGTGAGCTCGTAGTCGTTCTCGTGCAGGTACGCGGCGAGGTCCGCGGCGGTCGTGTTGGTGTCGTCGCCACCGATCGTGTGCAGCACGTCGACGCCGTCCGCCTTGAGCTGCTCGGCCGCGACCTGCAGCGGGTCCTGCCCCTCGGCCACCAGGCCGCGCTTGACGCAGTCCTTGGCGTTGGTGAGCTTGACCCGCGAGTTGCCGATGGGCGAGCCGCCGAAGCGGTGCAGGATCCCGGCCTTGGCACGGACCTCGGGCGTCACGGTCACGCTCTCGCCCAGCAGCAGGCCGTGGTAGCCGTGCTGGTAGGCGATGATCTCGACCTCCGGGGCGATCTCGGTGTAGCGCTCGATGAGCCCTCCGACGGCGGAGGACAGGCAGGGAGCGAAACCGCCGGCGGTCAGGAGGGCGACGCGACGGACCGACATGGGAGACACCTCTCGTTGGTCGAGCACTGAACGGCGCGGGCGCGGGAGGCGCCCGGTCGGCGACCAGCATCGGGCACGTCAGGCGCACGACCGGCGGGACCGAGGTCCTCCGGAGGTGTGCCGCGCAGGCGCGCAGGTCACGGCGGGGCGCACCCCGACGGGCACGCGCACGGGCCCGGCGCACGGCCGGGTCCGCCTCATCCTACTGACGGTGGCGCCTCGTCCTGCGGCGGGACCGGAACCTGGACATCGGGCACGGGGCGCCCACCGGGCGCGGCCGGGAGCTGGTCGGCACCCTCGACGGCGGCCGGGTGCCCCGACGCGATGCGCGCCTTCTGCGTGGCCGCGTACACGTCGACGTACTCCTGGCCGGACAGGCTCATGATCGCGTACATGATCTCGTCGGTGACCGAGCGAAGGATGAACCGGTCGTTCTCCATGCCGCGGTAGCGCGAGAAGTCCAGCGGCTCACCGATGACGACGCCGATGCGCATGACCTTCGGGATACGCCGACCCATCGGCTGCGCGACGTCCGTGCCGACCATCGCGACGGGCACGACGGGCGCCCCCGACTCGAGCGCGAGGCGCGCCACCCCGGTCTTGCCGCGGTACAGCCGCCCGTCGGGGCTGCGCGTCCCCTCGGGGTAGATGCCGAACAGCCCGCCCTCGGCCAGCCGCCGCAGCCCGGTGCGCAGCGCGGCCTCGCCCGCCTTGCCGCCGCCACGGTCGACGGGGATCGTCCCGACCCCGCGCATGAACCCTGCCGTGACACGGCCCTTGAGCCCGTGCCCCGTGAAGTACTCCTGCTTGCCGATGAACACGATCTCGCGGTCGAGCACGAGCGGCAGGAAGAACGAGTCGATCACCGCGAGGTGGTTGCTGGCCAGGATGGCGCCCCCCTCGGCGGGCACGTGCTGCACGCCCCGCACCCACGGCCGGTAGACCAGGTGCAGCAGGGGTCCGACGAACACCCGCTTCATCAACCAGTAGAACAACGTGTCTCCTCGCTCACCGTCGTGCCGTCGCAGCGGTGTCCCCTGCCGGGAACCGCCCGTCGAGCGCTGCTTGACCGCGCTCGTCGCAGCGGCACGTCGGGCACGACTCTAGAGTGCTCCCATGGACGCACGTCCCGACGACGACGCCGACGACGCCTCGCTCGGCCCCGACGCACCCGAGCCGGACGTGCGACCCGCGCCGTCCGACGGCACCGCGGACGACGTCGACGCCGGCGACCGCAGCGGGCCGGCCGGCAGCGACGACGAGGTCTGGGCGTCGATCGTGGCGCGGCTCGCGCAGGTCGACGCCGACGACGCGCCCCCGGCACGCGGCGCGCGCGTCGTGCGCCGGACCGCGCAGGGCGACGCGGGCCACGACGACGGGCGCGACGTCACGCGGGACCACGGCACGGGCGACGGCCCGCACGGCGAGCCGCCGTGGCCCGACGCACCGGGCACGCCCGCTGCGGCACCCGTACCAGTCGGGCGGGACTGGGACGGCACGTCGCAGTACGACGACGCCGAGGACACGGTCGACGAGCTCGAGCACTTCGTCCCCGGCGACCCGGGGCCGGTGCTCGGCGGGGACCCGCTGCTCACGCTGGCCTGGTCCGCGGCGGCCGGGGTCCCGCTGTTCCTGCTCGTCGTGACCGTCGCGTGGCGCGACGCCCCGTCGCTGCTGGTGCGCGCGGCCGTGGTCGTCTTCCTCGCGGCCGTCGCGGTGCTCGTGTGGCGCATGCCGCACCGACGCGAGCCGTCCGACGACGACGACGACAACGGCGCCGTCGTCTGACACCACGTCTCGTCAGACCCGCGCGAGGTCTGCGGCACCGACCATGCCCGCGTCGTTGCCCATGTCGGCCACGACGATCGACGCCTCGGGCCGGTGGCCCCGCCCCGAGAGCTGCTCGGCGAACGCCTTGCGGGCCGGGGCGAGCACCAGGTCCCCCGCGGCCGAGACGCCCCCGCCGATGACGAACAGCTCGGGATCCAGCAGCGCGGCCACGCTCGCCGCGCCCTCGCCGACCCAGCGCCCGACCTCGCCGAGCAGCTCGACCGCGAGCTCGTCACCGGCCTGCGCCGCCCGCGTGACGAGCGGCCCCGTGATCGCGTCCGCGTCTCCCCCGGCCAGCTCGAGCAGCCCCGCCGCCCGCGCGGGCTGGGTCACGGCCGCAGCCTGCGCGTCGCGCACGAGCGCGGACCCGGACACGTACTGCTCCCAGCAGCCCTCGTGCCCGCAGCCGCAGTAGTGCCCCCCGGGCACGACCCGCATGTGGCCGATCTCCGCGGCGACGCCCCACGCGCCGCGGACCAGGCGGCCGTTGGTGACGATCGCACCGCCCAGCCCCGTGCCGAGCGTGAGCGTGACCATGTCCTGCGCGTCGCGGGCGACGCCGAACCGGAACTCGGCCCAGCCCGCCGCGTTGGCGTCGTTCTCGACGACGATCCGCACGTCCGGGTCGCCGACGAGCGCCGCGACCTTGTCCCGCAGCGGGTACTCACGCCACGCGATGTTCGGCGCGAACAGCACGCGCTCGCGGTCCGACGCGACGAACCCGGCTGCCGCCAGGCCCACGTGACGCACCTCGTACGAGCCGCTGAGCTCGCGGTAGACGTCGGCGATGGCCGCGTCGATGCTGGCGACGTCGTCGGGGTCGGTGTCCCGGCGGGTCTGCGCGAGGATCGTCCCGTCCTCGTCGACGACGCCCGCCGCGATCTTCGTCCCGCCGATGTCGACCCCGATGGCGTGCATATCCGGTGCGCTCCTGCCCTCGACCCGGCGCGTCCCTCGCGCCGGGGTCCCACGCTAGCGCCCGATGCGCGTCTCCGAGAGCGCGTCCACGCGCCCGTCCCGCACGGCGCCGTCGTGCCCTGCGCACCGCGCGCGCCGGTGACCGCGCGACGTGCCCCGTCCGGACCCTCTGACCAGGGACCTGCGTCCCGTATCCTCGGGGAACGCTCAGCCCCCTGCCACTGGAGTCAGCATGGACGAGTCCCACAGCCCGTTGCTCGTCGAGGTCGATCCGTCCGACAACCTCAACGACCTCCTCGCGTCGCGCGTGCGCGCGACGCCCGACAAGACGCTCGTCGAGCGGTACGAGGACGGCACCTGGGTGCCCCTGACCGCGCGCGAGTACGACGCGGACGTCGTCGCCGTGGCCAAGGGCCTCGTCGCGCAGGGCGTCCAGCCGGGCGACCGCGTCGGCATCATGTCCCGCACCCGCTACGAGTGGTCGCTGCTGGACTGGGCGACGTGGGCGGTCGGCGCCGTCCCGGTGCCGCTGTACGAGACGTCCTCCTCCGAGCAGGTCGCGTGGATCCTCACCGACTCGGACGTCAGCCTGCTGCTGGTCGAGACCCCGGCGCACGCCGGTGTCGTCGCCGAGGTGCGCTCCGACGTGCCGTCGCTGCGTGACGTGCTCGTGATCGACGAGGGGGCCGTCGACACGCTGCGCAGCGCGGGCGCGCAGGTCGAGGACGCCGAGATCGCGCGCCGGCGCGGCCTCGCGGCACGCGACGACGTCGCGACGATCATCTACACGTCGGGCACGACCGGACGTCCGAAGGGCGTCGAGCTCACGCACGGCAACTTCTCTCAGCTGACCGTCAACGCCGTCGAGAAGCTCAACGTCGTCGTGCAGTCGCCGAACGCCCGCACGATGCTCTTCATGCCGCTCGCCCACGTCTTCGCGCGCTTCGTGCACGTGCTGACGATCCCCGCGGGTGCGGTGCTCGGCCACTGGCCGGACCCGAAGACGCTCGTCGACGGCATCGGCACCTTCCGACCGACGTTCATCCTGTCGGTGCCGCGCGTGTTCGAGAAGGTGTACAACTCGGCCGAGCAGAAGGCCGCGGCCGGCGGCAAGGGCGCGATCTTCCAGCGCGCCGCGAAGACGTCGATCGTCTACTCACGCGCGCTCGACACCCCGCGCGGCCCGAGCCCGTGGCTGCGCCTGCAGCACAAGGTCGCCGACGTGCTCGTCCTGTCGAAGCTGCGCAAGGTGCTCGGTGGCCAGGTCGAGTGGGCGATCTCGGGCGGGGCGCCGCTCGGCGAGCGGCTCGGCCACTTCTACCGCGGCGTGGGCCTGAAGGTCCTCGAGGGCTACGGCCTGACCGAGACCACGGCCCCCGCGACGGTGAACCTGCCCGAGCGCACCAAGATCGGCACGGTCGGCCCCGCGCTGCCCGGCACGTCCCTGCGCATCGCGCAGGACGGCGAGATCGAGATCAAGGGCATCCAGGTCTTCCGCGGCTACCACGACAACCCGCAGGCCACGCAGGAGTCGGTGCACGACGGGTGGTTCCGCACCGGGGACCTCGGCACCATCGACGAGGACGGGTTCCTGCGGATCACGGGCCGCAAGAAGGAGATCATCGTCACGGCGGGCGGCAAGAACGTCGCACCGAACGTGCTCGAGGACCGCCTGCGTGGTCACCCGCTGGTCAGCCAGGTCGTCGTCGTCGGGGACCAGCGCCCCTTCATCGGCGCGCTGATCACCCTCGACCCCGAGGGCGTGCCCGGCTGGCTCACGGCGCACGGCAAGCCCGCGATGACGATCGAGGAGGCCGCGAAGGACCCCGACGTGCTCGCCTCGCTCGACAAGGCGGTCGAGCGGACCAACAAGGCCGTCTCGCGTGCCGAGTCGATCCGCAAGTACCGCATCCTCGACCGCGACCTGACGATCGCCGAGGGGTACCTCACACCGAAGCTCAGCGTCCGACGCGCCGAGGTGCTCAAGGACTTCGCCGCGGACGTCGAGGCGCTCTACACGACCGACGAGCGCTGACCCGGCGCCACGCGTCGACCCACGACGCCCCCCGGCACGCGCCGGGGGGCGTCGTCGCAGCGCGACGCACCAACGGGCTCGGCGTCAGCGGCGACGCAGCCGCTCGACGAGCGTCGCGGACGGCACCGCCCACGCACCCTCCGCCTCGACGTCGCGCACGACCTCCTGGTCCGAGGTCGCCACGACGAGCACGCGACCCGGTGGCTCCGCACGCACGAGCCGGCGCAGCAGGTCGTCGGCCGTCTCGCCCGCCGTGAACAGCACGCGTACACCGCGCACCGGCGCCACGGCGCGTCCACCGGCCTGCCCGTCGAAGCAGCACGTGACCTCGGCACCGGTCTGCGCGACCAGCGCGGCCATGCCGTCGACGAGCATCCGGCGCTGGTCGGCCAGCGTCGCGTGCCCCCATCCCGTCTTCGAGACGTTGTAGCCGTCGACGAGCAGGTGCGCACGCGGCAGGTGCAGCAGGTCGTCGAGCAGCGCGGGGTCGTCGACGGCGCGCCCGCGCGACGTGGGCCGCGCGGCGACAGGGTCGGCGGCGGGCGCGACGAGGTCGGCGGGCAGGTCCGGCACCGGCGGCAGCGCGAGCTCGTCG
>JAFAEH010000241.1 GCA_023424135.1 Actinomycetes bacterium | reverse complement strand
TGTCGTCCCAGGGTCCCCAGGGGCTGGTGGGGGTGGCGCGTTGGCGCATCCACATGGGCATCACGATGGTGTCGCCGTCCTGGCACTGCACGGCGGCACCGGCCAGGTCCGCACCGCTCGGGCAGGTCCCGTCGGCGAACCCCTTGACCCAGATCCCGGCGACCTCCCGGCAGTACGGCGAACGCTCGTAGTCGAACTCACGCAGATCAGGCGCGATCGCACGGTTCGCCTCAGCGGCGCGCTCGGTCTCACGGACCAGGAGCTCGACCGCGGCTCGGTCCTCGGACACGTTCCCGAAGATTCCGTCGTCATCGGAGACCGCGGCGGCCGGTGGCGCGGTGACGACTCCGCTGACCAGAAGCATGGCCATCGCGAGGATCGACGTCGCGCGGATCGCCGTCATGGCGCCGGGGTGAGGTCGACGGCGCGGACCTCCCACTCTGTAGCCGTCCAGCGCAGAACGACGAGCGCCTCGTAGCGCCCGCCGTCACCTGTCGAGACGAGCGACGAGTCGCGCCACGTCTCCGTCGGGGACTCGGTGAAGACCAGTTCCGCGGAGTAGGACTCGCCGGCGATGATCTCGGTGCCGGTCGCCGACTCGATGGTGATCGTTCCGCCTCGGACGGACTCCTGGCGGGCGGTGAGGTCGGCCACCTCCTGGCTGACGGAGGCGCAGAACGTGCACTCCTCGCCGGAGAGGGCCTCCCACGCGGCGATGTCGCCGGTCGACCTCGCATACGGGTAGAGCGACAGCAGGTAGCTCGCCGCGGCCGCCGCGCCATCGGCGCTGGCCGTCGACATCTCCTCTGGGCGGGTTGGCGCCGTTGCCGCTTCGAGCGTCGGGGTGGGAGATGGGGTCGCGGGCGCGGTCGGCGTCGGCGAGGGGGTGCTCGCGGGTGTGGTCTCGACCGGGGCCGGGTCGTCCGTGCACCCGGCGACCAGGAGTCCGAGCGTGACGACCGCGACGACGAGCCTTGCTGCCTGACGCATCCGCATGTCCGGGAACGTACCGGTTCGAGACGGTTCGACGGGCGCCCGTCAGGAATCTGTGGACAACCCGCCCAGATGCCGCGTCCGCGCGGTGCGCTGCGGATGTCGCGCGGGAGGTCCGGGGCCGCACCAGAACGTCGAAGAGCAGGGGGACAATGGCGGATGCCCGCCGACGTGCGGCCGACGGCACAAGGAGGTGGGGGATGCGAGCGGCGTACCGGCTGGTCGACTACCTCGACCTCCCGCTGGCCTCCGCGCTCGAGCAGTGGCGCAGCATCCGGGGGCGCACGCTCCCGGCGCCCGGTGAGAACCAGGTCGACTACGTGCCGGTCGAGACGATCCTGTGCCTGGCGGCGATGTACCTGGTCGACGGCACACGGTTCGGGTCGTCGACCGCGCACAAGGCGCCCCGACCGGTGCCTGAGCTCGCGCGTCTGTTCGCACGACGACCGACGAGTATCACGTCGAAGATGTCCAACCTCGACGGTGCGCGCCCGCGCGGTGGGCGTCTCGACCGGCTCGTCGCCGCGGAGCTCCGGTCCGACGGGGAACGGTTCGCCGTCGTGTACCGGACGGTGCTCGCCGCGGCACGTTCCGCCGGCATCGGTGCCGACGAGCTGCCCGACTTCCTGGGGATCGAGCACGGCGGTCGGATCGCGCTGCTCGGGCAGGACGAGCTCGGCGACGACGCGCTGGGCACGGTCGTCGAGCAGAGCGTCGCGTCGTTCGTCGCCGCAGGGTTCGACGAGCGTGAGACCGAACGGATCGTCGTCGGTCAGGTCAGGGTCGGCCAGCACCGGTTCGCGCACGACGTGCTGACCAACTGCGGGTCCCGGTGCGTCTTCTGCGGGTTCGCCGCGCCGAGCGCGGGCGCGTCGCACCTGCTGCGGGCGAGCCACGTCAAGCCGTGGCGGGACTCGACGTCACGCGAGCGGCTGCACGTCGCCAACGGGGTCGCCGCATGCCCCACGCACGACGCCGCCTTCGACGCGGGCCTCATGACGATCGACGACGACCTCACGATCCGGCTCGCTCCCGGCCTCGCCGCGGACCGGGACCGGTCGCCGGAGGTGTGGCAGTTCTTCGGCAGCCCGCCGCTGCGTGCCGCGATCGTCCTGCCGCCCGAGAGCGTGCCCGTCGACGTGGTGTACAGCGCGTGGCACCGGGAACGGGTGTTCTCGGTGCGGTGAGCGCCGGCGTGCGGCTCACGAGCCCACGTCCGAGATCCTCAAGGTCACGGTCGTCGGCAGATGGCGCAACGATGCACTGGTGGACCTCGCCGAAGCGGCGCCCTGCGTCGCAGCCGGCGGGCTTCATGCGGGGCGGACTTGGACCCCAGGATCTCCAGCATCCGCTGGTCGACGGAGTCGGCGATGAGGAGCCGGTGGACCTGGACCGGCTTGGTCTGGCCCATCCGGTGGGCGCGGGCAACAGCCTGGGCCTCGAGAGTCGGCCTGACCCGCGGCGCACATAGGATGAGGACGGACGCGGCCTGGATGTTCAGTCCCACGCCGCCGGCCTCGATCTGCGCGACGAGAACTCGGGGTGGTCGGCGTTGCTGAACTCGTCGACGATCTGCTGCCGGGTGGAGGTGGGCAGCGAACCGGTGATGTGTCCGTGATCGCTTCCACCTGGACGAGCGGGGCGGCATGCCGAGCACGTCCTGCTGGTTGCGGCGCAGGTACGCGGGAGCGGCGGCGCGCCGGAAGGTGTCGGCACGGCGATGCGGTGCCGTGTGTCGATCCGTTGCGCGACGTCGGGCCGCAGGTGCTGGACGAGTGAGCGGAACTCCTCGACACGGTTCTCCATCGGTGCGCCCGTCAGGAACAGGGCGCGCGATGCGCCGTCTGCCACCGACGCGTCGACCCGACTGCGCCGGGTCGACGGGTTCTTGACGTCGTGAGACTCGTCGACGACTAGCATCCCCGGGAGGACGTCGTCGAGCGCGAGAGCGGTGAAGGTCTCGAATGTGGTCACTGGGACGCTGCCGCGCGCGGACACGCTGCTGTTGAACGCCCTCGACACGTCTTGGGCCGACCTGTCCACGGTCGCCCGCCGCACCGAGAGCACCGCGCCTGCTGCCCAAGCGGGCTTCGACTTCCTCGACGAGGAGTGAGACGTGGGATTCCAGACGCCGCAGTTCCCGATCGGCACGCTGCTGGGATGGGCGACGAGCGGACAGATCCAGCTCCCCGACTTCCAGCGTGACTACAAGTGGGACGACGAGCGTATCCGGCAGTTGATCGTCACGATCCTGCGGGGCCACCCCATGGGCGTCATCATGCTGCTCGAGACGGGAAACGACCAGGTGCGGTTCAAGCCGAAGCCGCTCGCCGGGGTCGCCCAGGCATCGCTGACACCGGACTTCCTGCTACTCGACGGGCAGCAGCGGATGACCTCGATGGTCCAGGCGCTCACGGGTTCGGGCGTCGTCGAGACCGTGGACGACCGCAGGAAGCGCATCACGCGCAGGTACTTCGTCGACGTCGAGCGTGCGCTCGGTGCGCCGGGCGAGCAGGAGCAGGCGGTGCTCTCGTTGGATGCGAACGGGCGCAGGCTGTCGAACTTCGACCGCGACGTCGACATCGACGCATCGACGCCGGACCTGCAGCACCATCACGGGCTCATGCCCGTGACGGACCTGTTCAACGGCAACGCCATGACCTGGCTCCTCGCGTACGTCCAGGCAGTCCCGCAGGACGAGCGCGAGACCCGCATGGCGGTCATCAACTCGTTCAACAACAAGGTCGCGACCCCCGTGACGGCCTACCAGGTGCCCGCGATCCAGCTCGACCGCTCGACGAGCAAGGAGGCCGTCGCCACCGTCTTCGAGAAGGTCAACACCGGCGGTCTCGCGCTCGACGTGTTCGAGTTGTTGACCGCCACGTTCGCCGGTGACGCGGAGTACTACGCGGAGCACGGCACTGATTTCCGTCTGGGCGAGGACTGGGAGCGCACTCGCGCGGTCCTCGACATGCACCCTGCGCTGCGGGACACGCAGCGCACGGACATCCTCCAGGCGGTCACCCTCCTGGCGACGTTCCACCGACGGCAGGCTGACGTCCAGGCGAAGAGGTCGCGGCCGTCCGCGACGAGCGCCCGACGCGAGGACGTCCTGCGACTGTCGCTCGCCGAGTACGTGCGCTGGGCGGAGCCCGTCCGGGACGCGCTCCACTGGGTCGCCCACTTCCTCACGTCGCAGCACATCCACACAGCCGATTTCCTGCCCTACCGGACGCAGATCGTCCCGCTCACCGTCATCCGCGTCCTGCTCGGTGCGTCGGTCGACACGCACGCGGTCAAGCAGAGGATCGTGCAGTGGTACTGGTGCGGCGTCCTGGGCGAGCTCTACGGCTCGACGGTCGAGTCGCGGTTCGCCCGGGATACCGAGCAGGTCCCGGACTGGGCCCGCGCAGCGGTCTCCGGGGTCGACGCCCGGGTGCCCGAGTCCGTCGCGGCGGCGAGCTTTCGTGAGACCCGTCTGATGACGCTGAGGACCCGCAACTCCGCTGCGTACAAGGGGATGTACGCGTTGATGATGGCCGACGGCTGCCGGGACTGGCGCCTCGACCAGCAGATCGGGCACGCGAACTACCTCAGCATGCAGGTCGACATCCACCACATCTTCCCGCGCGCATGGTGCATCAAGAACGACATCGACCCTGATGAGCGCGAGTCGATCGTCAACAAGACGCCCCTCGCGAGGGCGACGAACATCTTCCTCGGCGGCGGCTCACCGCAGCAGTACGTCCCCCGCCTCCAACGGTCATCCGGTCTATCCGACGAACTGATGGACGCGGTCTTCCGGGAGCACCTAATCGAGCCCGAGCACCTGCGCGAGGCGGATTTCCATGCGTTCTTCAACGCTCGCTGGGAGCTCCTGATCTACCTCGTCGAGAAGGCCATGGGCAAGACCGCGATCAGGGACTGGGACGACGTGTACGGCTCCGACGATCCGGCCGAGGAGTACGAGGACGAACCGGACGATCTCGAGGACGTCCCTGCCGAGGATGGTCTCGTGACACTGCCGGGAGGCGATTGAGGACGCTCAGCAATAGGGGCAAGATCAGCCGTTGGCTCGTCGCACTCGCCCGGGGGCAGTGTTCGTTCGTCGACCAGCACGTGGGTGCGTCGGCGCGGGGACGGGACTGGGTCGACGCGCGCGTTCCCAGCGCGTTCGGGACGCGGCTTCTCTCCCAGTGCAGAAGGACGTCGCCGACGTACTCGGCATCAGCCAGGCGTCGGTGTCGTAGTTCGAGCGGTACGACAACGACGCGCGTCTGTCCACCATCCGTCGATCACCGCGTCGTGCGGCCGGACGGCGTGCACGCAGGTCTCCGCGAGCAGGTGTCGCGCGCCCTGATCGTGCGCTGGCCGGGCGCGGGCTACTCCTCGTCGCCCTCGAGCTCGAGCAGCGCGGCGAACGCTGCCCGTTCACGGGCGCGTCGCTCGCGCTTGGCGGTGAGCACGTCCTCCGTACGCAGGCGCGTGTGGGTGCCGACCTTGTGCGCCGGGATGGCGCCGTTCGTGATCAGCTTCATGAGCGTGGGACGGGAGATGCCGAGCATGGCCGCGGCGGTCGACGTCGTGATCTCCGCGGGGGTGGACGTGACGGTGACGGTCGCGCCGGACGCGACGGCCTCGAGGACCCGCTGGAGCAGGTGCCCGACCTCGTGCGGCAGAGGGCGCGCGCTGTCGTCGCCGCGAGCGACGGAGAGGTAGCCCTCGGGGCCTTCGAGAACGCCGAGGACGTCACGCGCGAGCTCGGCGTCGTGCTCGCGCGTGAACAGGCGGGTTGCGGAAGGGGGTGCCGTCGTCACGGTGGCTCCAAGGCGGTGAGGTTGCAGATGCCACCGTAAGTCGATTGCGGATATAAGTGCAAGCCCCATCGGGGTGAGGCGCGGGTCAACCGCGCTCGCGGTGGTGGGTCCGCCGCGGTGGGGCGGT
Organism: Actinomycetes bacterium; assembly: GCA_023424135.1. Classification (GTDB taxonomy): domain Bacteria; phylum Actinomycetota; class Actinomycetes; order Actinomycetales; family Cellulomonadaceae; genus Cellulomonas. Next base: position 14,616 of record JAFAEH010000241.1, on the reverse strand, counting down.
GTGCGTGGGACGGGGTGGGCAGCGGGCTGTGGATGGCGCCTGCGGGGCAGCGGTCGGGCCCGCTACGGTGTGCCCGTTTCGTCCGGGTGCATCGAGGGGGTCGCAGGGCTGTGCGGAGGCGAACGGGTGCTCTGGTCGTCGTGCCGGGGGTGGGGCGCGCCCCGGACGTCCTCGACCCCTTCGAGCCCGCGAGGCCGGCATGGTGATCCACCCGAACCTGCTCCCGCCCGAGTTCCGGATCGACGTCCCCGACCGGCCGGGGCGCCACGGCGCTGGTCGCGGCGTCGCGCTCGCGGTCGCGGTCGGCGTCCTGCTTTCCGGGTCGAGCGTCCCGCCGGACCCGGTCGCCCCACCGTACGTCAGGTGGACGGGCGGCACCACGATGGGCCCGTCCGCGGTGGAGCGCGGTCCCTGGGTCGGTGCGCTGCGGCTCGCTCAGGTCGAGCGCGTCGCCGCGGAGAACTCCGCCGACTTCTCCTCCTACCGCCTGCGGCAGACGTGGCCGGACGACGAGGTGTGGCGCATGGTCGAGGAGAGCAGGCGCGCCCTGCGCGACGGCACCGCGGAGGTGCACGTCGGACCCATGCCCTTCATCGCGCTCGACGTCGAGGAGAGCGACGACGGACGCCGGGCCGTCGTCCGCGGGTGCGCCGCGCGCCCCGCCCGGCTGCAGGAGAAGCTCACGACGGATGCGCAGGAGTGGCCGACGCCCGCGACGTTCACGCTCGAGACGTCCGACGACGGCTACCGCCGGGTCGTCGACTCGACCGTCGGTCCTCTCGACGAGCCGTTCACGCTCCCTGCCGGCGCGTACTTCCGTGACGCCGAGGACCTCACGCCGCAGATGTGCGATCGCATCCAGGGCATCCCGGTCGGTGTGGTCGTCCCCGTCCCCGACCTCTACGCGCTGATGGAGAAGGAGCCCGAGGACGTCGTCCCGCCGATCGTCCCGACGTGGGGTGACGGGCCGATCCGGGCGCCGATGCGCCGGATCGAGGCGGGGGCGGGGTGCGCGACGGACGGGGGTTGTGGATGACGCCTGCAGGGCGCCGTCGCCCGTCGGTACGGTGTGCCCGTTTCATCCGTTCTGTCGCAGGGGGTGCCGGTTGCGCGTCGACCTGAGCGTGCTGGACGCGTCACCGGACGCCGGTGACCCGGTGCTCGTCGACGGGCTGGTCGCCGACCTGCTCGCGCGCGGCCAGCGCTTCGAGCAACGGGCGACCGAGGTCCGTGCTGCCGGGCAGGAGCTGGCCGCCGCGTGCACGGGTGCGTGGGTGGACGCGCTGGTCGGACGGGTCGACCGCCTGTGCTCCGGCTGGCAGGACGCCGCCGGCGGGTGCGCCGGCGCGGCGGGCGTCCTCGCGGGGTACGGCGAGCAGCTGCGGGTGCTGACGCGCCGGGTCATGACGTGCCGGCACGAGGTCGGCACCGCACGGATACGGGCGCTGCGGGCGCGCGACCGGTACGAGGCCGAGGTCCTGGCCGCGGGCGGCCCGCCCACGGGATGGTCCTGGACGGACGTCCCCCCGTTCCCGACGATCCCGGGTGTGGGCGACGCGCTCGTCGCGTGGCGGACCGCCGTCGGCGACGTCGTGCGCGGCCTCGCGGACTTCGAGGCGTGCTGCCGCGAACGGGAGGACCTCGACCGGAGCGCCGCCGCCGCGTTGAGCGGGCTGGACGTGATGCACGCCTACGCGCCGGGCACCACCCCCGACGTCGTCATCGACCTGCCCCTGGTCGAGGCGCTGACCGCCGCCGCGGCGGGGACGTCGACGACGCGCGACCGCGAGGTCCTCGCCGAGTGGTTCACCCGCCTGGCCGCCGCCGTGGTCGACGACCCGACGGGGGCGGGGTCGTACGACGTCCTGATCGGGTTCCTCGACGCGCAGGGCGACGACGCCGGGCTGATGTCGACCGTGTTCGCCGCCCTGGGCGGTGCCGGCACGCTGCGGCTCGTCACGTCGCTCGGCCGGCGGGTGCGACCCGGCGACCACGCCGAGAACGCGGCGCTGGCCCGGTCCGCCTCGCGCATCCGGGAGGCGCTCGCGGCGGCGTCCTCCGAATGGTCGGACGCCGAGGCGCGCACCTTCGCCGGGCAGATGTTCTCGGACGTCGCGACGTCCGACGGTGCCATCGGCGTCGTCGCCTTCCTGTTCGCCGACCGCGACGACGCGCGCATGGGGATGTCGTTCACGCTGGCCATGGCGGACCTGATCGACGCCCGCGAGCGGGAGCAGGGGCCGATGCGCGACAGCGCGACCGACCCGGGTTCCTGGCTCGTCGAGCTCGACACCGGGGTCGGCGGCGAGGGGGCGAGGGACGTCGCCGCGGAGGTGCTCGCAACCCTCGGTGAGTACCCGCAGGTCGCGCGGGACTGGCTCACCGGGGAGCGGAAGGACTGGTCGGATCGTGAAGTCGTGATCGACGGGCCTCGGGTCGCCTACTGGTTCGGTGAGCGGGACTGGTCGCCTGCGTTCTCCGACGGGTTCGCGGGGGTCGGCGCGCTGTGGGCCGGGGTGCAGGATCTCTCCGATGGTGGCGACGCACGCCAGCTCGCGGCGCTCAACGACTCCGTCTTCTACCGACTGGCCCGTAACCCGGTGCTACTGCACACGGAGCTGGTGTCCGCGGCAGGGTCCGAGCAGCTCGCGAGGGTCCTCGCTCCGCAGCTCGCGGGGCTGGTGGAGGTCGGGGCGATGCGCAACCCGCAAAATCGCGCTCTCGCCTGGGAGTCGGTGGTGACGCCCGTCTGGGCAGACGGGGTCGTCACGGCGGCGGTCGCCCGCGCCGAGCTCGTGCGGGTGCTGGCTGCGGCGGCGAGCGAGGCACCGGGGCGCGTCGTGCTGCAGGACGCCCTGCTCGGCTACCAAGCCGAGGTGCTCACTGCCGTGGCGTCCGGCGAGGCATCGGCGGACCAGGCGCTCGACCGGATCGCCGTGATCTGGGGAGTTGCCGACGGGGCACTGGACGGGGCCACGCAGGCCGAGCTGCAGCGGGCGTCGGACACCGTGCGGGAGGCCTTGGGCATCGTCCGCGTGCCGGTGGATGTGGGGTTGGCGTTCGTCCCGAACCCGGTCGTCGGGCTCGGGCTCGGCATCGCCGTCGATCAGCTCGAGCAGCTGGCCGTGCAGCGGCCCGCACCGGAGGACCCCGGGAGGGTCGTCGTGCGCCCCGACGGGATGGCGCCGATGACCCACTTCTTCACCTCGGCCGTGCTGACCTACCAGCATGTCGGGCTGTGGGACCAGCCGACGGTCCGGGTCGACACCGAGGATCTGGACTCGGCGATCGCCCACGCGCTCGACTATGTGCAGAGGTACGAGGACGTCGCCGGGGCGATGAGCGCAGAAGCCGCCCAGCAGCCGATTGCCGAGGAGGAGGGCGAACGATGAGATCGCTGAGGGTGGTGCTCGCCGGGTGCGTCCTCGCCGGGTCCCTCGCCGGGTGCGCCGATCCTGAACCGGTCCCGGATCCCGTTCTGGTGTGGGTCGACGGTGAGCCGGACGGGCCGTTGGAGTCCGATCCATGGGTGCGCGCGGTGCGCGCAGCCGAACTCGCGGCGGTCCTGGCGCTCAACAGCGGGGACTTCGCACGGGAGGATCTGGCGGCGACGTGGCACCCGTCCACGATCGACAAGTTCGCCGATGAGGTCGGCTATGCCGCGCGGGACGACGAGGCGGAGGTGTTCCTCGGTCCGTGGCCGTTCACGCCGTTGCTCGTCGAAGTTGCGGACGACGGGCGTAAGGCAGAGGTCGTGGGGTGCTCCGACGCCTACGAGAAGGTGCAGGAGGTGCCGCGGTCCGACGGGATCCGGTGGCCGACCGTGACGGTGCACTACCTGGACCTGGGCACGGATGGGCAGCCGCGGCTCTTCGGCGGCGGTTCACCGGTGGAGGACTACATCTTGCCCGACGGGGCGTTGCTGACCCCGGAGTACTGCGACACGGTTCCGATCGCGCGGGGGGTCCTGGATCCGCCGCCTGATCTGGAGGTGCTGAAGGCCAAGTCCCGTGACGACATCATCCTCCCGCCGTCGCCGAGCCCGACGGGTGCGGGATGAGCGGTGTGGCCGCAGCGCGGCGGCGATGCCTGGGCGGGTCGCCTGGTGGTGGTCACGTGGTGGGCGCGATGAGGGGGTCGTCGCGGTCAGTTCGGGCGGTGGTCGCGGGATGGGTCGTTGCTGGGTGCTTGGTGGGGTGTGCCGACGCGGAGCCGGTCCCGGATCCTGTTCTGGTGTGGGTCGACGGTGAGCCGGACGGGCCGTTGGAGTCCGATCCGTGGGTGCGGGTGGTTCGGGAGGCGGCGTTGGCGCGTGTCCTGGCGTTCAACAGCGGGGACTTCGCACGGGAGGATCTGGCGGCGACGTGGCACCCGTCCAGGATCGACAAGCTTGCCCACGAGGTCGGCTATGCCGCGCGGGACGACGAGGCGGAGGTGTTCCTCGGTCCGTGGCCGTTCACGCCGTTGCTCGTCGAGGTTGCGGACGACGGGCGCAAGGCGGAGGTCGTGGGGTGCTCCGACGCCTACGAGAAGGTGCAGGAGGTGCCGCGGTCCGACGGGATCCGGTGGCCGACCGTGACGGTGCAGTACCTGGACCTGGGCACGGATGGGCAGCCGCGGCTCTTCGGCGGCGGTTCACCGGTGGAGGACTACACCTTGCCCGACGGCACGTTGCTGACTCCGGAGTACTGCGACACGGTTCCGATCGCGCGGGGGGTTCTGGATCCGCCGCCTGATCTGGAGGTGCTGAAGGCCAAGTCCCGTGACGACATCATCCTCCCGCCGTCGCCGAGCCCGACGGAGATGGGATGACCGGCATGGTCGGTGGGCCACGTTCGGCACTCCGGCACGTGAGGGGCACGCGAGCCGCTCGCAGCGGTGCGGGCCGTCGTGCAGGCGCGGGGGTGGCCGTGCGGCGGCTCCTGGATCAGGACGGCCGTTGGTCGTCTGCATGTAGAATGCATGCATGGTGGCGCTGCAGATCCGTGACGTCCCGGACGACGTCCGTGATGTCCTGGCCGCTCGCGCGAACGCCCAGGGGCAGTCATTGCAGGCATTCCTGCTCGATCTTGTCCGGCGTGAGGCGGGGTTCGAGCGCAACCGGGGGCTCCTTGCTGACCTGAGCTGGTCCGACGGCAGCATCGCCGTGCTGGACGACGTCGTCACCGGTCTCGACGACGCTCGCACGCAGCGCGGTCGCGTGTGATCGTCGTCGACGCATCGGCAACCACGCTGCTGTTCTGCGACCCGGTGGTCGAGCCGCGGGCCGCGCACGCCCGGCAGGTGCTCAGCGACGACCCGGCATGGCTCGTGCCGGAGCACTGGCGCGTCGAGGTCTGCGCGGCCCTGCGGGGGCTGGACCGCGGGGGAGTGCTCGTGGACGCGGCCCGGGCTGTCCGGCTGCTGGGTGAGCTCACGGTCGTGACGGTCCCGACCGGCGAGCTGCTCGGCCGCATGTGGGAGCTGCGCGCGTCGGTCAGTACGTACGACGCCGCGTATGTCGCGGCCGCCGAGGCTCACGGGCTGACACTCGTCACCGCCGACGCGCGGCTCGCGCGCTCGGGCCCGGCGCGCTGCCCCGTGCTGCTGCTCGCGTGACGGGGCGATCACGGCCGACGACGAACCGGGGGTGCTCACGTGACGGAGGTCGGATCCTGCCGCCGATCCGTGAACGCGGTGCTTGTCCCCCGAGCGCGGTACTCGTCCCCCGAGCGCGGTACTCGTCCCCCCCCGCGCTCGACGGACGTGTACCGCGCTCGCGGGTGGGAGTGCGGCGGGTGGGGTGCGGCGGGTGCGCGCTCGGTGCCGGACGTGCTGGGATTGGCCGATGACGTTGCGCATCAGGGTTGAGCTCCGGGACGTCGAACCGTCGATCTGGCGGGTCCTCGACGTGCCGGCGACGACCACCCTGCCCGTCCTGCACCAGGTGCTGCAGGTCGCGATGGGCTGGACGGACTCGCACCTGCACGAGTTCACCGACGGCGACCCGCTGGCGCGTCGGCCCGTCCGCAGCTTCGTGCCGGCCGCCGACCTCGAGGACGGGTGGGGCGACGGCGAGCCCGAGGACCACGTCACCGTCGGCGAGCTCCTGCGCGTGCCGGGTGACACGCTGCACTACCTCTACGACTTCGGGGACGACTGGCGGCACGTGCTCACGCTCGAGTCGGTGACGCCCGACGACGTCGACCGTGCCCGGCTCGTCGACGGCGCCCGGGCGTGCCCGCCCGAGGACTGCGGGGGAGCGCCGGGCTACGAGCACCTCGTCACGACGGTCAGGGCCCTCGCCGACCGACGCCCGGTCGACGCGGACGACGAGGAGCACGTCCACCTGGTCTTCGGCGGGCGCCCCGCGTTCGTCGTCCTGTCGGACCTCGACCGGTTCGACGTCGACGAGGCCGACGCGCTGCTCGCCAGGCTCCCGACGCCGGGGGCGCCCGGACGCGCACTCGTCGACGTGACCGACCTGCCGCCCGTCGTCGCCCACGCGCTCACGACCTCACGGTCCGCGGCGCTGGTCCCGGTGGTCGCCGCCGCCCGGCTCGACCTGGCCGACGAGCCGACACCGGATGACGCGGCCGCGGCGGTCGCGCACTACGCGTGGCTCGTGCGGCACGTCGGCCGCGACGGCGTCGCGTTGACGTCCGCCGGGTACTTCCGCCCCGCCGACGTAGAGGCCGTGGCCGCCCGCCTCGACCTGGCCGACGAGTGGATCGGCACGCTCAACCGCGAGTCGCACACCCCGGCCGTCGGGGACTTCCGCCGCTCGGCGCAGGACCTCGGGCTGCTGCGTGCGGCCAAGGGGCGGGTGACGGCCACGGCGGCGGCGCTGCGCGTCGTCGACGCCCCGGTCGCGCTGTGGCGGCACATCGCGACCCGGCTCGTCCCACGGCGCGCGGGCGCCGAGCACGACGCGGCGCTCGTGCTGCTGCTCACCGTCGCCGCGTCCGCACCGGGCCGGCCGTTCCCCGCGGCCGACGCGGGGCGGCTGCTCGGCGACCTGGGCTGGCAGCACGCGTCGGGTGGCGACCTGAGCCCGACGGACGTCCGGCGTACCGCGACGACGACGAGCACGGTGCTGCTGCGCACGGGTGCGGTCACGCGTCACCCGGACGCCCGGCGCTGGGACCTGCACGTGGGCGAGCACGGGCCGATGCTCGCCCGTGCGGCCCTGCGCGCAGGCTGAACGCCGCCCGTCGTCGTCCCGACCCACACGAGGAGAACACCCATGCCCCTGACGTCCGCGCAGCTCGACCGTGCCGTCGGGTCGCTCCTTGGGGCGGCCGCCGGGGACGCGCTCGGGGCCGGGTACGAGTTCGGGCCGCCGCTGCCGGACACCCAGCCGGTGCACATGGCCGGCGGTGGGACGTTCGCGTGGGCGCCGGGGGAGTGGACGGACGACACGTCGATGGCGGTCCCGGTGCTGCAGGTCCTGGCCTCGGGTGGGTCGCTCGACGACGACGGTGCGCTGGACCGTGTCGTCGCGACGTGGCACGCGTGGGCGCGGGACGCGAAGGACGTCGGGAACCAGACCCGTGCGTTGATGTCCGCGCTCACCGAGCCGACCGCCGCGGAGGCGCGGGCCGTCGCCACCGCGCGGTACGCGCTCGAGCCGGGCCGGTCGGGCGGCAACGGGAGCCTCATGCGGACCGGGCCCGTCGCGCTCGGGTACCTCGACGACGGGCAGGAGGGTGCGGTCGCGCGTGCGGCGCGCGCCGTGTCGGACCTGACGCACGCCGACCCGGACGCCGGGGACGCGTGCGTGCTGTGGTCCCTGGCGGTCCGGCACGCGATCCGCACGGGCGGTCTCGACCTGCTCGCCGGGCTCGCGCACCTGCCGGCGGAGCGTCGCGAGCGGTGGGCCGGGCTGGTCGCTGCCGGCGAGGCGGCGCAGCCGCGGGCCTTCACGAGGAACGGGTGGGTCGTCGAGGCGTTCCAGGCGGCGTGGTCCGCCATCCACCACGGCACCGGGCTGGTCGACACGCTCGAGCGCGCCGTGCGTGGCGGGCGGGACGCCGACACGGTCGCGTCGATCGCGGGGGCGCTCGCGGGTGCGGTGGCGGGCGCAGGGGCGGTGCCGCAGCGCTGGCGTGACGTCCTGCACGGCTGGCCCGGGCTGCGCGCCGACGACCTCGAGGCCCTGGTGACCCGTGCCGTGGACGCGGTCAACGCGGTCGGTCCCGACGCCGCGACGGGCGACGACGCCGTGGCCGGTGGCCTCGTCGCGACCGCGCGCCGCCTCGCGACAGCGGCGCACGCCGGGCAGGTCGACAAGGCCGGCGCCCCGTACATCGGTCACCCGGCGCGGGTCGCCGGGCACGCCGCGGCGGCGGGCGGCGACGAGCGTGTGGTCGCGGCGGCGTGGCTGCACGACGTCGTCGAGGACACCGATGTGACACCCGACGACCTGCGCGCCGCGGGCATCCCCGAGGACGTCGTCGGGGCCGTCGTCGCCCTCAGCAAGGTGCCGGGCGAACCTGCGCAGACGTACTTCACGCGCGTCAACCGTGACCCGTTGGCCGTCGTGGTGAAGGTGGCCGACCTCCAGGACAACACCGACCCGCAGCGGCTCGCGCTCCTCGACGACGACACCCGGGCGCACCTCGTCGCGAAGTACGCGCGTTCCCGCGCGCTGCTCGCCGACCCGCTCGCGTGAGGGTCGCGGGGTCGACGGGCGGCGGGGTCAGGGGCCGGGCTCGTCGTTCCGCGAGACGTCGGCCAGCAGGTCCTCGCACGCGCGCCTCGAGCTGCGTCGACGGCTGACCGATCGTCGCGCGGATGATCTCGGCGTCGAGCCGGTCGCGGTGATGGTCGATGAGGTCGCGCAGACGGGCGATGTCCGACCACGGGATGTCGCACCCGCTCCACGGTGCTCCTGCCCGCAGCGGGACCGCTTCGTCGAGCGCCGCGGCGGCGACGTATGGTGCGAGCGCATCGGCCGGCGCGACGTCGACCCGTTCGCGCCGCGGGCGTTGGCCATGCATGCGACGGCCTCGACGAGCTGCCTGTCGCTCAGCCGCGCACGGTCCGCCTTGAACTCGGTCGTCAGGGACTCGCCCGCGGCCGCCAGCGCCCGCACCGTGTATGCATCCACGTCGCATAACTCATGCGACGAATGCGCAACGCGTGCGCCCGGTCGCATATCGACCGGTGCGGCCGGTGCCCGAGGGTGGACGGTACCAAGGGGGTGCTCACACCGGCTCCAGGGTGATCTCGATGCTGTTGGCGATGTCCGTGGTCATGTCCGCGAGCGCGTCGAAGTGCGCCACGGACGACGACTCGACCTGGCAGGCGATCAGATCGTCGGTGCCGGTCGGGAGGATGTACCAGGTCCACTCACGGCTGACGCGCCTGGTGAGTCGTGGCGCGCGATCGACGATCCTCAGGACCCCTTCCCCGGGTTCGAGTCTCCTGCGGGCGACGGCGATGTCGAGAGTCCGCGTCCTGCGACTCCGGGGGACGTCTCGGACGAACGCCATCAGACGATCGGGACTCATCCGGTCCGAGGCGGGGACGGAGGCGATCCGCAGCGCCGCGCTGGCGTGCGGTCGTCTGTCGCATGCGCTCGGCACCCAGATCGCGGCGCAGGTCGTGCCGGGAAGCTCGGCCCTCGCGAAGGCGTCGAATTCGGTGGCCGCCGCCGCCATTGCCCGCACTGAATCCGCATTGTCGCCGAGGGCCGCGACGGCCGTCGCGACGGCGAGGAGATCGCCGATGTGCCACGCCAGCCAGTCGTCGGGCAGTGCCCAGCCGAGCCCTGTCACTTCGCGGTTCGTCATCGCGGTCTCCTCGGCGGTCGAACCGACGCCAGTCTCGACATCACATGCCCAGGTTGGTGTCGGCTGAAGATGCGGGGCCGGTGACGACGTCGGCGACCCGCTTGCCTGTCGCTGTCATGGCCGGCCTCGAGGATCGGATCCGCCAATGTCAGGAATGCGTAGATGGCTCACCTCTGTCGTGCAGGCCCCCCGGGACGCCGCGCGCGCACCGTACCGGGACGAACCGGACGCGCGTGCGCGTCGTCCACAGGCCTTGGGGCTGGGTGATCGTGTTGTCCACAGATGTGCGATCGGCACTCTACGCAGGGGGTGCGGACCCCTACGTTTCCCGGCATGACGTACACACCTCCTCCCTTCGTCCTCGACCCGCGACCGGCCCGGGCGGTCGACGACGCACCGTTGCCCGGTGCCACGTTCGGGCAGGCCGTCGCACGGTTCTACCGTCGGTACGCGATGTTCAGCGGGCGTGCGAGCCGCAGCGAGTACTGGTGGATCGCGCTGCTCTACACGTGTGTGTCGGTCGTCGGCCTGGTCGTGCTCGGCATGTCCGACCCCGAGCCGGGCGAGGCGAGCCCGTTCGTCACGCTCACCGCGCTGCTGGTCCTGCTGTTCGTGCTCGGCGGCGCCGTGCCGTGCCTCGCGCTGAACGCCCGCCGCCTGCACGACGCGAACCTGTCCGGCTGGCTCCAGCTCGTGAGCCTCGTGCCGACCGTCGGCCCGCTGGTCATGACCGTGCTCGCGCTGCTGCCGAGCAAGCCCGAGGGTGCGGTCTACGACAGATGAGCCGATCCCGTGTCACCCCGGGCTGGGCACGCGGCTGCCGTCGATCTTCGGGCGCCGCTGCCATGTCTCGCGTGCGTGGCGGGAGGTCACGGGACCGCGTCCGCGTCGACTACGTCGGTGCCGTTCGAGGCGCAGGAGCGTACGTCGCGGCTCGTGTCGGGGCTGTGCACGGACGTCCCGACCCCACCGGACTGCTGACGGGGTCGGACCGGCGGTCTACCTGTCCGCGACGTGCGGGACCGTCCCCGGCGTGCCACGATCGATGCCCACCGATGATGGGAGGCCGAAGATGTCCGTCCCCGACGACACCGTGACCCCGACCCCCGACGAGGTCCCCGACCCTGTCACGGCGACCGCCCCGCAGGCGGCGCCTGCTCCCGGTGAGGACGAGGAGGACCCGCTCGATCCGGCCCCGCCGGACGGTACGGGTCTCCCGACGTTCCCCGGTGGGCGTCCGGGGGTCTCCGGCGGGTTCTGACCGGGTCAGGCCCGCCGGCGCAGGGCGAGGGTGGCTGCGGCGAGCGACGTGACGGCCCAGGCGAGCAGCACGACGAGCGAGCGTGCGGGCATGTCGAACGCGTCCTGCGCGAGCCCGGCGCGCACGAGCTGCGCCATGGGCTCGACGGGTAGCCACTGGTGCGCGGTCTGCAGCCACCCGGCCATGCGCTCGGCGGGGTACGACACCGGGGAGAACAGGAGCACGACGAACACGAGGGCCTGCGTGAGCAGCATCGCGAGCTGTGGCGGCAGCACCGTGGCCATCGCGTAGCCGACGGATGCGGCGGTCAGCGAGACGAGCAGCGCGGCCGGGACGAACCACGGGGCGACGGACAGCGTGAGGTCGAAGCGCAGCACGCCGACGACGATGCCCAGGACCATGCCGGGCAGTGCGATGAGCGTCCACACCAGCAGGTCGGACGCGAGGAACGCGACGCGCGGCACGGGCAGGGTGCGCATCCAGTCGAGCGAGCCCTCGGTGCGTGCCTGCGCGACCATCTGCGGGGTCATGACGAGGCCGACGGTCACGAGCGTGATGGTGGGTGCGCCGGTCGCGAGGTACAGCGCGGTCGCGGGGTCGGGGTCGCCGACGAGCAGCCCGTACCCGATGACGGTCGCGACGGCCATGAACACCTGGACGACGACCATGAGCGGCAGGAACTGCGACTGCCGGCGCAGCTGCCACTGCGCGAGCAGCAGCGTCTGGTGCGCGGCGGTCGCGAGGGGCCGGCGCGCGGGCGCGGTGTCGAGGGCGGTGGCGGTCATGCGGCGGGCACCTCCTGGGTGTCGTCGGCGGGTGTGCCGACGAGCTGCACGTACACGTCCTCGAGGGACGCGGGGGTCAGGGCGTAGCGCTCGAGGCGTCCGGCGTCGACCTCGTCCTGCGCCCAGCGCACGACGTCGGCGGCGGCGTCGGTCGGGACGCTCGCGGACGCGCGCAGGTGCCCGGCGACGACGTCGCGTGCGGCGTGGTGCCAGTGCACGGGTGCGCCCGGTGCGGTGTCGACCTCGAGCGTGAGCGTCCCGCGCACGCGTGAGGTGAGCCCGGCGGGGGTGTCGGCGGCGAGGACGACGCCGCGGTCGAGGATCGCGAGGTGGTCGACGACGCGTTCGGCCTCGCGGACGTTGTGCGTGACGAGCAGGACGCCGTGCCCGTCGTCGGCGAGGCCGCGGATCTGCCGCCACAGCAGGCGGCGGCGGACGGGGTCGACGTCGTTGGTGGGCTCGTCGAGCACGACGAGCCGGCCAGGGCGGACGGCGGTCATGGCGAAGGCGGTGAGCCGCGCGACCCCGCCGGAGACCTTCTCGGACGGTGTGTCGGCCCACGGGCCGAGGTCGAGGGCGTCGAGCAGGTCGGTGGTGCGTCGTCGCACGTCGGCGGGGTCCCCGCCGCGGATGCGGCCGACGAGCTCGACGGCGCGGCGCGGGGTCAGCCCGCTGATCGGCACGTTGGCCTGGGCCTGGATCGACACGAGGCGCCGTGCGCGCTCGGGGTGGGCGACGGCGTCGTCGCCCATGACGTGGATCGTGCCCGCGTCGGGGCGCACGAGCCCGACCACCTGGTGCACGAGCGTCGTCTTGCCTGCGCCGTTGTGGCCCAGCAGCCCGACGACCTGGCCGGCGGCCACGTCGAGGTCGATGCCGTCGTTCGCCTGCACGCCGCGCCGTCCGCGGTACCGCTTGCGCAGCCCCCGGACGGTCAGGACCTCTGCCGCGCCCATCTCGCCTCCGCTCAGATACTCATCAGTACATGCTGCACCGTACGCTCAAATACCAGCAGGTATCAACCGTCAGGTATGGCGGATGCGTATCCTGATCGCATGTCCGACGAGCGCGACCCCCTCAAGGCGGCCTCCCGTGCGCTCGCGGACGCCGCCGCCCAGCTGACGCGCGCGCTCGGGTCGCAGGCCAAGCACGCCCTGCCCGAGGTCGGCGAGGTCGTCGCCCAAGGACTTCGCGAGGCCGCTCGCGAGCTCGCTGACGCGTCCGACTCCCTGGGCCGCTCCGCGGCCGCCGGTGACGAGCGCCGCCGTCGCAAGGTCGACCGCACGCGCACCGACCTGCTCGCCGCCGCCGCCCGCGTGTTCTCCGCGAAGGGCTTCGAGGGCGCCTCGGTCGACGACGTCGCCGCCGACGCCGGCTACACCAAGGGCGCCGTCTACTCCCACTTCGGGTCCAAGCGCGACCTGTTCCTCGCCGTCGCGCGCGCCCAGCTCGACGAGGGCGACCACGTCCTGCCGGGTGTGCAGGACGGTCGCGTCGACGTCGACGCGCTCACCGCCTGGCTCGCGGGCGTGACCGACGACCCGCACCTGCTGCTGTCCGTCGAGATCCTCGCCTACGGCCTGCGCCACCCCGAGGCCGCGGGGGACCTCGCCGAGGTCTACGCGCGCGCCTTCGACGTCCTCACCGCGCACATCGCCGCGCAGCGCGTCACCGCCGACGTCGGCGCAGGGCGCGGCAGCGACCCGGAGGTCACGCAGCACGACCGCGACACCGCGCTCGGCGTGGTCGCCGTGCTCAACCTCGCCCCGCTCGGCGCCCGGCTGCTCGGCGAGCCGCACGCCTCCGCGGCGTCGGGTGCGCGCGTCGTCGCACGTCTGCTCGCCGACCCGGCCGACCCGGTGGACCCGGCCGACCCGACCTGACGCCCCGCGGCGTCACAGCGCCTTGCGGACCTTCTTCCACAGCCTGCGGTACGCGACGGCTGCGGGTGACGTCGGGGCGAACGCCTGCAGCGGACGTCGTTCGTCGCCCATCCGCTCGACGACCGCGGCCGCGGGGACGACGACGTCGACGACGTCCGGCGCGGTCGACGGCAGCTCGTCCAGCACCCGCCGGTGGGCGAGCCGCCGCCGGTCGACCATCGTGAGAAACCCGACGACCGGGGGAGCGGGGTCCTGCTCGGCGACGACCTCGCGCACCTGGTCGAGCGCGCGCAGCGCGAGCGGCCCGGGGACGAGCGGCACGACGACGACGTCGGCGGCACGCACCGCGTTCGTCGCGACGAGGGACGCACCCGGCGGGCAGTCCAGCACGACGGTCGCGTACTGACGGCGCAGCGGCGCGAGCGTGCGCGCGACGCGCGACCGTGACCTCCTCGCCCCGTCGAGCACGACGTCGAGCGAACGGTACGACGCGTCGCCCGGCAGCACGTCGAGCGTCTCCCACGCGGTCTGCCGCACCGCACCGGCCGCGCGTGTGTCGCCGGTGACGAGGGCGGGCGCACCCCCGCGCAGGCGCGGGCGGACGTCGAGCAGGAACGTCGCCCCGCCCTGCGGGTCGAGGTCCCACAGCAGCGTCTCGCCCGCCGCGGCCGCGGCGTACGCGAGGTTCACGGCGGTCGTCGTCTTGCCGACCCCGCCCTTGACGGACCACACCGCCACGACCTTCATGTCCGCACGCTAGGTCCGCGCGGGGGTGCGCGTCACCCCCTGCGGTGAGCCCTTGCGCAGGCAGGGCCCGCACCGACCGTCGGTGCGGGCCCCGCCTCGTCCGGCCGAGGTCAGGTGCGGCGGGTGGCCGCGGCGACGGCTGCGACGCCCGCGGCCGCGAGGAG
>JAFAEH010000223.1 GCA_023424135.1 Actinomycetes bacterium | reverse complement strand
ACGCGAGCTGGCCGGTGAGCACCGCGAGCGTGCCGGCGGTGTGCAGGCCGAGGCGCACCGCGAGCGCGCGGCGCGGCGCGGGATGGCGCAGCAGCGTGTCGGCGAAGTGCTGGCTCCAGACGAGGATCGCGGTGGTGACCGCGCCCAGGAGGGGCAGGTGGACGAGCAGCCAGCCCGCCTCGGGGAGCCAGCGGTGGGCGACGGCGGCGGCCGCGGCGAGCACCAGCCACGCCAGGACGAGCGCGTTGGCGCGCAGGTGGTGCCCGGCGCGGGTCATCGGGCACCACCGACGGCCAGGCCCGTGACGGTGGCGGGGGGCGCGGGCGTGCGGGGCGCGACCCGTCCGGCGGGCGGTCGCGCAGCGGGCCCGCGCACGGCGGACGTCACGGCGACCACGACGAACAGCAGGAGCGCGACGACGTTGCCGACGCCGCCGACGCGGACGACGGTGTCGATCCCGTGCGCGTCGCCGACGAGCACGCGCACGGCGAGCGTGGCGTGCAGGAGCACGAGCGGCACGTACATGACCGGGCGGTAGGGCAGCGGTCGGCGCAGCACGGCGGGCAGGATGACGGACGCGTGCGCCATCACCATCGACAGCACGAAGCCCAGGAACACCGCGTGCAGGGCCGCGTCGTAGCCGCGACCCGACAGCACGGGGCCGGCGACGAGCCACAGCGCTCCGGCGCCGGCGAGCCACGCGTACCCGGCGAGCATCGCGCACGCCATGAACCGGGGCAGGCCCGTGGCGTGGACGGTCCGCCGCGCGACGTCGTGCCGCACCAGGACGGCGACGAGCGCGAGCAGCGCCGCACCCAGCAGGTGCCACCCGACGCGCGGCCACAGCAGCGCGAGGGTCGCGGCGAGCGCCCACGCGCACGCCAGCGCCCACACGGCGTCCTCGACGCGCGCACCCGGTCCTCCGACGCGCAGCAGCTCGAGCCGCTCTCCGGCGATCGTGAGCACGAGGAACCCGGCGAGGCACGGCACGACGTGCGGCACGGCCGCACCGGCGAGCCACAGCACGGACGCGGCCACGGCGTGCGCGGCGCCGAGCGCCTGCACGGCGAGCGCGGCCGCCGGCTGACGGCGCCACACCACGGCGTAGATGCCGACGAGGGCGACGCCGCCCGCGACGAGCGCGACCTGACCGGCCGCAAGCGGCAGCGGGGTCAGCAGCGCGAGCCCACCGGCGCCGAGCAGCGCGGGCGCGGCGAGCGCGGTGCGACGGCGCACGGCGACGGCGCGCTCGAGCGCGACGAGCGTGCCGACGAACGCCAGGACCATGAGCGGCCCGTGCACGTCGGCCCAGCGCTCGAGCCGCACCGGTGCGGGCAGCCCGAGCAGCAGCAGCGCGGCGTCGAGGCCGGCGAGCAGCGCGAGCCCACCCGGGACGAGCAGGACCACGTGCCGCGGGACCCTGGTCCCAGCTTTTTCCACGGCACGACAGTATTTAATGACGGGCAGACGGTGCCCGGGACCTGGGTCCCGGGGCCGCGCTGGACACCGGAGGTGCGCATGGACGTCGAGGACCGCGAGGAGCCGGTCCGCCGCACGCCGGCCGCACGCGTCCTGTCGGCGGCGAGCCGCGTCGAGCTCCTGCACGTGCTGCAGGCCGACGGGCCCACGACCACGGCGTCGCTCGCGGCCCGTACCGGGCTGCACGAGAACACCGTGCGCGAGCACCTGCAGCGCCTCGTCGACGCACGTTTCGTCGTGCGCGAGACCGAGCACCGCACGACACGCGGGCGCCCTCGCACCGTGTACCGGCCGACCACGCGCGACGACGTGCGCACCGACCCCGGTGCCGCGCGCCACCTCGCCGAGTCCGTCGCACGCGCACGGCTCACGAGCCTGCTGCTCGGCGGCTACGGCGTCGCCGTGCACGACGTCGAGGGGTCGGCGCGCCGCGCCGGGCGCGACATGGCCGGTGACCTGCCCGCGCTGCCCGAGGGCCCCGACGACCAGGTCCTCGCGCTCGAGGCGCACCTCGACCGGCTCGGCTTCGACCCCGTCCTCGACGAGACGGGCTCGACGTTCGACCTGTGGCGCTGCCCGTTCCTCGACCTGGCCCGTGAGCGCCCGGAGGTCGTGTGCAGCGTGCACCTCGGCCTGGCCCAGGGAGTCCTCGAGCAGGTCGGCGGGCCCGTGCGCGCCGAGCGGCTCCTGCCGTTCGTCGGACCGCGCCACTGCGAGCTGCACCTGTCGGGGGTCGGCGCCGCCGTCACCCGGTCCACCGCGCACGCCGACCGGCGTGCGAGCACCGAAGGAGAACCATGAGCCAGCCCGTCGAGATCCTGCCCACCGCCCCCGAGCCCGCCGGCGCCACGTGCGGGTGCGGCGGCCACGACGAGGCCGACCCGGTGCTCGACGTGCGGACGATCCCCCACGCCATCCGGCACGCGACCGTGTTCGGTGCGTTCGACGCGATCGCGCCCGGCGCCTCGCTCGTCATCATCGCGCCGCACGCCCCGAGGCCGCTGCTCGCGCAGCTGGCGCAGCGTGCGGCCGTCGACGTCGAGTACCTCGTCGAGGGGCCGGACGCGTGGCACGTGCGGCTCACCCGGCGGACCGACGCGTGAGCCGGGACAGGCCGTGGCCACCGCGCTGCCCGGGGGGACCCGGCGCACCCAGGACGTGGCGGGGCACTGGCTGCTCGCGCGCGTCGGCAGGCGCGTGCTG
>JAFAEH010000221.1 GCA_023424135.1 Actinomycetes bacterium | reverse complement strand
GGCCACGGCCGCGACCCCGTCGTCGACGCCGGTGCCGTCCGTGCCCCTCGCCGAGCAGCTCGGGGCGCGCCTGCGCACCGTCGGCGAGCTCGGCGCGGGCCGGCACGTGCTGTCGGTGCCGATCGACCCCGAGCACCTCGGCCCCGTGCGCGTCGTCGCCCACATCACGCACGACACCGTGCGGATCGACCTCGTCGGTGCGAGCGACGCGGCCCGCGAGGCGCTGCGCGGCAGCCTGGCCGACCTGCGTCGTGACCTGCAGGCCGCGGGGCTGCAGGCCGACCTCGGTCTCGGCGCCCGCGACGACGGCACCGGCCGCGGTGGCCAGGACACCACCGGGCGCGGCGGCCCCGGTGCGCAGGACCGCACCCGCGACGGTGCACCGGTGCGCACCGCGGCACCGCCCGACGCACCCGCACCCGACCCGACCACCCCCGCGCGCCCCGGCGCGCTCGACCTCGTCGTCTGACGCCGGAGGCCCCATGAGCATCGACACGTCCTACGCGACGAACGGGACGACGTACGCCACGACCGACTCGACGGACACCACGTCGGGCAGCACGCTCGACAAGCAGGCGTTCCTCGAGCTCCTCGTGACGCAGCTGCGCTACCAGGACCCGACGAGCCCCATGGACACGTCGCAGATGATGGCGCAGACCACGCAGCTCGCGACCATGGAGAGCCTGGCCGAGCTGACCACCACGCAGCGCGAGGCGTTCGCGCTGCAGATGCGGGCCTCCGCCGCCGCCCTCGTGGGGCGCGAGGTCACGTGGACCGGGGACGACGGCACGACCTCCACCGGCGTCGTCACCGCCGTCTCCTACGCCACGTCCGTCCCGACCGTCCGGGTCGGCGACACCGACGTGCCGCTCGACGCGGTCGCCACCGTCACCACCACCTCGACCGGCACGCCCACCGACACCACCGCCGCCTGACGCGGACCACCGAAAGGGAACCGACCATGCTCCGCTCGCTCTTCTCCGGCATCAGCGGTCTGCGCAGCCACCAGACCATGCTCGACGTGACCGGCAACAACATCGCCAACGTCAACACGACGGGCTTCAAGTCCTCGCAGACGATCTTCCAGGACACCCTCAGCCAGGTGCTCACGAACGCCGGCGGCGCGCAGGACGGCGTCGGCGGCACCAACCCCGCCCAGGTGGGCCTCGGCGTGCAGGTCGCCGGGATCGTCACGAGCTTCACGCAGGGCGCCTCGCAGACCACGGGCCGCAGCACCGACATGATGATCCAGGGCGACGGGTTCTTCGTCGTCCGCAAGGGCGCCGAGACGTTCTACACCCGTGCCGGTGCGTTCGACTTCGACGCCACGGGCCAGATGGTGCTCCCCGGCGACGGTGCGCTCGTGCAGGGCTGGGCCGCCGTCAACGGTGTCGTCGACACGAACGCACCCCTGACGGACCTGTCCGTGCCGGCCGGCACGACGATGGCCGCGGTCGCGTCCACGTCCGCCACCTACGTCGGCAACCTCGACGCGTCCGCCGAGGACGGCACGACCAAGACGCTCACCCAGAAGCTGTACGACGAGATCGGCACGGAGCGGACGCTGACGCTGACCTTCACGAAGGCGTCGACGGGCTGGACCGTCGCGGCGACGGACGGCACGGCCACGGTCGGCTCGCAGCCGGTCGCCTTCGACGCGAACGGCGCGCTGACCAGCCCGACGACGATCACGCTGGGCGGCGTCGCCGTCGACCTGTCGACGGTCACCGGCTACTCGGGCCTCGACACGGTCGCCGCCGGTTCGCAGGACGGTCAGGCGGCCGGCACGCTGCTGTCGTTCGCGCTCGGCGCCGACGGCACGATCACGGGCGCGTTCAGCAACGGTCTCAAGCAGACGATCGGCCGCATCGCGCTGGGCACCTTCACCAACCCCGGCGGTCTGGAGAAGGCCGGCGGGTCGCTGTTCCGCACGAGCGTGAACTCGGGCGACGCGCAGATCGGCACCGCCGGCACCGGCGGGCGGGGCGCGCTGGCGGGCGGGCGCCTCGAGATGTCGAACGTCGACCTGTCGAGCGAGTTCACCAACCTCATCGTCGCGCAGCGCGGGTTCCAGGCGAACTCCCGCATCATCACGACGTCCGACGAGGTGCTGAACGAGCTGGTCAACCTCAAGCGCTGACCGTGGAGGGCATCGCGGCGATCGCCACACGCATGGCGCAGATCCGTCAGCTCGTCGAGCCGACGGTCACGACGACGACCACGACGACCGGCACGTCGACGACGGGCACGTCGTTCGCCGACGCGCTCGCGGGCGCCATCGCCTCGTACTCGGTCACCGGCGCCTCCTCGGCGTCGGTGACCGGGACGACGACCGTCGACACGTCGCCGTCGTCGGTGCGCCGGATCAACGGCGACATGCTGCCGAACGGCCTGGCGTCCCACGAGAACGGCAAGGTGCCGGACTCGGCGCTGACCGCGGTCGGCGACACGGGGCACCGGCTGTGGCAGCCCGCGGCGCAGTCGCTCACGCGGCTGATCGCCGACGCGAAGGCGGACGGCGTCACGATCGGCATCACCGACTCGTACCGCACGTACGAGACGCAGGTCGACCTCGTGCGTCGCAAGGGCCTGTACTCGCAGGGCGGCCTCGCGGCGAGCCCGGGCACGTCCGACCACGGCTGGGGACTGGCGGCCGACCTGCGGCTCGACGACCAGGCGCTCGCGTGGATGCGCGCGAACGGCGAGCGGTACGGGTTCGCGGAGGACACCCCCCGCGAGCCGTGGCACTGGGCGTACCAGACCTGAGCCGGCCCGGCCCGGACGGACCGTCGCCGCCCGCCGCGGTGCCTCAGGTGGCTGGTCCGGGTGCCGATAGGCGGGGAGCACCCCACGGACGGGGGCATGCGGACCCGGTGGCGACACCGACGGGCCGCCACAGGGCAGGAACCAGGGACGGGATGTTGCCGTGATCGTCGTGACGCGACTCAACGGGGGGAGGTTCGGGGTCAACCCCGACCTCATCCAGCGGGTGGACTGCGCGCCCGACACGATCCTCACGCTCGTCGACGGGACGAAGCTCATCGTCCGGGAGTCGATCGACGAGGTCATCGGCCTGGTCCACGAGCAGCGGGCCGAGCTGCTAGCCCGCGCCCGTGAGATCGAGCGACGAGGGCCGGTGCACCTGGTCCCCGACGCCGACGCGGACACCGACGACGACCCGCCGGCCCCCGTGCCGCTGCGACCCAGGAGCGTGTGATGGACCCCGCCGGGATCATCGGCATCGTCTTCGCGTTCGGGGCGATCTTCGCCGCGCTGACGATCGAGGGCGCCGACCCCATGTCCATCATGCTGCCCGCACCGCTGCTGCTGGTGTGGGGTGGCACGCTCGGCGTGGGACTGGCCGGGCACACGCTCAAGGACGCGGTGGCCGCGTTCACGGCGGTGCCGCGGGCGCTGCGGGCCAAGGCGCCCGCCCCCGGGGCGAACGTCGACACCGTCGTGAAGCTCGCGGAGCGTGCGCGTCGCGAGGGGCTGCTCGCGCTCGAGGACGACGCGCGGGACGTCGAGGACCCGTTCCTGCGCGAGGGGCTGCAGGCCGCGATCGACGGCACCGACCCCGAGGACCTGCGGATGATCCTCGAGGACCGCATCGCGACCAAGCGGGCGACGGACCGTGTGGCGTCCAAGTACTTCATCGACATGGGCGGGTACGCACCGACCATCGGCATCATCGGCACGGTCATCTCGCTCGTGCACGTCCTGGAGAACCTGTCGGAGCCCGCGACCCTCGGCCACTCCATCGCCGCCGCGTTCGTCGCGACCCTGTGGGGCATCCTGTCGGCGAACGTCGTCTGGCTGCCGCTGGGCACGCGGATCCGGCGCATCTCCGACCTCGAGTGCCAGCAGATGGAGATCACGCTGGAGGGCCTGCTCGCGGTCCAGGCCGGGGCGAACCCGCGGCTCGTCGGCGAGCGGCTGCGCAGCCTCGTGCCGGACACCGGCAAGCCCAGGGCGAACGACGCGGAGGCCGCGTGACCCCCCCGCGCCGGCGCCGGCACACCGAGCACGAGGAGCACACGAACCACGAGCGCTGGCTCGTGAGCTACTCCGACATGATCACGGTGCTCATGGCGCTGTTCATCGTGCTGTTCGCGATCAGCCAGGTCGACCAGGAGAAGTACATCCAGCTGCGGGAGTCCCTCGCGGCCGGGTTCGGTGACGGCGCCGTCCAGGTCGACAGCTCCGTGCTCGACGGGAGCGACGGCGTGCTCGACGGCACGACCTCCCAGCAGGAGCAGGTCGAGTCCCAGGGGACCGCCGGCATGGTCAACGCCGACCGCGGCCTCGGGTCGCAGGCGGCCGACCCGACGTCCGCGACGGCGACACCGTCGGTCGACCCCGAGCTGCTCGCGGCCGCGCAGGCCGAGGCCGCGCACCTCGAGGAGGTGCGCGAGGCGATCCGCGCGGGCCTGGCCGCGCAGGGCCTCGACCCGGTGGTCCGGTTCCGGATCGACGAGCGCGGCCTGGTCCTCGGGCTCGTCGCCGACGACGTGTTCTTCGCCCCGGCGAGCGCACAGCTCACCGACACGGCGCAGCGCGTGCTCGACGTCGCCGCGCCCACGCTGGTGGCCCTCAGCGAGCAGATCGCCGTCGAGGGGCACGCGAACGTGCTCCCCGTCTCGGGCCGGTACCCGACGAACTGGGAGCTGTCGGCGGACCGTGCGACGCAGGTGCTGCGCCACCTCGTGGAGGCGGACGGCATGCCGGGGACCCGGGTGTCGGCCGTCGGCTACGGCGATGCGCGTCCCGTCGCCGAGGGGATGGACGACGCGTCGCTCGCGGTGAACCGGCGGGTCGACCTCGTCGTCCTGTCCGACGCGCCCGAGCGCGTGCGTGAGCTGATCCCCACGGTGGTGCACGAGTGAGCGCCGCCGGCCGACCCGGGGCCCGACCGGCGTCCCGATCCACGACCCGACCCGTGACCCGACCCGAGACGGAGGTGTGAGATGCCCGTCGAGCAGCGTGTGGTGTCCCGGCAGAAGATCGGCGCCCGACCCGCCGCGGCGACGCCGCCGGCACCCGAGCCGCCCGCACCCGCCGCGGCGCCGGAGAAGCCGCGCCGGGGTCGGCTCGTGGTCGTCGTGGTGCTCGTCGTCGTGCTGGCGGCCGCCGGTGCGGCGGCCTGGTTCCTGCTGGGCCGTGGGGGCGGGGACGCCGCCCCGGTCGCGGAGCCGACCCCCGAGGCCGGTGAGGTCCTGCAGGTCGACGCCGTGAGCGTCAACCTCGCCGACGGGCACTACCTGCGCCTCGGCCTGGGGCTGCAGCTCGTCGCGGACGTGACGGAGGAGCCCGACACGTCGCGCGCGCTGGACATCGCGATCGCGCTCTACTCGGGCCGCACCGTCGAGGAGGTCTCCGACGCGACGACCCGCGAGGAGCTCAAGGCCGAGCTGGCGACCCGGCTCGCCGAGGCGTACGAGGGCGAGGTGATGGACGTCTACCTGACGAACTACGTCACGCAATGACGTGACCCACCGGCGCCACGGACGGCGCCGCCGATGCTCCCCGCCGCGCACGACCGTGCTGCGCGGCGCACCGCCCAGGACGGGCGGCGGGAGAGAACCACCCGCACGGTCCGCACACCCGCCGGTACGTCCTGCGCCCTCACCCGTGCGTTCTCCTCACGACCGGTCGACGGCCGCCGATGGGGCTGTCGTGACGCCCCAGACCACGCCCGCCGCGACCGCGCGCCGTCGCACGCGTCCGGCCACGCCGGTCCCGTACGACTTCCGGCGGCCCCTGACGCTCCCGCGCGACCACGCGCGGCACCTGACGATGGCCCTGCAGCGCTTCGCGCGGCTGTGGGGCACCCAGATGACGGCCCGGCTGCGCGCCCTGGTGCAGGTCACGTTCGACGAGGTCACCCTGCTGACCTACGACGAGCACGTCGCGAGCCTGCCGTCGCCCAGCGCGGTCCTCGTCTGCACGGTGGAGCACCCGCGGGGGACCGCGCTGCTGCAGCTCCCGGTGGCGACGACCCTCGTGTGGGTCGACTACCTGTTCGGCGGCACGGGCATCGGCGACGACCGCGAGGGCCGTGAGCTCACCGACATCGAGACGACGGTCGTGCGGGACCTGCTCGCACCGGCGTTCGCGGACCTGGCGTACACGTTCGCGGCGATCATGCCGCTCGAGCTGTCGATCCGCTCGATCCAGTACAACCCCCAGTTCGTCCAGGCCGTCGGCGCGTCCGACGCCGTGCTGTGCGCCCGGTTCGCGATGCGCATCGGTGAGGACCGCACCGACGCCGTGACGCTCATGCTCCCCGCCGAGCCGGTGCTCACCGCGCTGCGGGACGAGCAGCGCCCCGACGGCGACGAGCAGGCGCGCACGGCGGCCGACCACGCCCGCGCCGACCTCGAGCGCGCCACGCTCGAGGTCCCCGTCGACGTCGCCGTGCGCTGCACCCCCAGCACCGTCCACCCCCGCGACATCGTCGACCTGCAGGTCGGCGACGTCCTTCCGCTGTCCCACCCGGCGAGCCGCCCGCTCGAGGTCGTCGTCGACGGGGTCGTGCTCGCGCACGGCGCCGCCGGCACGCACGGCTCGCGGCTCGCCTGCCAGGTCGTGAGCGTCGAGGAGAACCACGCATGAGCACCACGTCCACCGCCGTCGACGTCACCGCCGCGGCGACCGCGGCCGCCGCGCTCGTCCCGGCGCCCGTGCCGCTGAGCGTCTCGACGACGTCGGCGCCCCCCTCGCCGACCGCGACCGCCGTCGTCGCCGGAGTTGTCGGCGAGGGTGCGAGCGAGGTCGCGCTGGTCCTCGGGCCGCGCGTCGCGCTGACGCTCGCAGAGGGCACCGGTGGTGCGTCGCTGGACCCCGCCGACGCGCTGCGCCCCGCGCTGCAGGCCGCCGCCGACGCCGTCGGGGGCGGGGTGCTCGAGCCCGCGCGGATCACGCAGGCGGGCAGCGTCCTCGGTGAGGACGTCGTCGTCGTCGCGCTCGACGGTGGTGGCGAGACGCACGCGTGGCTCGTCGTGCGCGCGCGCCG
>JAFAEH010000193.1 GCA_023424135.1 Actinomycetes bacterium | reverse complement strand
TCGAGGTCTGGGACCGCCTGGTCGGCAACTTCTGGCTGCCGGAGAAGGTGCCGGTCTCCAACGACATCCAGTCCTGGGCGACCCTCACCGAGGCCGAGAAGACGATGACGACCCGCGTGTTCACGGGTCTGACGCTGCTGGACACGATCCAGGGCACGGTCGGTGCGGTCAGCCTCATCCCCGACGCGCTGACCCCGCACGAGGAGGCCGTCTACACGAACATCGCGTTCATGGAGTCGGTGCACGCCAAGTCGTACTCCTCGATCTTCTCGACCCTGATCTCGACCAAGGAGATCGACGAGGCGTTCCGCTGGTCGGAGGAGAACCCGAACCTGCAGCGCAAGGCCGAGATCGTCCTGGACTACTACCGCGGGGACGAGCCGCTCAAGCGCAAGGTCGCCTCGACGATGCTCGAGTCGTTCCTGTTCTACTCGGGGTTCTACGCGCCCATGTACTGGGCGTCGCGCGCCAAGCTGACGAACACGGCCGACCTGATCCGCCTGATCATCCGTGACGAGGCCGTGCACGGGTACTACATCGGCTACAAGTTCCAGAAGGGCCTGGAGCGTGTCTCCGAGGCGGAGCGTGCCGAGCTCAAGGACTACACGTTCAACCTGCTGTTCGAGCTGTACGACAACGAGGTGGAGTACACGCAGGACCTCTACGACGAGCTCGGCCTGACCGAGGACGTCAAGAAGTTCCTGCGCTACAACGCCAACAAGGCCCTGATGAACCTCGGCTACGAGGCCCTGTTCCCGCGCGACGAGACCGACGTCAACCCGGCGATCCTGTCCGCGCTGAGCCCCAACGCCGACGAGAACCACGACTTCTTCTCCGGGTCCGGCTCGTCGTACGTCATCGGCAAGGCCGTCAACACCGAGGACGACGACTGGGACTTCTGACCGGCGCACGTCGTCGCTGCGGCCCCCGTGACCAGCACGTCACGGGGGCCGCGGACCGTCGTCACCCCCCGATCGCGTCGAGCGCCGCGACGTCCTGCGCCGTCAGCTCCAGACCCGCCCCGGCGACGTTCTCGCGCAGGTGCGTCACCGACGACGTGCCGGGGATGAGCAGCACGTTCGGGGAGCGCTGCAGGAGCCACGCGAGCGCCACGGCCATCGGTGTCGCGCCGCGGCGCGCGGCGACCTCGGACAGCGCCGCCGACTGCAGGGGGCTGAACCCGCCCAGCGGGAAGAACGGCACGTAGGCGATCTGCGCGTCCGCGAGCTCGTCGAGCAGGTCGTCGTCGTGCCGGTGCGCGAGGTTGTACATGTTCTGCACGCACACGACGGGCCCGAGGGCGCGGGCCTCGGCGACCTGGGCGCGGGTTGCGTTGCTCAGACCCAGGTGTCGCACGAGGCCCTGGCGCTGCAGGTCGAGCAGCGTCGTGAACGCCTCCCCGACGGGCTCGGGCACGGGGCCGCGGGCGTCCCCGAGGCGCAGGTTCACGACGTCGAGCACGTCGAGGCCGAGGCTCTCGAGGTTCTCGTCGACGGCGCGGCGCAGGTCGTCGGGGCGCCGGGCCGTCGGCCAGCCGCCGTCGGCGTCGCGGGTCGCGCCGACCTTGGTGACGACGTGCAGCGACGCCGGGTAGGGGTGCAGCGCCTCGCGGATCAGCCGGTTGGTGACGCGCGGGCCGTAGGCGTCGCTCGTGTCGATGTGCGTCAGGCCGAGCGCGACGACCTCGCGCAGCACCTCGCGGGCGGCGTCGGGGTCGGCGGGCGGGCCCATGACGCCGGGGCCGGTGAGCTGCATCGCGCCGTACCCGAGGCGGGTGACGGTGAGGTCGCCCAGGGTCCAGGTGCCGCCGGGGGTGGTGGTGGGCATGGTCGTCCTTCGCTCGGGGGTGCCGGGACCGGGTGGTCCGGCGGTGCACGAGTCTGCGACCGGCGCTTCCCGATGGGAAGTAGGCACCTGAAAGTGCGCAACATCCTCCGAGACGGGCGACGACCAGGAGGCAGCGATGACGACGACCGACGACCGCCCCGCACCCGGCTACGACGCGTTCCTCGCGGTCTGCCCCAGCCGCGGGCTCCTGGGCCGGATCTCCGACAAGTGGGTCACGCTCGTGCTGTGCGCGCTCGTGGGCGACGCCCGCACCGCCGACGGCGGTGCCCCGACCCACGAGCCGCACCCCCTGCGCTACTCGCAGCTGCAGCGCTTCCTCGTCGGCGTCAGCCAGAAGATGCTCACGCAGACGCTGCGCTCGCTCGAGCGCGACGGCCTCGTGACCCGCACCGTCACGCCCACCGTCCCCGTCACGGTCACGTACACGCTCACCGACCTCGGTCTGTCGCTGCACCGCACCGTGCGGGCCATGCGCACCTGGGCGGAGCAGCACCTGGACGAGGTCGCGCACCACCGCGTCACCTACGACGCGCGCGTCTGACGGCACTGACGACCGATCAGGGGCCGACCCACCACGTCGAGGAGTCGAGATGTTCCGTTACGAACGCATGCCGTCGGACCTGACGTGGCGCAGCGCTGCCTGGTACGTGGTGGACCGTGAGCGTGACCTGTGGTTGGAGAGCCTGGGGACGAACGGTCCCATCGGTCACCTCGTCTTCGTCCTGTGCGTCGGTGGGACGAGGATCCCGTTCGAGGTGGATCCGCGGGCCGAGGTGGACGGCGTCCGCATGTACCAGGTGACCTCGTTCGGGTACAGCTTCAAGGCGAAGAACTCGGACGGCATCGAGCCGTACCGGGTGCCCGAGGACGACAAGCTTGTTCTCCAGGAGCTGGCGGTCGAGGGGATGCTCGCGTTCCTGATCGCCGAGGCCGACCAGATGGGCTTCGACCCAGGTGACCTGCCGGTGCGGCTCAATGTCCCTGGCCTTCCTGTGCGCCGTCTGACGGACTACGGGTACGCCGGCGGGGTTCCCACGGAGGTCGAGCGCTGATGGCGACGAATGTTGCTCTCCCGGCAGAGTCCGGGCTCTGGGACCTGGTACGAGGTGACGTCTTGTCTGCTGGTATGCGGCGTTCGCAGATTTGCTCCTCGCCAGCCGTGTTGCGCTAGTTTGCGCACGCTGCGGTGGTGGGTCCTGCACGACCGGGCGATCAGGGGTCGACCCACCCACGTCGAGGAGACGCGATGTTCCGTTACGAGAAGACGCCGCGGGAACTGACGGTGTCCAGCCACGAGTGGTACGTGGTGGATCGCGACCGTGACGTGTGGCTGCGGAGCCTGGGCACGAACGGTCCGAGTGGTGACAGGGTCTACGTCTTGTCCGTGCGTGGCAGGTTGATCCCGTTCGAGGTCTCCGACACGGACGAAGGCGCCCTGGTCGAGCAGATGCAGACGTTCGGGGCCAGCCACCAGGCGCGTTTCGCGCACGGCATCGCGTGGCAGACGTTCGAGGACGAGGACGAGCGCGTCGCGCTGGAGGAACTCGCCGCCGAGGCGCTGCTCGTGCATCACGCGGGATGGCGGGCGCGGCGCAGCTTGGCGCCCGAGCAGTTCCGCGTAAAGCTCTCCGGCCGTAACGCGCCTGTCCACGCCCTCGCCGATTTCGGCTACGGCACTGTGTGCTTCACGGATGGTGACTCGAATGGCTGACACCGACGCCCTCATCCTCGGGCTGGAGATCGATGCGGTCCGGCCCGTCATCGCGGAGCAGATCCAAGCGGCAGGCGGTGCGACCCAGTGGCTCCAGCAGCGCGCCGCCTCGGGGCCGCTGCTGAGTGCCAGTGAGGCGCTGGCTTGGCTCGACCTCGCCGGTGGCGGGACGCAGCCCGTCGCGGCTCAGAGCCTGAGGATGCTGGCCGACGCGACGTCGGTGGCGCCCTGGAAGGGAAGCTCCGCACCGAGCGTCACGATCCTCTACAGCGGTGGGACCGCCGGTGGTACTGCGGCTGCCATTGGGGAACACGACGTCGACACAGTGAGGATCATCGACCACTCGCACGTCGGGGAGCTTCTCGCCAGCGAGGCATTCAACGACGCGGCGCGTGACGTGGCGGCCGCGTCGACGGACGGTTCGGCACCGCAGATCAAGGACTTCCTCGACGATCTCCTCTACGAGCCCGCCACCCTGGCGGAGGACGGAACCAGGTCGGGCGCCGGGCTCTGGGACGAGGCGTCCGCGCGCTTCGCCCCTTCCGTGTCCGGGGACGTCATCACCCTGACTTCCGCTGCCGAGGACCACCGCACGTTCGCGGTCACGGAGCTCGAGGCGCTGCTCGACAACCCGGACGTCACCACGATCAACGGCATGTCGCGGAGTCTCCTTGAAGCGCCCCAGGTTTGATGCCGCTCCTGTTTGAGTCCAGGAGGATGGCCACCATGCCGAAGAAGATCGATCCCGAGCTCAAGGCGCGCGCGGTGCGTCTGGTGCGCGAGCATGCCGGGCAGTATCAGAACGTGACGGCGGCGTCGGTCGCCGTGGCCAAGCAGCTCGGCGTCTCGCGGGAGTCGGTTCGCCGGTGGGTCGCGCAGGACGAGGTCGACGCTGGGACCCGGCCCGGCACGACGAGCGAGGAGTCGGCCGAGGTGCGCCGGTTGAGGGCGGAGAACAAGCGGCTGCGCGAGGACGTGGCGGTACTGAAGGCCGCGACGTCTTTCTTCGTCGGGGAGCTCGACCCCCGCAACCGCTGATCATGGGGTTCATCGACACCATGAGGGCTGAGGGTCACGCGGTCGAGACGGTCTGCCGGGTCCTGCGCGAGCAGGGCTGTGCGGTGGCTGCGCGGACCTACCGGGCATGGCGCGGCGCGCATCGGCGGGTCGCGGCGCGCACGATCAGCGACGCGGTGGTCGAAGACGCGGTGCGCTCGGCGGCGTGGCGCACCGACGAGGCAGGTGTGCGGCGGCTGACCGGCGAGGGCCTGTACGGGCGGCGCAAGATGACCGCGCTGCTGCGCCGTACGGGCGTGCCGAACGCCTCGCCGGGTGCGGTGGACCGGGCCATGCGAGCGCTCGGGCTGGCTGGGGTGCGCCGCGACAAGCACGTGCGAACGACGATCCCGGCCAAGGACGGGATCCGGGCCGGTGACCTGCTGAACAGGGACTTCACCGCCAGTGCGCCGAACCGGGTGTGGGTCACCGACTTCACGTATGTGCGCACCTGGGCCGGGTGGGTCTACGTCGCGTTCATCGTGGACGTGTTCTCCCAGAAGATCGTGTCCTGGCACGCGGCCACGTCCAAGCACACCGATCTGGTCATGGTCCCCCTGCGGATCGCGCTGTGGCAGCGCGACCGCGACGGGCACCCGCCGATACCGGGTGAGCTGATCCACCACTCGGACGCCGGGTCCCAGTACACGAGCCTGCGGCTGACCGAGCACCTCGCCCTCGAGGGGATCCGGCCCTCGATCGGGACCGTCGGCGACGCGTACGACAACGGCCTGATGGAGACGATCAACGGCCTGTACAAGGCCGAGTGCGTGCGCACCACCGTCTTCCACGCCGGCCCCCACAAGACCATCGCCGACGTCGAGTTCGCGACGGCGGCGTGGGTCGAGTGGTACAACAACCGGCGCCTGCACGGCTCCCTCGACAACGTCCCGCCCGTCGAGTACGAAACCGCGCACTACGCTGCACTCACCGAGCAGTTCCAACCCGCATAGCAGCGGCAGAGAACCTGGGGCGCTTCACCTCGTATCGGTGCGTGACGCTGCGCTGGCCCGGGGTGCGAGTTGGCTGGAGGCCCACAACGCAACTCTCCATGCGAGCAACTTCTCGTCACACCTGATCACCAAGGACCTTGAGTTGTCCACGGCGGGCTTCGACGAGCAGGGGAGACCACAGAAGCCCTTCGTCGTCTCGAACGCGGGCTCCGTCCTCGAGAAGTTCGGCATCTCGGGCGTGACAGACGCGAGTACGCCCGCCGGCTGGACGCGCATCGAGTACACGGTGATGAGCGCCGACCAGTGGGCCTCGGCGAAGACGGGCGCCGGGCTGCTGGTCGAGATCATGGAGCTCGAGCACGGCGGTGCGATCCCCGCGGGGCTGAAAGGCCTCGCGGTGCTCGATGCGGCGCTGACAGTCTGGGAGATCGTCCAGATCGGCGAACGACTCGAGGCCGGTGACTACCAGGGCGCGGCGGACGCGACGCTGTCCCTCATCTCCGATCTCGCTCTCGGCTCGGCCGGCTACGTCGTCGGGTTCGCGCTGGCGAGTGCACTCCTGGCCACCGCCCCGGTGTCCGCGCCCGTACTGGCCGTCCTCACCATCGTGGCCGGCATCGCCGGAGGAAGCCTGGCGGCGGCACTCGGCGGAGACCTCCTCGACCCGATCCTCCAGCCCGTCAAGGACTGGCTCGCCGGGGTCTACGAGGACGTCTTCGGTGACGGGAACGGCAACGGCGTGCCCGACTGGCTGGACGGGCTCAACGCGTTCTTCAACCCTCCGATCTCGCCGCTCGTGCTCGACCTCGACGGCGACGGTGTCGAGCTCACGGCGCTCGCGGACTCGCGGGCGCACTTCGACCTCAACACCAACGGTCTCGCGGAGAAGACCGCGTGGATCAGCGGGGACGACGCGTTCCTCGCGTTCGACCGCAACGGCAATGGCAGGATCGACGACCTGTCCGAGCTGTTCGGCGGCGAGGAGGTCGACGGGTTCACCGTGCTGGCCGGGTTGGACTCCAACGGTGACGGTGTCATCGACGCGCAGGACGACGCGTTCGAGAACCTCGTGCTGTGGCGGGACGCAGACGGCGACGGGGCGACGGACGCCGGTGAGCTGACATCCCTGGGCGCGGCGGGCGTGGCGTCGATCGACCTCGACGCGCAGTACGTGAACCAGTGGTCGGGCAAGAGCTGGATCAGTCACCGCAGCAGCTGGACAGCGAACGACGGCAGCGTGCACGTGGTCGACGACGTGTGGTTCGACAACGACCAGACGTTCACCATCGACCGCAACGCGGGGGTCGGTGACCGCTCAGCGGGGCTGCTCCTGCCGGAGATCGTCGGCTACGGCACCGTGCGGGACCTGTCGCTGCAGGTCGCCACCGACGCCGAGCTGCTGGCCACGGTCACCGCGCTCGTGCGTGACGTCGGCTCGCTGCCCACGGGTGAGCTCACGACGCGCATCGAGCAGCTGCTGCTGCAGTGGGCGGGCGTCGAGTCGGTGAACCCGACCAGCCGCGGGTCGCACGTCGACGCGCGTCACCTCGCGTTCCTCGAGGCGATCCACGGCCAGGGTTTCGTCGCCTGGGACGGCAAGCCCACCCCCGGCCCGAACGCCTCGGCGGCACTGGAGCGGTACTACGACCAGGTCGTGTCGTCGATGTCGGTGCGCGTGCTCATCCAGCTGCCCGTGACCCACGCGCTGCTCACCGGGGACACGTCCCTGCTCGAGTCCGGCCCGCTGAGCATCCTCGGCGCGCTCTCGTTCGACCGCGTGAACGACGCGGTCGTCGCGCTGCCCGAGAACGTCGACGCCGTGACCGCCCGGCTGAGCGCCGCGCTGCAGGAAGCCATCGACCCGCTGAGCGCGGCCCTCGACAACCTGCAGGTCCTGTCGATGCTCCCCGACGCGGCGCGTGCGCTCGTCGCGGACGCCGTCGTCGCCGTGGCACGCCCGTACCTACCGGCTGCTGTGTACGACCACGTGGTCGAGAACGGCTCGGTCGACGGGCTGATCACCGGTGGCAGGTACAACGACAACCTGTCCGGTACAGCGGGCGACGACGTGTTCGTCGGGCGTGCCGGTGACGACACGCTCAGCGGTGGCGACGGTGACGACACCTACGTGTGGTCCCGCGGCGACGGCAGCGACACCATCGTGGAGGCGACGTTCGCGGGCACGGCCGACCGCCTGGTGCTCGAAGGTGTGCTCCCCTCACAGGTGCGGTTGAGCAGCCCGGACGGCTCGACGGTCGTGCTGACGATCGAGGAGAGCGCCCCGGGTGCCGGTGACGGCGGGTCCATCACACTGCGTGACTCGCTGGGTGACTACCACGAGCGTGGGGTCGAGATCATCGAGTTCGCCGACGGCACCGTGTGGGACCGGGCGACCCTGCGGGCGTCCTTCACGGCAGGCGCGGGGACGTCGGGCAACGACGTCATCAACGGCACCGGCGCAGCCGACGTCCTGCGCGGCGGTGGCGGCGACGACACGCTGCGTGGCGGCGACGGCGATGACACCTACGTGTGGGCACGTGGCGACGGTCGCGACGCGATCGTCGAGAGCACCAACGACGGCACGAAGGACCGGCTCGTCCTGGAGGGCGTGCTCGCCTCGCAGGTGCGGCTGAGCAGCCCCGACGGCTCCACGGCCCTCCTGACGATCGCCGAGAGCTCCGCCGGTGCGGGTGACGGCGGATCGGTCCGGCTGTGGGACTCGCTCGTCGACTACTACGAGCGCGGGGTCGAGCTCGTCGAGTTCGCCGACGGCACGGTATGGGACCGGGCGGCGCTGCGTGCGCGGTACCTGGCGGACGTCTCGACCACGGGGAACGACACCGTCACCGGCACGGACGAGGCCGACGTCGTGCGCGCGGGTGCCGGCAACGACACGATCACGGGCAACGACGGCGACGACACGTTCGTGTGGGCCCGCGGTGACGGGCACGACGTGATCATCGAGGCGACGAACGACGGTACGGCCGACCGCCTGGTCCTCGAGGGCGTGCTGGCGTCACAGGTGCAGGTCGGCGGGTCGGACGGGTCGACGGTGTGGCTGACGATCGCCGAGAGCGCGCCGGGCGCGGGCGACGGCGGGTCGGTCACGCTGCGGGACTCGCTCGTCGACCACTACGAGCGCGGGGTGGAGCTCGTCGAGTTCGCCGACGGGACCGTGTGGGACCGTGCGGCGCTGCGGGCGGCGTACCTCACGGGCGTTGCGACCACCGGCAACGACACGATCGTCGGCACGGACGTCGCGGACGTCGTCCGGGGCCGCGGCGGCAACGACACGATCACCGGCAACGACGGCGACGACACCTACGTGTGGGCGCGCGGCGACGGCAACGACACGATCGTCGAGGCGACGTACGACGGCATCGCCGACCGCGTCGTGCTCGAGGGCGTCCTCCCCTCCGAGGTCCAGGTGGTCCGCAGCGGGTCGACGCTGGTGCTGCGGATCGCTGCCAGCACACCGGGGGCCGGCGACGGCGGATCCGTCGCGCTGCGGGACTCGTGGACCGACTACCACGAGCGTGGCGTCGAGCTCGTCGAGTTCGCCGACGGGACCGTGTGGGACCGCGCGGCCCTGGTCCTCGCCGCCGATTGCACGACAGGCTCGGCGGACGACGAGACCATCGCCGGGACCAAGTCCGCCGACCGCCTCGTCGGCGGGCTCGGCAACGACACCCTCGACGGCGGCGACGGCGACGACACGTACGTGTGGGCCCGCGGCGACGGTCACGACACGATCAACGAGTCGACGTCCAACGGCGCTGCCGACCGCCTCGTGCTCGAGGGCGTGCTCCCGTCGGAGGTGCACCTGAGCAGTACCGACGGGGCGACGGTCGTGGTGACGATCGCGGACGGCTCCCCGGGCGCGGGCGACGGCGGCTCGATCACCTTGACGAACTCGCTGGCGGACTACTACGAGCGCGGTGTCGAGCTCATCGAGTTCGCGGACGGCTCCGTGTGGGACCGGGTGACCCTCCGGGCCCGGTACCTGGTGGACGCCGCCACGGCGGACAACGACGTGCTGGTCGGTACCGACGCGGCCGACGTCGTCCGGGCGGGCGCGGGTAACGACACGATCACGGGTAACGACGGCGACGACACGTTCGTGTGGGCCCGCGGTGACGGGCACGACGTGATCGTCGAGGCGACGTACGACGGTACGGCCGACCGTCTGGTGCTCGAGGGTGTGCTGGCGTCGCAGGTGCAGGTGGGCGGCTGGGACGGGTCGACGGTGCGGCTGACGGTCGCCGAGAGCGCCCCGGGTGCGGGTGACGGCGGGTCGGTCACGCTGCGGGACTCACTGGGTGACTACTACGAGCGTGGCGTGGAACTCGTCGAGTTCGCCGACGGGACCGTCTGGGACCGCGCGGCGCTGCGGGCGGCGTACCTCGCGGGTGTCGCGACGGCGGGGAACGACACGATCGCCGGCACCGACGACGCGGACGTCATCCGGGCAGGCACCGGGAACGACACCATCACCGGCAACGACGGGGACGACACGTACGTCTGGGCCCACGGGGACGGCGACGACCGGATCATCGAGGCGATGTACGACGGCACGGCCGACCGACTCGTGCTCGAGGGCGTGAGCGCGTCGCAGGTCCGGCTGAGCAGCTCCGACGGCTCGACCGTGGTGCTGACCGTCGCCGAGAGCGCCCCGGGCGCCGGTGACGGGGGCACCATCCGGCTGGACGAGGCGCTCGCCGACTACTACGAGCGCGGTGTCGACGTGGTCGAGCTCGGGGACGGCACGGTGTGGGATCGGGCCGCGCTGCGGGCGCGGTACCTGGCGGACGTGTCGACGACGGACAACGACGTGGTGGTCGGGACCGACGCCGCCGACGTGGTGCGCGCGGGCGCCGGGGACGACACGATCACCGGCAACGACGGCGACGACACGTACCTGTGGGCGCGTGGTGACGGCAGCGACACGATCATCGAGGCGACGAACGACGGCACGGCCGACCGACTCGTGCTCGAGGGCGTGCTGACCTCGCAGGTGAGCGTCTTCAGCCGTGACGGCTCGACCGTGGTCATCCGCGTCGCCGAGAGCGCGCCGGGCGCCGGTGACGGCGGGTCGATCACGCTGCGGGACTCGCTCGTCGACCACTACGAGCGCGGGGTGGAGCTCGTCGAGTTCGCCGACGGCACGGTCTGGGACCGGGTGACGCTGCGGGCGCGGAGCCTGGAGTCGGTGTTCACGCCCGGCGACGACACCGTTGTGGGGACCGCCGCCGACGACGTCTACGTCTGGACGCCCGGAGGTCGGGACGTCCTCACGGAGGCCACGAACGACGGGCTCGCGGACCGCCTCGTGGTGGTCGGCGCGCTGCCGTCGCAGGTGCGCCTGAGCAGCACCGACGGGTCGACGCTGGTGCTGACGGTCACGGAGAGCGCGCCCGGCGCCGGTGACGGCGGCTCGATCACGCTCACGCACTCGCTCGTCGACCACTACGAACGCGGCATCGAGTTCGTCGAGCTCGCCGACGGGACCGTGTGGGACCGGGCCGCCCTGCGCGCGCGGTACCTGGCGGACGCGTCGACGTCCGCGAGCGACACGATCGTCGGGACCGACGTGGCCGACGTGGTGCGGGCGGGCCGCGGCGACGACACGATCACGGGTAACGACGGTGACGACACGTACGTGTGGGCGCGCGGTGACGGCAACGACACGATCGTCGAGGCGACGTACGACGGAACGCGTGACCGTCTCGTCCTCGAGGGTGTGCTCCCGTCGCAGGTGCGGCTGGGAAGCACCGACGGGGCGACGCTGCTGCTGACCGTGACCGAGAGCGCGCCGGGCGCGGGTGACGGCGGCACGATCACGCTGCGCGGCGCGCTCGACGCGTCGTACGAGCGTGGCGTCGAGCTCGTCGAGCTCGCCGACGGCACCGTGTGGGACACCGCGGCGCTCCGCGCGCGGTACCTGGCGGACGTCGCGACCAGCGGGAACGACACGATCGTCGGGACCGACGTGGCCGACGTCGTGCGCGCGGGCGCCGGGGACGACACGATCACGGGCAACGACGGGGACGACACGTACGTCTGGTCCCGTGGTGACGGCAACGACACGATCATCGAGGCGACGTACGACGGCACAGCCGACCGACTGGTGCTGGAGGACGTGCCCGCGTCGCAGGTGCGCCTGAGCAGCCCCGACGGCTCGACCGTCGTGCTGACCGTGGCCGAGAGCGCGCCGGGCGCCGGCGACGGTGGTTCGATCACCCTGCGTGACGCCCTCGACGAGTACTACGAGCGGGGGGTCGACCTGGTCGAGTTCGCCGACGGGACGGTCTGGGACCGGACGGCGCTGCGTGCGCGGTACCTGTCCGACGCCTTCACGTCCGCCGGCGAGACCGTCTACGGGACGGCCGCGGACGACGCGTTCGTCTGGTCCCGTGGCGGTGGCCACGACACGATCGTCGAGGCGAGCTACGAGGGCACCGCCGACCGGCTCGTCCTGCGCGACGTGCTGGCCTCGCAGGTCAGGGTGTCCAGCAGCGACGGGACGACCGCCGTGATCACGGTGGCCGAGAGCGCGCCGGGAGCCGGTGACGGTGGCTCGGTGACGCTCAAGGACTCCCTGGTCGGCACCTACGAGCGCGGGGTCGAGCTCGTCGAGTTCGCCGACGGGACAGTGTGGGACCGTGCCGCGCTCCGCGCGGCGTTCAACGCGGACGCGCTCACCCCGGACGACGACGTCGTCAAGGGCACGACCGCGGACGACGTCTACGTCTGGCGGCGCGGCGGCGGCAGCGACAGCATCACGGAGGCGTACGACGGCGGGAACGACAGGCTCGTTCTCGACGGCGTCCTGCCCGACGACGTGGTCCTCAGCCGTAACAGCAACACGGTGCTGCTCTCGATCGCGGACAGCGCCCCCGGTGCGCGCGACGGTGGCCTGCTGACACTGGCGAACACGTACTACGACCGGAACGGCTACGGTGTCGAGCAGATCGAGTTCGCGGACGGCACGGTGTGGACGCAGGCCGACATGAAGGCGATGCTCACGGCGCCGGCCACCGACGGGAACGACCGGTTGTTCGGCACGTCGTCGTCCGAGACCATCTCGGCACTCGCCGGGGACGACGTCGTGTACGGGGGTGCCGGCAGCGACGTCATCAACGGCGGCGCGGGCGACGACGTGCTCACCGGCAACGCCGGGAGCGACACGTTCGTCTTCGAGGTCGGCAGCGGTCATGACACGATCACCGACTTCACACCGAGGTCCCGCGGCGGGTCGTACGACACCGTGCGCATCATCGGCCACGACGTCACCACGTTCGCGGAGCTGATCTCGGCCGCCACGGAGTGGGACGGCGGGACCCTCCTCGACCTCGGGGACGGCTCCACGATCGACCTGCTCGGCATCCGCACGGCTGACCTCGGTGCCAGCGACTTCAAGTTCAGCTGACCGGGTCCGTGGCGCGAGCGACGACGACGCGGCCGGCGCGTCCCCTGCGGGATGTGCTGGCGGCGTCGCCGACCGCGACGGTCGCGGTACTGGTGACGAGCCTCGTCACCAACGTCCTCATGCTCACCGGGCCGATCTTCATGCTCCAGGTCTACGACCGGGTGCTGGTCAGCAGGTCCGTCCCGACCCTGGTGACGCTCACCGTCGCCGTCGCGGTGCTGTTCGGGTTCTACGCGCTTCTCGACGCCTTACGCGCCACGATGGTGCACCGTATCGGGACGTTGCTCGACGAGGCGATCGGTGCCCGCCTCTACGAGGCCGCCGTCCGGATGCGTCTCGTGCCCGGTGCGCCGCAGGCGGCGGACCCGATCCGGGACGGGGAGAACCTGCGGGCGTTCGTCGGCGGGAACGCGGTCCTGGCGTTCCTCGACCTGCCGTGGGTCCCGGTCTACGTGGCCGTGGTCTTCCTCATCCACGTCGACCTGGGGTGGCTCGTGACCGCGGGCGCGCTGGTCGCGGTCGTGGTGCTGGTCGCGAGCGAGCTCGCGGTGCGTTCGCGCACCCGGACCCTTGCCACGCTCACGACGCGCCGGCAGCAGGTGGCGGCCGGCTCACGGGAGGGTGCCGAGGCGATCGTCGCGATGGGGATGCTGCCGCGGCTGCGGGACCGCTGGGAGGCGCTCTCGGTCGAGGTGAACCGCGTGCAGGCGTCGGTGGGGGACCGGGCGGCGTCGCTCACGTCCCTGCACAAGGGCATGCGGTTCTTCCTGCAGTCGGCGGTGCTCGCCCTGGGCGCGCACCTGGTGATCAAGGACGAGATGTCCGCGGGGATGATGATCGCCGCCTCCGTGATGTCGTCGCGGGCGCTCGCGCCCGTCGAGCAGGTCGTGGGCTCGTGGAAGGCTTTCGTGAGCGCCCGGCAGGCGCACGCGCGGGTGCGGGCCGCGCTCGACGCCCTGCCCTCGGGCGAGCACGACACGCTCATGCCGCGGCCCGCGGCCACGATGCGGCTCGCGGGCCTCTGCGTCGGTCCACCCGGTGCTCCGACGCCGTTCGTGTCGGGTGTGGGCGTCGAGCTCGCCGCCGGGGACGGACTCGCGGTCGTCGGGCCATCCGGGGCAGGGAAGTCGTCGCTCGTCAAGGCGCTCACCACGGTCTGGCCGGTTCTGGACGGTGACTATCTCCTCGACGGCGTGCCTGTCACCCAGTACACGAGCGAGCAGGTCGGGCAGCTCGTCGGCTACCTGCCGCAGCGTGTCGAGCTCGTCGACGGGACGGTGGCGCAGAACATCTGCCGGTTCCAGCCCGAGCCCGCCAGCGAGGACGTCGTCGCCGCCGCCCGGACGGCCGGCGTGCACGAGATGGTCGCCATGCTGCCCGACGGCTACGACACGCTGCTCGGGCCGGGTGGGGTCGTGCTCTCGGCGGGACAGCAGCAGCGGATCGCGCTGGCGAGAGCGGTGTACGGCAGGCCGTTCCTCGTCGTCCTCGACGAGCCGAACTCGAACCTCGACACCGACGGCGACGTGGCGCTCGCCGCGGCTGTCGTGGCTCTGCGACGTGCTGGGAGCGTCGTGGTCGTCGTGTCGCACCGCACGAACATCCTCGAGTCCGTGAGCCACGTTCTTGTACTCCACGCGGGCCGTCAGGTGACGTTCGGGCCGGCTGCGGACGTCGTCAACGGCAACCGGCTCTCGCTGGTGCGGCCCGGCACCCAGGGGGTGTCATGACCGGGCGCCGGACCGGCAGTGCCGTCGCGATGGCTCTCCGGGTGCGGGCCGTCGTCGCGCTCGTCGTCGTCGTCGTGCTCGTCGGAGGCGGTGGTGCGTGGGCGTCCACCGCACGGCTCGACAGCGCCTCGGTGGCTGCGGGGCAGCTCGCCGTCGAGGGCGAGGTGAAGACGGTCGGCACCGTGAGCGGCGGCACGGTGAGCGAGCTCCTCGTCCAGGACGGTGACGTGGTCGCGGCGGGCGAGGCCCTCGTGCGGCTGCACGACCCGGTGCTCGAGAACGAGATTGCCGCGACGGCCCCGGCGATCGATGCGCTGACGATCCGGATCGCGCGGCTCACCGCCGAGTCCGAGGGGCGCGACACGATCGACGTGCCGGCCGGCGAGCTGCTCGTCCCGGACGACCCGGCGACGCAGCTCGCGCTGCACTCGGAGCAGGACGTGCTGGTGCGCGGCGCCGACGTGAGCGCGACGGAGGACCGCCAGATCGGCCGGCAGATCGAGCAGCTCCGGCGAGAGATCGACACCCTCACCAGTACCGAGTCGGAGCTGCGCGCGGAGCTGACCGCGCTCGAGGCGGACATCGCTGCCCTTGCCGCCGAGGCCGCGGACGCCACGGACCCCGCCGTGCTCGCGCAGCGCCAGAGTGCCGCAGCCGCGACTCAGCGACAGCTCGACTCGGTGCGCTCCACGATCGCCTCGACGAGGTCGGCGATCGAGGGGGAGAAGGAGAAGCAGGGCGGCCTGGCGAGCACCAGCCGCCTGCAGGCGGCGCAGTCGATCCCGCTCGCGGTGCAGGACAGGGAGAACCTCCGGGCGCGACGTGCTGAGCTGCTCGCCGAGCAGCAGACGCTGGCGCTGACGGCGCCGGCGGACGGCGTCGTCCACGAGCTGGCCGTGCACGCCGTCGGCGAGGTCGTCCCGCCGGGTGCTGTCGTCGCGCAGATTGTGCCGACCGGGGTGCGTCTGCTCGCGTCGATCAGGGTCCCGCTCGTGGAGATCGAGGTGTGGCGGACCGGAGCCCGGGTCCTTCTGCTGTTCCCCGGGCTTGACGCCGAGGAGACACCGCAGCTGTGGGGCACCGTGACGACCGTGTCGGCAGCCCCGACCGTGGACCCGGTGACCGGGGCGACGAGCTATCTCGCGCGCGTTGCGGTGGACGATGACGCTCCGCCGACGCTGCGCGGGGCGTTCGTCGCAGGCATGCCCGTCGATGCCCAGCTGCAGCTGGGGCGACGCACCGTGCTGTCCTACCTGCTCAAGCCGCTGTCGGACCAGCTCGCGCGCGCGCTCAAGGAGGAGTGAATCGTCAACGAGTCGTTGACGACCTCTGGGTCGCTCTGCGCCGCACTCCAGGTCCGGGCTGCAGCTCGACCGTGCTGGGGTGAGGTGCGGGTCTACGGGAGTCCGCTGGTCCGCGGACGACGGCACGGACGTCGACCCGTGCCTCCGGGTCTGGTCCGAGCTCGACGTGGACCTCGTCGCCACACCAACGCTCGACCGCGGCCGGTGAGCGCTCCGCGTGGCTCCGCAGCTGACCGGGAGACCACGTCCGGGCGGCCGGGCGTGGGTCACGGCCAGGCAGGCGGCAGGTCCCGCGCCGTCCACGTCGCGGCGGGCGGGGCCTCCCGCTCGCCGCCGGCGGGGCACACCGCGACGAGTGGCGTCCCGACCTGGGCCCCGGGGACGGCTGTGGCCGCGGCACCGAGCGTGGCGACCTCGTCGACCGTCACAGGTCGGTCCTGGCGCCACGTGACGGTTCCGACGAACGGGAGCGACGAGCCGGAGGCGTCCAGCGCGGTCAGGTCGATCTCCGGCACGTTCGTCCGGGGCCACCAGAGAATAGTCTCCTCAAAGAGAGGTATCTGCCCCCCGGGGTGGGCCCGCCGGGCCACGTCGTCACCCCTTGCCCAGCACCACGAGCCGCTGCGTCGCGCGGGTCATCGCGACGTACCGGTCGACGGCGCCCGTGACCCCGGAGCCCCAGGTCGCGGGGTCGACGAGCACGACGAGGTCGAACTCCAACCCCTTGGCGAGCACGGGCGTCAGGGCGCGGACACGCTCGGGAGCCTCGAACCGCTCGACGAACGCCGTGTCGGCGACGACGCACGCGACCCCGGCCCGCTCGGCGAGCCAGGAGGCGAGCACCACGCCCAGGTCGGCGACGTCGCCGCGTCCCACCGGCACACCGGTCGACCGGATCGACGTCGGCACGTTCGCGTCCGGCACGGCGGCGCGGATCACGGGCTCGGCGGCCGCCATCACCTCCGCAGGGGTGCGGTAGTTCACCGTCAGCGACGCGACCGTCACGTCCCGCAGCCCCGCGCGCCCCAGCCGCGTCGCCCACGCCTCGGTGAACCCGTCGCGTGCCTGCGCGCGGTCCCCGACGACCGTGAACGAGCGGGACGGGCACCGTGCCAGCAGCATCTGCCACTGCGCGTCGGTGAGCTCCTGCGCCTCGTCGACGACGACGTGCGCGAACGGGCCCGCGAGCCGGTCGGGCGCCGGGCGCGGCACCGCGTCGTGGTCGACGAGCGCGTCGCGCAGGTCGCCCTGCACGAGGGAACGCATGACGCCGAGCTCGGAGTCGTCGCTCGACGCGAGGTAGTCGACGACGTCGTCCATGTACGCGCGGTCGGCGGCCTCGGTGCTCGACCGCTCGCGCGAGCGGCGCTGCGCGTCGGGGTCGCCGAGCCGCGTGCGGGCCGCGTCGAGCAGCGGCAGGTCGGCGTCCGTCCACGCGGACGGCTCGTCGCGCTGCAGGGCCGTGACCTGCGCGGGCGTCAGCCACGGTGCGCACAGCCGCAGGTAGGCGGGCACGGACCACAGGTCGGCGACGACCTGCGGTGCGGTCAGCACCGGCCAGTGCCGCCCGAACGTGCGGGTCAGGTCCCGGTTGCGCAGGAGCGCGCGCGTCAGCTCGTCGGCCGGGACGTCGGCGTCGTGCCGGGCGACGACCGTCGCGACGAGCGCGTCCCACACCTGCTCGCGCGCCTCGTTGTGCGGCGTCCCCGGCTCGGGGGACGCGAACGCGTCGGCCCAGTCGGCGGCGGTGAGCACGACGTCGTCCCACGGGGTCTCGACGAGCACGTCGTGCGTCGGCGGACGCTCGGAGAACGCCACGGCAGGCTCGATCGCCCGCACCAGGTCGGCCGACGCCTTGAGCCGCGCGACCTGCGGGTTCGGCTCGGGGTGCGCGTCGGCGCCCTCGGGGAGCAGGTCGCGCAGCGTGCACAGCACGACGCCCTCCTCGCCCAGCCCCGGCAGGACGTCCGCGACGTAGTCGAGGTACGGCAGGTGCGGGCCGACGACGAGCACGCCGCCACGGCGCCGCAGGTGCGGGTCCGCGTGCAGCAGGTACGCGGCGCGGTGCAGCGCGACGACGGTCTTGCCCGTGCCGGGGCCGCCGTCGACGACGAGCGTGCCGCGCGCCCCGGCGCGGATCGCGGCGTCCTGGTCCGCGGCGATCGTCGTCAGCACGTCACGCATCCGCGGTGAGCGGTCGGCGCCGAGGCTCGCCACGAACGCCGACTGGTCGTCCGGGGCCAGGGCGTCGGTCGCGGCGCCGGGCGCCAGGACCTCGTCCCAGTAGTCGACCACGCGCCCGCCCGACCACCGGTACCGGCGGCGGCTGACCAGGCCCATCGGGTGCGCGGTCGTCGCCGCGAAGAACGGCTCGGCGGCGGGGGAGCGCCAGTCGACGAGCAGCCGGGCGCCGTCGGCGTCGGTCAGGCCCAGGCGGCCGACGTACGTGACCACGCCGGCCTCGTCGACGGTGCGGCCCAGGCACAGGTCCGCGCCGAACCGGCGCAGCACGCGCAGCCGGCCCGTGAGCCGGTGCACCTC
>JAFAEH010000152.1 GCA_023424135.1 Actinomycetes bacterium | reverse complement strand
GCTCGTCCGCGGCGCCCTGCGCGGCGCTGGCCACGCTGTCGGCGGCCTGCTGGACGTCGCCGTCGGTGCAGGCGGTCAGCCCCAGCACGACGACACCGGACGCCGCGAGCGCGACGAGGCGGTGCCGCGCGGTGCGTGCGCCGGACGTCGGACGGACCGTCGCGACGGACGTCGCGGACGCGGGACGGGCGGGCGTGCGGAGCGCAGCCACGGGATCCTCCTCGGCTCGGTGCCGGTCCGTCGCGGACCGGGGCGCCACAGTCTGCCCCGGTTCGCCCGTCGGCGCGCGACGCTCTCACGATGTCCTCACCGTCCGCGGACGGCGACGCCCCCGCCGGCAGGGCCGGGCGGGGGCGTCGGGAGCGGGGACGGAGGTGCGGCCCCGTGGGGAGGGACAGCCGACCGTCGGGGAGTCGGTCAGGCCTCCGCCCGCTCGCGGCGGCCACGGACGTCCTCCAGCGACGTGCCGTAGTAGGCCGCGGTCATGATGTCCTTCATGTCGTCGATCATCGGCATCCGCGGGTTCGCCGGGGCGCACTGGTCCTCGTAGGCACCCATCGCGACCTCGTCGAGCCGGGAGATGAACTCCTGCTCGTCGACGCCCTGCGCCTGGAAGGACGACGGGATGCCGACCTTGGCGCGCAGCGCCTCGACCGCGATCGCGTAGGACTCGACGCCCTCCTCGGGGGTCGACGCCGGCAGGCCGAGCATCTGCGCGATCTGCTGGAACCGCTCCGGGGCCACGTAGGACTCGTACTTCGGCCAGCTCGTGAGCTTGGTCGGGACCGTGCCGTTGTAGCGGATCACGTGCGGCAGGAGCGTGGCGTTCGTGCGGCCGTGCACCAGGTGGTACGTCGAGCCGATGACGTGCGCCATCGCGTGCACGATGCCAAGGAACGCGTTGCCGAACGCCATGCCGGCGATCGTCCCGGCGTTGTGCATCTTCTCCCGCGCGTCCTTCGTCGCCGGGTCGGCCGGGTCGCCGTTCACCGACTGCGCGAGGTTGTCGAAGATCAGCCGGATCGCCTGCAGCGCCATGCCGTCGGTGAAGTCGTTCGCGTAGACCGCGACGAACGCCTCCGTGGCGTGGGTCAGGGCGTCGAAGCCCGAGTCGGCGGCCAGCGAGCGCGGCATCTTGCTCGTCAGGACCGGGTCGATGATCGCGACCGTCGGGGTCAGGGCGTAGTCCGCGAGCGGGTACTTCTTGCCCGCGTCGGGGTCGGAGATGACCGCGAACGGCGTGACCTCGGCGCCCGTCCCGGACGTCGTCGGGATGCAGACCAGCTTGGCGAGGTCGCCCAGCACGGGGAACTTGAACGCGCGCTTGCGCACGTCGAAGAACTTCTGCTTGAGGTCGGAGAACACGATCTCCGGGTGCTCGTACAGCAGCCACATGACCTTCGCGGCGTCCATGGGGGACCCACCGCCGAGCGCGATGATCGTGTCCGGCTTGAAGTGGCGCATGTTCGCGGCGCCCTTCTGCACGGTGCGCACCGACGGCTCCGGCTCGACCTCGTCGATGATCTGCACGGCGACGTTGTTGCCGCGGCGGCGCAGGACGTCGAGGACCTTGTCGACGAACCCGAGGGTCGTCATGGTCGTGTCGGTGACGATGGTGACGCGCTCGACGTCGGCCATGTCCGCGAGGTAGCGGATCGCGTTGGGCTCGAAGTACGTCTTGGCGGGGA
This sequence comes from Actinomycetes bacterium, assembly GCA_023424135.1. Taxonomy (GTDB): domain Bacteria; phylum Actinomycetota; class Actinomycetes; order Actinomycetales; family Cellulomonadaceae; genus Cellulomonas. The sequence goes on along the minus strand of JAFAEH010000152.1, from coordinate 3,438 downwards.
CCTTGAACCACTGCAAGTTGTTGTTCCTCCGGCCCACGCGCTTGACGTTGATGAGGTTCACCGCCGACACGTTGTTGGACACCGAGTTGTGGCCGTAGGAGCCGCAGCCCAGGGTCAGCGACGGGATGAACGCGTTGTAGATGTCGCCGATGCCGCCGAGCGACGACGGTGCGTTGCAGATGACGCGGATCGCCTTGACGCGCTTGCCGAACTCGACCGTGAGCGCGTCGTCCTGCGTGTGGATCGCGGCGGAGTGGCCCAGGCCGTCGAACTCGACCATCCGCTCGGCGAGCGTGATGCCCTCCTCGGTCGACCCGGCGCGCAGCACCGCCAGGACGGGGCACAGCTTCTCGCGCGTCAGCGGCTCGGCCGGGCCGACACCGCTGACCTCGGCCAGGATGATCGACGTGTCCGCGGGGACCGTGAAACCGGCCTGCTCGGCGATCCACACGGGCGACTTGCCGACGACCGCGGGGTTGAGCTTCGCGCCCGCGCAGTTCTCGCCGCCGGCCTCGACCCCGAAGATGAAGGACTCGAGCTTCGCCTTCTCGGCGGGCGTCGCACGGTACGCGTGCAGGCGGGCGAACTCGGTCATCGCGGCGTCGTAGATCTCGTCGTCGAGGATCGCGGCCTGCTCCGAGGCGCAGATCACGCCGTTGTCGAAGGCCTTGCTCAGCACGATGTCGTTGATCGCGCGGGCGAGCTTGGCGGTCTTCTCGACGTACGCCGGGACGTTGCCCGCGCCGACCCCGAGGGCCGGCTTGCCGCACGAGTACGCGGCCTTGACCATCGCGTTGCCGCCGGTCGCGAGGATCGTCGCGACACCCGGGTGGTTCATGAGCGCACCGGTCGCCGCGAGCGACGGGGTCTGCACCCACTGGATGCAGTGCTCGGGGGCGCCTGCGGCCACGGCCGCGTCACGCACGGTCCGCGCGGCGGCGATCGACGACTGCTGCGCGTTCGGGTGGAACGCGAAGATGATCGGGTTGCGCGTCTTGAGCGAGATGAGCGACTTGAAGATCGCGGTCGACGTCGGGTTCGTCACGGGCGTGATGCCCGCGATGACGCCGACGGGCTCGGCGATCTCCGTGATGCCGTTGATCTCGTCGACGTGGATGACGCCGACCGTCTTGAGGTTCGCCATCGAGTTGGTGACGTGCTCGCACGCGAAGATGTTCTTCACGGCCTTGTCCTCGAACACGCCGCGCCCGGTCTCCTCGACCGCGAGCTTGGCGAGCTGGCCGTGCTGGTCGAGGGCCGCGACCGCGCCCTTCTTGACGAAGCGGTCGACGTCCTCCTGCGTCATCGTCTCGAACTGGGCGAGCGCCTTGGTGGCGTTCGCGACGAGCTCGTCGATCGCGAGGGCGACCGCGTCGGGCTCGGTGACGCCGAGCGCGACACCGGCCGGCGCCGCTGCTGCGGTGGTGGCCGGGGCGGTCCCGGCCGACGCGGCGGCCGGGGCCTTCGCGCGGGTGCTCTTCTTGGTCGTCGTCTCGGACACCGTGGGACTCCCCTTGTCGTCGGGATCGGGGGCGGACGCTGGAGTCGTCCGTCGCTGTCTCCGACGCTAGGGACAGGGGGGCCCAAATAGATGGGATGAAAGTCCCCGCGGGTGCCGGCACCCGCCGCGGACGCGTGGCGGGGCACGTCGAGCGGGACGTCGGTCCCGGACGTCCGCGGTGGTGGCGACCGGTGGCGTCTGCCGTGGCCGAGCTCGTGGCCGGGGTCGCGACGGCCCGCTGCACCCGGTACGCGACGAGCCGCCACGCTCGGGGAGCGTGGCGGCTCGTGACGGTGGTGCGCCCGAAAGGATTCGAACCTTCGACCTTCTGCTCCGGAGGCAGACGCTCTATCCGCTGAGCTACGGGCGCGCGGCGATCCCCGAGACTACCAGCCTCGACGGGCGTCCTCAGACGTGGCGCGGCAGAGCGTGGAGGGCTGCCGTCGCCAGACGATTGCAACCCTCCACGCTCCAGCGGGTCACGCGTCCTCGAGGAGTCCCGAGAGGTACCCGCTGGTCTCGGCCGCCGCGCGGTCGGGGTTGCCGGCGACGATCGCCTCGACGAGCGAGTCGTGCGCGTCGTGGGCGTGCACGTCGGTGACGAAGTTGAACCGGATGTTGTCGCCGATCGCCTCGAGCAGGTTGTCGTACAGCGAGCGCAGCACCGGGTTGGCGGCGGTCCGCACGATCGAGCGGTGCAGCTCGAGGTCCGTGGCGACCATCGCCTCGAGGTCCCCGCTCTCGTACGCCGCGGCGCGCGCGTCACGCTTGGCCAGCAGGTCGGACGCGTCGGTCGCGGTGCGTCGTCGGGCGGCGAGCCGGGCGGCCTCCATCTCGAGCGCGCGGCGCACCGAGACCACGTCGCGCTGCCGGGCGTCGGCGATCTGCCGGCCCATCGTCACCGCGAGCTCCGACGTCGAGAGCACGTACGTCCCCGAGCCCTGCCGCCGCTCGAGCAGGCCCGCGTGCACGAGCGACTGCACGGCCTCGCGCACGGTGTTGCGCCCGACGCCCAGCAGCTCGACCAGCGCGGGCTCGGGCGGGATGCGGGCACCCACCGGCCACTCGTCGGAGCTGATGCGCGACCGCAGCGCCTCGACGGCGGTGTCGATCAGTCCGGTGCGTCGCGCCATGCGCGGTCTCCTCGTCGTCGGCGGGTCGCCACCGTCGCCCGACGGCCCCGGTGCCCTCGGTCGAGTCAACACGTCCGACGACGTCCGAACCAGTCCACCCGCCGGACGACCTCGGCGTGTCGCCCCGTCCGGGACCGCGCCGCGCCCCGCTGCCGACCATCCGCCCGGATGCTGGACACCCACCCTCGCCGAACTCGGGCTGGGGCGGCTTCTGGTGCGCCATGAGCCGCCGAAATCCGAGTTCGGCGTGGGGGTGTGGGCGGGAACAGGGGCCGGTCGGCGGGGTGGCGGGGCGGGGGTGGGACAGGTGGTGGGGTCAGGGGTGGGTGGGGTGGAGGGCGGACGGGGGGAGGCCGAGGTCGCGGCGGCACGCGGCGAGCAGGCCGTTGTGGGACATGCCGACCGCGTGCGCGACGGCCGTGACCGGTTCGCCCGCGCGCAGGCGCTCGACCGCGAGGCGCAGCCGCTCCTCCGTGCGCCAGCGGGAGAACGGCACGCCCGTCTCGGCGACGAACGCGCGACGGATCGACACGGTGCTCACGTGCAGGCGTGCGGCCCACTCGTCGAGCGTGCAGGGCGCTGCGGGGTCGGCGGCGAGCGCCGCGGCGATCGGCGCCGTGAGCGGCCCCGTCGGGTGGGTCGCGGGCGCGGTGACGTCCCGGGGTGCGGGGGAGACGGTGTGCGTGCCGACGGTCCCGTGCCCCGCGCTGCCGGCCTCGTGCGCAGAGCTGGGGACGTCGGAGGTCCCGGACCCTGCACGCTCCTGCGGGAGCGCGGGGGCGCGCCCGGTGGCCACCGGTAGGT
>JAFAEH010000115.1 GCA_023424135.1 Actinomycetes bacterium | reverse complement strand
GGCGGCGCGCGCGTGACGGTGGGGCCCGGCGGGACGGGCGCGCCCGACGGACGTGCCGTGCGCGTGGTCGTCGTCGGCGGGGGAGTCGGCGGGCTGACGACCGCCGCGCTGCTCGCGCGCGGGGGTGCGCACGTCACGCTGCTCGAGCGGCACGACCAGCTCGGGGGGCGTGCCGGGACGTGGCAGGTCGACGGGTTCCGGTTCGACACCGGCCCGTCGTGGTGGTTCATGCCCGAGGTCGTCGAGCACACGTTCGCGCTGCTGGGGCGCCGTGTCGCGGACCACGTCGACCTGCAGCGGCTCGACCCCGCGTACCGGCTGTTCCCCGAGCCCGGTGCCGGTGCCGACCCGTTCGACGTCGTCGCGGACCCCGCCGTGAACGCCGCGACGTTCGACACGCTCGAGCCCGGCGCGGGCGAGGCGGTCACGCGGTACGTGGCGGAGGCGGGCGATGCCTACCGCACGGCGCTCGACCACTTCCTCTACACGACGTTCGAGCGTCCCGACCGGGCGCTGTCCGCGGACGTGCTGCGGCGTTCGGGGACCCTGGTGCGGCTGCTCACGCAGACGCTCGCGCGGCGCATCGAGGGCACGGTCACCCACCCGGTGCTGCGCCAGGTGCTGGGGTACCACGCCGTGTTCCTCGGGTCGTCCCCGTACCGCGTGCCGGCGCTGTACTCGCTCATGAGCCACCTCGACCTCGGCGACGGCGTCCATTTCCCGCGCGGCGGGATGTACAGACTTGTCGAGGCGCTCGCGACGGCGGCCCGCGAGGAGGGCGTCGTCGTGCGCACGGGTGCCGACGTCGTCGCGATCGAGGTGGACGACGTGCCGCGCACGGCCCATCGCCCCGGACGTCGCGGCGTCGCGCGAGGGGTCCGCCTGGCCGACGGCACGACCGTCCCCGCCGACGTCGTGGTCTCCGGCGCCGACCGCCACCACACGGAGACCGCGCTGCTCGACCCGGCGTACGCCGACCTGCCGGCGCACGTGTGGCAGCACCGCGGGCCGGGGATCTCCGCGCTGCTCGTCATGGCGGGCGTCCGGGGCGCGCTGCCGCAGCTCGCGCACCACTCGCTGTTCTTCACGCGCGACTGGCCGGGCAACTTCGACGCGATCCTCGGCCCCGGCCGCGCGACCCCCGCGGACCGGCTGCGCGTGCCCGACGTCGCGTCGCTGTACGTCTCGCGCACCACCGCGAGCGACCCCGGCGCCGCGCCGCCCGGGCACGAGAACCTCTTCGTCCTCGTGCCGTTCCCGGCAGACCCCGCGATCGGCACCCGCCCGGGCGAGCTCGACGCGCACGCCGACCGGTACCTCGACCAGATCGGCGCGTGGGCCGGCGTGCCGGACCTGCGGGCCCGGGTCGTCGTGCGGCGCGTCGTCGGACCGGCGGACTTCGCACGCGACCTGTCGGCCTGGCGCGGGACCGCGCTCGGCATGGAGCACACGCTGCGCCAGTCCGCGCTGCTGCGCCCGGGCGTCGCGTCGCGGCGCGTGCCGAACCTCCTGCACGTCGGCGGCGGGACCGTGCCGGGCGTCGGGCTGCCCATGGTGCTCATCGGTGCCGAGCTCGTCGCGAAGCGCCTGCTGGGCGAGACCTCCGCCCGGCCGCTGCCCTCACCGCTGCGGCCCGGCTACCTCGCGTCGGCGCTGCCGCGCGGGCTGTGGTCCGAGGTGGTCGCGGGGGTGCGCACGTGATCGGGTTCGCGTACCTCGGGGCGCTGCTGGTGTCCCTGGGCGGACTCGCGCTGCTCGACCGCCGGTTCCGCCTCGCGTTCTGGTACGACGCGCGCCGCGCGGCCTGGACGGTCGGGCTGGGGGTGGTCGGGTTCCTCCTGTGGGACCTGGCCGGGCTCGGCCTCGGGATCTTCGCGCGCGGGGACTCCCCGCACATGACGGGCGTGCTGCTCGCGCCCGAGCTGCCGCTCGAGGAGGCCTTCTTCCTCGCGCTGCTGAGCTACGTCGGCCTGCTGGCGTGGCGGTGGTTCGACAAGTCGGCCGTGCAGCGCGCGGCGGGTCGCGCGGCGCCGGCCGCCCGGCGCGACGGGGGTGAGACGTGACGAACCTCGTCCTCAACGTCGTCGTGCTCGCGGCGCTGGGCCTCGTGTCGTGGCCCGTGCTGCGACGGATGCGCGGCTGGCCCCTGGTGTGGGCAGCCGTGCACCTGTGCCTGCTCACCGCGGTGTTCGACACGGTCATGATCGACGTCGGGCTGTACGTCTTCGACCCGGACAAGATCCTCGGGGTCTACGTGTGGGGTGCTCCGCTCGAGGACTTCGCCTACGCGCTCGCCGCCGCCGTGCTCGTGCCCGTGCTGTGGACGGTCCTCGGGCGCTCGTCGCGGACGTCCTCGCGCGCGGCCGTGCGGCCGGTGGCGCCGGAACCGGGGCCGACGGCCGACGGCGACGGGCCGGGTGCGTGATGCGCGAGCTGCTGGCCGCGTCCCGGCCCTTCTCGTGGGTCAACACCGCGTACCCGTTCGCCGCCGGCTGGCTCATGGCGACCGACGGGCGTCTCGACGTGCGGCTCGTGGTCGGGACGCTGTTCTTCCTCGTGCCGTACAACCTGCTGATGTACGGCGTGAACGACGTGTTCGACCACGCGTCCGACCTGGCGAACCCCCGCAAGGGTGGCATCGAGGGCGGGCTCGTCGCGCCCGAGCGCGCCCGGGCGGTCCACCGGCGGATCCTCGTCGCGTGCGCCGTGACGACCGTGCCGTTCGTCGTCGTGCTGCTCGTGCTCGGCCCACCGGTGGCCGGCCTCGTGCTGCTGCTGGTCCTCGCGGACGTCGTCGCGTACTCGGCACCCCGGGTGCGGCTCAAGGAGCGACCCGTGCTGGACTCGCTCTCGTCCTCCGTACACTTCGTCGGGCCGCTGGTGTACGCACTGGTGCTGGCGGGCGCCGACCTCGGGTCGCGCAGCGTGTGGCCCGTGCTCGTGGCCTTCCTGGCGTGGGGCATGGCCTCGCACGCGTTCGGGGCCGTGCAGGACGTCGAGGCCGACCGGGCCGGCGGCATCGGCTCGGTCGCCACGGTCCTGGGGGCGCGCGCGACCGTGCGTGCGGCGGGCGCCACGTACGTCGCCGCGGCGCTCGTGCTGCTCGCGCTGCCGTGGCCCGGTGTCCTCGCCGCCGCGCTGCCCCTGCCGTACGCCGTGAGCACGTGGCGGTTCCGCGACGTCACCGACGCGGACGCCGCGCGGGCGCACGCCGGGTGGCGCACGTTCCTGTGGCTCAACCTCGTCACCGGGTTCCTCGTGACGATGCTGCTCATCGTCGTGGCGCTCGGCTGAGGACGCCGGCCGCTCAGCCGCCGAGCTCGCCGTGCGCCATCAGCACGACCTCGGTCACCGCGACCCGGGGGTCGCCCGTCGTGTCCTGCGGCAGGTGGGCGTCGACGACGACGAGCCGCACGGACGTCACACCGCGCTCGTCGACGTCGTGGGTCTGCAGGTCGCCGGTGTCGTCGAACGTCAACGTCGTGCACCTCCCCGACGGCAACCACTGGACGTCGACGACCGCGGGGGCGGCCTGCCGGGCACGGTCCGGTGCGGTCGTCGGGAGACCGCCGACGACGCCCAGGCGGTCGACGTCCGTCGCGGCCGGGAGCGTGAGCACGAGCGCGGGTGCGCCGCCGTCGCGTCCGCAGGCGGGTCCGTCGTCGACCGGGGGCACCCAGGGCGCCGACCACGCGCGGCCGGTCGTGCCGTCGACGACGTTCTGCGGGCCGAAGGCCGGGTCGACCGGCGTGTCGTCGTCCTGCCCGGACGACGGGGCGTCGGTGCTGGTCGTCGTGGAGCCGGTCGTCGTGCCGTCGGATGCGGTGCCGTCGGTCGTCGTGCTGTCGGTGCTCGTCGTAGCGGCGGCGTCGGTGCCGTCCGTCGCCGTGCCGTCGGGTGCGGACCCGTCGTCGACGGCCGGCTCGTCGCTCACGGGGGCGACGGGCGGCGGGTCCGTGGTCGCGCGCACGTGCTCGATCCGCGTGTAGCCGCGCGGATCGGCGAGCTGGGCGACCGCGTACGCGCGTTCCCTCAGGTCAGCGGCCTGCGGCAGCACGACGACGCCCGCGAGACCCACCGCGGCGAGCGCAGCTGTCGCGCGCGTGACCTGGACCTGCGCGGCCCGTCCGCGGTCGAACACGACGCGCGTGCCGTGGTTCGCCGCGCGCATCCGCCGCCGGAACGAGGTACCCGCCCCGGCGGCACGTCGGTACCAGGGCGCGGCCGGTGGTCCCTCGGGCGCTTCGGTGCGCCCCGCCGGTGCGAGGACCGTCCCGCACCGGCAGAACCGGCGCGAGGCGGGCAGCGCGCGCCCGCACGCGGGGCAGCGCACGGCGTCCTCGAACGTGGGCAG
>JAFAEH010000175.1 GCA_023424135.1 Actinomycetes bacterium | reverse complement strand
GCCAGGTGGTCCAGGGGTCCTGGGGTGTGCTGCGGGTGCGGGTCCACAGGGGTTCGAGGGGTGTGTCGTCGCCGCAGTCGTTCAGGCCGGTGGTGCCGTCGGCGGGTGGGCAGGGGCCGTTCAGTGGGGTGGTCGGTACGGGTCCGGACACGTTGCATCGTGGTGCGCGCTGGTACTGGGCCAGCTCGTAGGCGGGGGTGCCCTTGCGCGCCTCGTGCGCCTGCTGCTCGGCGTGACCACGCGCTGCGCTCACGGTCGCACTGTCGCCCGACATCTCGGCGAGGCTGGACAGGTCCTCGCTCGTGGCACTTGATGTCATGAGCAGAGCAGCGACGACGGCGTGGATGATCATCACGCGTCCACGGGGTCGATGTCGACGGCGTCGATGATCCACGTGTCTGCCCAGGTCATGGCGACGGCGACACGGAAGCGGCCGCCTGGCGACGTGGAGACGACCGTGCCCGTGGCATCCCGCCGGGTGGCCTCACCCTGGTTGATCTGGAGCTCGGCGCTGTACCACTCGTCGGCCCTGATCTCGGTCCCGAAGGCATAGTCCACCGTGATGGACCCGCTGTCGATCGTCTCGCCGGACGTCACCATCTCCGCGACCTTGTCGCGGAACCCGCTGCAGAGCCTGCACTCCGGTGCGGACATGCTCTCCCACTCGGCGGTGTCACCTGTCGCGTAGGCGTACGGGTACAGGGCGGTCATGAAGTACGTCGCTGCCGCAGCGGCCCCGTCGGCGCTCGGTGTGGACATGGCCTCGGGTCGCGCCGGCAGTGTCGCCGCCGCGGGAGTCGGGACGGGCGACGGCGTCGCGGACGGGCTCGGTGTGGGCGAGGGCGTGCTCGCCGCTGTCGTCTCGACCGGAGCCGGGTCGTCCGTGCACCCGGTGACCAGGAGCCCGAGCGCGGCGACCGTGACGACAAGTCTTGCTGCCTGACGCATCCGCATGTCCGGGAACGTACCGGTTCGGGCAGGTTCCATGGTGCGCCCGTCGGGAATCTGTGGACAACCAGCCCGGGTGTGTCACCCGTGGGGGTCGCGCAGTCGCGGTGGTCGGGTGGTGCGCGGCCCGCCGCCGCGCTCACCGTGCCACGCGACGCCCGCCGCCCGCCTCCATGCCGGGCGCTGGCAGATCGCCGTGAAGGGCTCGTGGCCGCGCCGGGTGCCTCCGGTCGGGGCTGTGGATGAGCGCAGCGGGGTGTGGGCGGGGGCAGCTACGGTGTGTCCGTTTCGTCCGGTCGGTGCGAGGTCGTGGTGCAGGGGGTCGTGGGCGTGCGGGTGGATCTGGGGGTGCTGGACGGCGTCCCGGAGGCGGGCGATCCGGAAGCGGTCGATGCCGTGGTCGCGGGGTACGTCGCACGCGCCCAGGCGTTCGAGGGGCGCGCCGGTGAGTCCCGCGCGGCGGCCGCGGCGTTGGTGGCGGTGTGCGCGGGGTCGTGGGTCGAGGCGTTGGCCGCCCGGGTCGAGCGGTTGTCGTCCGGGTGGGCGGACGCCGGGGCCGGGTGTGCTCAGGTCGCCGAGGTCATGGCCGGGTACGGGGCGCAGCTGCGGGTCCTGATCCGGCAGGTGCGCGCGTGCCGGCACGAGGTCGGCACCGCGCGGGCACGGGCGCTGGCGGCGCGTGACCGCTACGAGGCGGCGGTCCTGGCTGCCGGTGGCGCGGGGAGCGGTGTGGGGTGGTCGTGGACGCAGGTGCCGGCGTTCCCCGCGGTCGCGGCTGCGGCCGACGAGCTGGACGCGTGGCGGACCGCCGTCGGTGAGGTCGCTGCGGGTCTGGCGGGCTTCGAGGAGTGCTGTCGGCAGCGCGCGGACCTGGACGCGTCCACGGCGCGGGCGTTGGCCGGTCTGGACGTGATGAGCGCCTACGCCCCGGGCAGCGCACCCGACGCCGTCGTCGACGTCCCGTTGGTCCAGGCGTTGGCGGCCTCCGCCGCTGGGACGTCGACGACGGCCCAGCGCGACCTGGTGGCGCGGTGGTTCGTCGACGTCGTCGGTCAGATGCTGCTCGATCCCACGGACGAGGGCGCCCGGGAGGTCCTCGAGTCGATGCTCGCGACGTGGGGCGACGACGGCCAGACGATGTCGGACCTGATGACGGGCCTGGGTGGTGCCCGGCTGGTGCGGTTGCTGACGGCGCTGGGTCAGGACATGACCCTGGGGGACCCGGGCCGCAACGCGGTGCTCGCGCGCACGGGTGCGGCGCTTCGTCGCGCGCTCGCTGCCGCCTCGTCGCAGTGGACGAACGAGCAGGCCGACCGCTTCGCCGGTGAGCTGCTGGCCGCCGCCTCCAGCATGGACGGCACGCTCGGCGTGATCGGGTTCGTCTTCGCCGATCCGCGCGGCGCGCGCATGGGGCAAGAGCTGACCGTCGCGATGGCCGATCTGCTCGACGAGATCGAACGCACCCGCGACGCGCCATGGCGCGACGGTCCAGGAACGCCCGGGCACGCGCTGCACACGGTCGGGACGTTGGACGCGAGCAATGCGCCGTACGACCCTGCTGCGCACGTCCTGGCGACCCTGGGGGAGTACCCGCAGGCCGCGCGGGACTGGCTCGTCGGGGCGGACGGGCCGTGGGGGGCAGAGGAGGCGACCTACGACGAGTCGCGGCTGGCGTACTGGTTTCTCAACCGAGACTGGGGTGCGACGTGGTCGGACGGTTTTGCTGGGATCGGAGCGCTGTGGGCCGGTGCGCAGCACGACGTCACGACTCTGCGCGAGGCTCAGCAGCTTGCGACACTGAATAGTGGGGTGTTCGCGCATCTTTCAAGCAACCGTTCGTTCACGCCCGCGAACCTCAGCGACGCCGGTGCCGCGGCAGTCGCCGACGCGGTGCGGGTCCAGCTTCGCGGGCTTGTCGAGGTGGGCCTCGTCCTCAACTTCGAAGGAAATGAGGACGCCTGGGTAGATATCGCGACCGGTCTACCGGGTACCGGGGGCCCGGTGGCGGTAGTCACTCCTTCGGAGCTGGGCGTCGTGCTGGTCGCGGCGGCTCAGGGCGAGGGGCGGGCGGTCCTTGAGCGCGGTGTCGCGCAGTACCAGGCGGACGTCATCGGCGCGGCGGACGACGGTGCGATGCTGGCGCCCGATGCCCTCAAGCGGCTCGCGTTGACGTGGGGCGCGGTCGACGGTGCGATCCGGACCGCGCAGGAGGAGGTCGCACTCGCGGACCTGGAGAAGGACCTCGCGACCGTCGACGCGCTGGGCGCCGGCGCCGGGCAGGCGAGCAACCTGCTGCCGGTACCGGCGCCGGTCGCGATGCTCATCTCCACCGGGCTCGACGAGATCCAGGGCGGCGTCGAGGACCATCTGCGCGACGGGATGGTCGTGGAGGAGTCGCCGACCGCGACGCGGACCGAGTACCTCGACGGCGCCTTCGCGAGCGCGATCGACGCGTACCACCGGTCCGGTCGCTGGGGCCCGTCCGCCCGGGACCTCGACACCGCGGACGGGCTCAAGGAGGCCGCGAACGAGTTGACGGCCGACTACATGCGCAGCGTGGACGCGGTCCGCGGCGCGCTCACGTCAGGGGAGATCAGGGGATGAGGATCCAGTCGAGCGCGACGCGACCGAGCGCGCGCGTCCTGGTGGCTGTCGCGATCGTCGGACTCGTGACGGGGTGTGCGGCGGGGGTGCCTGAGCCGGTGGTGACCCCGGCGGTGGTGTGGCCGGATGGTGAGCCGTCGAGCGAGCTGGAGTCCGACCCGTGGGTGATCGCGACGCGTGAGGCGGAGATCGCCCGTGCGGTGGCTGCGAACTCGGCGAACTTCAGCGACCCGGCGATGAGCGCACGCTGGGACGAGAACTACCGGATGACGTTCGCCTGGAGCGTCGAGACCGGCCTCTTGCGTGGTTGGGCTGAGGTGGCGCTCGGTCCGGAGCCGTTCGAGCCGTTGTTCGTGGTCGAGGCCGACGACGGGCGGTCGGCCGAGGTAGTTGGCTGCTCGGCGCTGGTTCCCGTGCTCCTCGAGCGGGACGAGGGATCGCCTCGGACCCCTTGGCCCCGGATGCTGTACCGGGTCGTGCTCGGTGAGGACGGTGAGCGTCGTGTGACGGGGGCGGGGTCGCCGGAGGGGTACGTGCTGCCGTCGGGTGAGGTGTTCGAGGACGAGACGTGTGACGGCGTGGAGGTCAAGGTGGCGTTGTTCGAGCCTCCGCCGGATCTGCAGAAGTTGATCGACATGGACTCTGAGGACATGGTCATGCCGCCGACGCCGAGTCCGACACCGTGATGGGGGCCGAGCCCGGCACCGTGATGCGGGTGGTGGTCGGGCGGGTGTCGGCCGGGATGTTCGTGGCACTGCTCGTGACGGGGTGTGCGGCGGGGGTGCCCGAGCCGGTGGTGACCCCGGCGGTGGTGTGGCTGGACGGTGAGCCGTCGAGCGAGCTGGAGTCCGACCCGTGGGTGATCGCGACGCGTGAGGCGGAGGTTGCGTACGCGGTGGCGGTGAACTCGGCGAACTTCAGCGATCCGGCGATGAGCGCTCGCTGGAGTTCTGACGCGACGACGCGTCGCGCCGACCAGACCGCGATGGACATCGGCTCGGGTAGGGCTAAGGCGCGCCTCGGTCCGATGCCGTTCGAGCCGCTGGTCGTCGTCGAGGCCGACGACGGGCGGTCCGCCGAGGTGGTCGGTTGCTCCGGACTGGATCCGTTGCTCTTCGAGAGGGACGTGGGATCTCCTCGGACACTTCGACCCCGGATGCTGTACCGGGTCGTGCTCGGTGAGGACGGTGAGCGTCGTGTGACGGGGGCGGGGTCTCCGGAGGGGTACGTGCTGCCGTCGGGTGAGGTGTTCGAGGACGAGACGTGTGACGGCGTGGAGGTCAAGGAGGCGTTGTTCGACCCGCCGCCGGATCTGCAGAGGCTGATCGACATGGACCCGGAAGACATGGTCATGCCGCCGACGCCGAGCCCGACACCGCGGTGAGGGCTCGAGACATCGCGAGGGACAGCGACGTCAGGAGGACGACGAGGGTGCGGGAGGGTGCGTCATGAGTGATCTGGTGGTCGACGAGGTCGGTGTGTCGTCGTTCGTGGCGGCGGTCTCGGCGCACGCCTCGGTGGTCGGCGCCGAGTGCAGCGACCTGGGTTCCGCGGTCGGGTCGTGGACCGTGGCGGACGCGCTGGGGAACGTGTCGGTGGTCCTGACGGTGCTGGACCGCACGTTCGCCGACGCGTCCGCGGGGGTCGCGCGTGACGCCCGGATGAGCGGCGAGGCGTGGCGGTCGACGGACTCCGGTATGGCGATGCGCCCGGTGTGACGACGCGACCCACGTGGCCCGGGGTTGTCGGGTGCTAGGTGCCCGGCACCGTCCACTGCCCGGGATCGAGCTGCGCCCACAACCCGTCGAGGTCACGACGCAGCCCGTCGACCCGCGTCTGCTCGAGTGCCAGGTCGGCTGCAGCCGCCTCCAGCGCGACAGCCTGTGCCGTCAGCGCGGCCTCGTCGCGTACGAGCAGGTCGCGGGCGTCGGCAAGGGTCCGGGCGGCGGGCGCCATCGGCAGGACCGTCCCGTCGCGCCATGTCCAGGACAGTCTCCACCGCGACTGCTGCGCCGCCGACAGCCCTGCGAGGTACGCCTCCTGCCGTTCGATCTCGGAGCGGTAGAGCGCCAGCGACGCCACGTCGGACGCCTGCGCGGCAGTCGCGGCCTGGTGCTCGACGGACCGCGCGTCGAGCGCGCTCTGCGCGGCGTCCACGTCGTCGGCCATCGCTGCGAGCATCGACTCGAACCCGGTGTGCACGGCCACGAGCCCGCCGCGGTCGCGGATGAACTGCGCGTACAGGGCCTCGAGCATGGGGTCGAGCCCGCCCGGCGGCAGGACCTGTGTACCGACGTACGCGAAGAGCTCCGTCCCGCGGCTGCTCGGGTCGGCGCCGACGGAGCCCGCGAGCTGGGCGTGCAGCCCGTCCTGCGGGTCGAGCCCCGCGACGACAGCCTCCAGGAGGGGCGTCGCCGACGCGCGCTCGGTATCCGTGAGGTCGTCCCACCCCGCGTGCAGCAGCTCGTGCGCCGCGCTCTCGACGACGAACCCCCGCAGCCGCGGGTCTGCCGGGACGTACAGGACGATCGACGGCCGGGACGCGAGCAGCGTCCTGCCGGTGGACGTGTAGCAGGCGACCGGACCGTCGGCCCGCACGGCCAGGCTCGCGCGGTCGCACCGCCCCGCGAACTCGTCCGCCCCGAGCAGCGTCGGGCGGGCGACGTAGAACAGGTCACGGCCGTGATCAGTGAGCAGCATGTCGTCGGCGAGCGCGGCGACCTCCGTCGTCGGCTCGGGCACACGCCCCATGACGATGCTGTCGAGCCAGGGCACGTCGACGTTGCGCAGCACGCCCGGCAGCACCCCGGTCACGAGCCACCAGCCCAGCGCGGCGGCGATGAGCACATCGACCAGCCGCAACCAGAGCCGGCGCCGACGCCGAGGCGCGCGTCCGACGGGCGCCGGGGAGGTCACCGCCGTCGGCGAACGCCACTGCTCGGACTCCGGCCGGCGGCCCGCCGCCTCGTCGACGACCCACTGCGGCACCCGCCCGGTGGGCGAGCGCGGCAGGTCGTCCTGGGAGAGGGCCACACCAGCCCATCGGCAAGGTGGCCGTCCTGGTGAGGTCGCGGTGGCCGTCCTTGTCGGATCAGCAGTCGGGTGGTGTGGGGACGGCGGTGCAGGGGGCGGTGACGAGGCGGCTGGTGCGTTCTTCGACGGAGAACTGGTGGGAGGTGGTGGTGGTTTCGGCGTGGCCGGGGATCTGACGCCAGGTG
>JAFAEH010000202.1 GCA_023424135.1 Actinomycetes bacterium | reverse complement strand
GTGCCAGCCGGCGCTCACGCAGCCCGACGGCACGACGTTGCCCCGCACCGCGCACCTGACGCTCACGGCCGTGACCGCCGACGTCGCCGACGAGCTCGCCGCCGCGCTGCACGCCGCGGCGTCCGACGTGCGCGGCCGCCCGCCCGCCTCCCCCGATCCGAGCCTGGTCGCACGCGTCCTGTCCGACGGCCTGCCCGAGCAGGTCGCCGGCGTCATGGCGACCCTCGAGGCCCTGCCCGCGGACGTCGTCGAACCTGCGCTCGTCGCGGTGCTGCAGGGCGCCGTCGACCCGGGCCCGGTGGAGGGGTCAGGCCTCCGCCGCTGACCGCCAGGCATCGCGGACCGCGTCCAGCGCTGCGGCCGCCGTGACCGTCAGCACCGTCTGGTGCCCCAGGTCGCGCGACCACGTGGCCTCCGTCGGGCCGCGGTCGAACGCCCACACCGGCGGTCGTCGACCCGTCGGACCGCAACGACGGAACACCTCGACCGCATCGGGCGTGATGAGACCGCGCTCGGCGAGCGCCCACAGGTCGTAGAGGTCGCGCGAGGCACTCCGGTCGATCCACGCACCCAGCTTTGCCGCCGCGAATCCCGCGGCCGTGAGTGTGCGTAGCGCAGCCTCGGGGGCGTCGCTGTATCGCTGCTCGATCTGCCGTACCTCGGTGGGCCAGAGGTACCCGGCCCCGTCGACGAGCTGGACCTGGACGCTCGCGACGCCCGGAGCGACGAGGACCGCCGGCTCGGACCCACGCGTCGCGGTCAGGCCGGGACGCCACGAGACACGCCCGTGGCTGCGCATCAGCCCACGACGCACAGCGTCCTCGATCCGAGCCGCGACGTCCTTCCTGGGTGCCACGGCAAGGAGATCGACGTCCTCGCTCAGTCGCGCGTCGGCGAGGTGCGTCCGGGACAGCGCGGTACCGCCGAAGAACACCACGTCGTCCGTCGACAGGTCTCGGGCGATCGCGGCGAGGACGTGCGAGATGAGGTGGTCGCGACGCACCTGCTCGAGGTCGACCCCGAACCGCTCGGCGACGACGCCCCACTCGTCGAGCTGTGCGTTCATCGCCCGGCGACCACGCGCTCGTAGGTCGCACGCATGCGCTGGCGCGGCACGATCTCCGCGAGGACCTGGGGGTCGCACTGCACCCAGAGCGCGTCGACGGCCGCCTGGACCTCGGGGTCCTCCCCTCGCGGATCAGCGCGCGCCAGGTCGAGGATCGTCTGCTCGGGTGTCGTCACAAGAGCAGTGCCCAGCTCGGTGATGGTGGCGACCGCGTCGAGCCGTTCGACGGCCCGTGTCACGAAGTGCACGGTCGCGTGGCGGTCCACCATGTCGAGCGGTCGGCGCTGCGTCGGGACGGCCACGAATCCTGCACCGACAGCACGCGGCCACGCCTGGTGCACGCGGGCGGCGGTCACTCCCGTGAGCACGGGGACCCGGTCGCCGTACAGAGCTGTGGCGATCGCAGCCGTCGCCGCCTCGAGCGCAGGTCGCCACCGCGTACCGACGTGCTCGGTCGGCACGGCGCAGTAGACGCCGTGAGCGAGTCGGTGCACCACGCCGCGCTCGGCGAGCGCCGCGAGCCGGGGTCCAGGATGGGCGTACCGATCCACGAGGTCGCGCGGGCGGACCGTACGCATCGGCGCGCGCGCGATGCTGCGCAGCACCTCCCGCTCGCTCGTCACCCTGCACAAGTTACTCCGGAAGATTAAGAACTGCATAGTGACTTGAAGGGGATGGCGTGCAAGCGACCTCCCGGCCCACCTCGGTGTGTCGACGTGTCCGGCGCAGCGCCGTCAGCCTGCGTGGCGGGAGAGGTAGTCTCCGAGCGCCTCGCGGACGACATCCGCCGGACGCCTGCCCTGCCGCGCAGCCACCTGCTCGAGCCGTGCACGCTCCTGCTTCGGGAGGCGGACCGAGAGTGACGGCGAGACCTCCCCCTTGCCCGAGAGCGACGGCCGGCCGGGGGCGCGCGAAAGGACGTCGTCCGCGATGTCCCTGGCGGCAGCCTCGGTCAGCCGTGCCCCACGGAAGCGCACCTCACTCACGTCGAGGTCGACCGACTCGACCTCGACCTCGGGCCCGAACGCCTCGGGAAACGTGCTCATCGCTGCCTCCACACCGTCGGCATCGCATGGATGACCGTGAACCCGTCGCTGCGGTCGTCGGCGACGACGACCATCTCGATCTCGACGCCCGTCGAGTCGGTGCCGATGTACACCGCCGCATCCACCTCCTCCCGCACCAAGGTCGCGCTGGACAGGGCCTGTCGGATGCGACCTGCGCTGAGCCTGTGCTTGCGGGCCGACCTGCTGATCCGAACCCTCACGACACCTCATCAGTGTGCGCCGGCCGGCGTGAGTACTGCAAGACACAACCCGCTCCGCGATCGCTTCGAACAGCCATAGCCACGAAGGCTCTCACCCACCTCCGACACGTGAGCGTGCGATGGCCGCGCCAGACAGGCGTCTCGACAGCGCCCGGACACACGAAGAGCCCGCCGTTGCCGGCGGGCTCTTCCTGAACATGCCATCTCGAACGCTGCCTGCTCGGGTGTCAGGCTCGAGCAGGAGCGTCATGGTGGAGGTGGCGGGAATCGAACCCGCGTCCGATGACGTGGGACCAGGGCTTCTCCGGGTGCAGTCCGCAGTAGATTTTCTCAGCCCCCACGATCACGCGGACAAGACGTGGACGGGCTCAGT
>JAFAEH010000200.1 GCA_023424135.1 Actinomycetes bacterium | reverse complement strand
AGCTCGGAGCCGGCGGCGACCGGGGCGCGAACCTCGTCGCGGTGCGCGACGTCCTGCGGTCGGCGGCGCGCGTGCGGGCGGACCTCGTGGTGCTGCCGGAGTACGCGTCGGCGTACGACCCGCGCGGGGTCGGCATCGAGATGGCCGAGCCGCTCGACGGACCGTTCGTCTCGATGCTGCGCGAACAGGCCCGCGACGGCGGTGTCGCGGTCGTCGCGGGCACGACCGTGCCGGGCGGCGAACCCGGCCCCGACGGACGGGCGCGCCCGCACAACGTGGTCGTCGCGGTGGACGCGCGCGGTGAGCTCGTCGGTACCTACCGCAAGGTGCACCTGTACGACGCGTTCGGGCACCGCGAGTCCGACCGGCTCGCACCCGGTCCGGCGGACGCGCCACCGCTCGTGCTGGACGTCGCGGGCCTGCGGTTCGGCGTCATGACGTGCTACGACCTGCGCTTCCCCGAGTCGGCGCGCCGGCTCGTCGACGCGGGCGCCCAGGTGCTCGTCGTGCCGGCGGCGTGGGCCGCCGGTGACCTCAAGGCCATGCACTGGCGCACGCTCGCGGTCGCCCGCGCGATCGAGAACACCGCGGCGGTCGTCGCCGTCGGGCAGGCGGGCAAGAAGGTCGTCGGCCGCTCGCTCGTCGTCGGCCCCGACGGGGTCGTCGGGCTGGAGCTCGACGAGGCCCCGCAGGTGCGCACGGTCGACCTCGACGCGGACGAGCTCGCGGGCGTCCGTCGGCGCAACCCGTCGCTGGAGAACCGCCGGTACGCGGTCGTGCCGCGGCGCTGAGGGCCCGGCGAGCAGGCGCCCGCCGGCTCAGGCGGAGCGGTACGCCGCGATCGACACCGCGACGTAGTGGCACGTGTACCCGACGACCGTCAGCGCGTGGAAGATCTCGTGGAACCCGAACCACCGGGGGCTCGGGTTGGGGCGCTTGAGCCCGTAGACGACGGCACCGACCGTGTAGGCGAGGCCGCCCGCGGCGACGAGCCAGACGATCGCCGGGCCCCCCGTGCGCCAGAACTGCGGCAGGAAGCCCACCGCCACCCACCCGAGCGCGACGTAGATCGGCACGTACACCCAGCGCGGCGCACCGAGCCAGAAGATGCGGGCGAGCAGCCCCACCAGGGCGCCGGACCACACGACCAGCAGCAGGGTCCGGGCGGTCGAGGTCGGCAGCAGCAGCACCGCGAGCGGCGTGTAGGTGCCCGCGATGATCAGGAAGATGTTGGTGTGGTCCAGGCGGCGCAGCACACCGGCGACCCGCGGGGACCACGTGCCGCGGTGGTAGATCGCGCTGGTGCCGAACAGCATGACCGCGGACAGCCCGAACACGGCGGTCGACCAGCGGGCGGCGGAGGTCGGGGAGAGCGCGACGAGCACGATGGAGGCGGCGAGCACGAAGGGCGCCACGCCGGCGTGGATCCAGCCGCGCAGCTTCGGCTTGAGGGTCTCGACGACCTGCTCGACGACGTCCCCCATGGCGCCGACCGCACCGCTGACGGCGTCGGCGGCACGTGCGACGGGTCCCGTGTCCTGCCGGGCCGAGGGCGGTCCGTCGGGCGGTCGCGGTGCGTCCGGCATGCTCGTGGGCCCGTCGCCGGGCGCGGTCGTGGGCTCGTCGTCGTCACGTGCGACGGGATGCTGACCGCGTGCCGGGGGAGTGCTCATCCGTCGGGTGCCGCCTTCGTCCGTCGTGACCTACGTCAGCGTAGGTTACGCCACCGTAGGTAAGGGTGTCGACGCGTGTCGCCCCGCGTCGTGCATGTCACGGACCGTCGACCGTCGCCGCCGGTCCTGCGCGGCGAGTACCGTGGGCGCGGTCCGCCCGAGCGTCCACGAGGAGGCTACGCGTGCGCCTGCCGCACCCGTTGTACGGCCTGTACGAGCGTCGGCTCGCGGCGTCCCTGTCGTCGGAGCGCGTGCCACGCCACGTGGGTGTCATCCTCGACGGGAACCGTCGCTGGGCGCGCGGCAGCGGGCTGTCCTCGGCAACCGGGCACCGCCGCGGCGCCGACAAGATCAGCGACCTGCTGCAGTGGAGCGAGGAGGTCGGTGTCGAGGTCGTCACGCTGTGGCTGCTCTCGACCGACAACCTCGCCCGGGACCCGGCCGAGCTCGAGCCGCTGCTGCGCGTCATCGAGGACGTCGTCGGTGAGCTCGCCGCCGAGGGCCGCTGGCGCGTGCAGGCCGTCGGCGCGCTCGACATGCTGCCGGACCGCACGGCGACCGCCCTCAAGGCCGCGCAGGACGCGACGTCGCAGGTGCAGGGGCTGCACGTGAACGCCGCCGTCGGCTACGGCGGACGTCGCGAGATCGCCGACGCCGTGCGCTCGTTCCTGCGCATGCACGCCGAGGAGGGGTCGAGCCTCGACGAGCTCGCCGAGGCGTTCGACGTCGAGCACATCGCCCAGCACCTCTACACCAAGGGTCAGCCGGACCCGGACCTCGTGATCCGCACGTCGGGTGAGCAGCGGCTCGGCGGGTTCCTGCTGTGGCAGTCGGCGCACTCGGAGTTCTACTTCTGCGAGGCGTACTGGCCCGACTTCCGGCGCGTCGACTTCCTGCGCGCCGTCCGCGCCTACAGCCAGCGCGAGCGCCGCCTCGGCCGCTGACCCCGCGCCCCCGACCCACCCCACCCTGCCGCCCGTCCCCTGTCCCGCCGCCGGCCCCTGTCCCACGGCCCGTCCCCCGTGTCTCGCCGCCCGTCTCCCGTCCCCCGACGAACTCGGAGTTTGGCGGCTCTTGGCGCCTCAGAAGCCGCCAAAGTCCGAGTTCGGCGGATGGGGTGGACCGGCGTGGGGCGAGGGATGGGGAAGAGGGGGGTGTGGGTGGGTGGACCCGCGGGGAGGGGCGTGGGTGGGGTGGGTGGACGTGCTCGGTGGGGCGGTGGGAGGGGTGTGGACGTGTGCTCAGGTGAACGCTGTGTGACATCTTGCGGCTCGCCCCGCGGATGTGCGGCGTCGCGGATGTGATGCGGGTTACCTTCTGCGGCAGAGGACGACGCCCGTCGTCCCGGGAAGGCCAGCCCATGGAGCATGCGCTCCGGGAGGAGGGTCGGACCCGGCCCTCGGCCGGCCGACCTCGTCCCGCCGCCGAACGTCGACCGCACGGCGCAGCCGCGCCAGAGGTCGTCGGGACGCGCCCGCACCGGCGCTGACAGCGCCCGAGGGGAGCCTGCCGTGGACCACGCCTCGCAGCACGACCTGGGTACCGCACCCACGACGACCGGTACGCCGGTCGGGGCCGAGAGCTCCTCACCGCGTCTGACCTACGTGATCGACACGTCCGTCCTGCTGTCCGACCCGCGCGCGCTCCTGCGCTTCGCCGACCAGGACGTCGTCCTGCCCGTCGTGGTCATCACCGAGCTGGAGGCCAAGCGCCACCACGCCGAGCTCGGCTACTTCGCGCGCAGCGCGCTGCGCCTGCTCGACGACCTGCGGATCAAGCACGGGCGGCTCGACGCGGCCGTGCCCGTGACCGACGAGGGCGGCACGCTGCGCGTCGAGCTCAACCACGTGGACCCGGAGGTCCTGCCCGCCGGGTTCCGCCTCGGCGACAACGACACGCGCATCCTCGCCGTCGCGGCGAACCTCGCGGCCGAGGGTGCGAACGTCGTCGTGGTCTCCAAGGACCTGCCGATGCGGGTCAAGGCGTCGGCCGTCGGGCTGCAGGCCGAGGAGTACCGCGCCGAGCTCGCGGTCGACTCGGGGTGGACGGGCATGGACGCCGTCGACCTGTCCGAGCAGCAGATGTCCGACCTGTGGGAGCACGAGTCGGTCGCGCTCGCGGACGTCGCGGCGGGCCAGACGGCGCTGACCGGGGGTGCGTCCGACCTGCCGTGCCACACGGGTCTGGTGCTGCACAGCCCGCGGGGCTCGGCGCTGGGCCGTGTGACGGCCGACAAGCACATCCAGCTCGTGCGTGGGGACCAGGACGTGTTCGGCGTGCACGGGCGCAGCGCCGAGCAGCGGGTCGCGATCGACCTGCTGCTCGACGAGCAGATCGGGATCGTCTCGCTCGGAGGCCGAGCCGGCACGGGTAAGTCGGCGCTCGCGCTGTGCGCGGGCCTCGAGGCCGTGCTGGAGCGTCGTCAGCACCGCAAGGTCATGGTGTTCCGGCCGCTGTACGCGGTCGGGGGTCAGGACCTCGGGTACCTGCCGGGTTCCGAGGCGGAGAAGATGAACCCCTGGGCGCAGGCGGTCTTCGACACCCTCGGCGCGCTGGTGAGCAAGGAGGTCGTCGAGGAGGTCCTCGACCGGGACCTGCTCGAGGTCCTGCCGCTCACGCACATCCGCGGCCGGTCGCTGCACGACGCGTTCGTGATCGTCGACGAGGCGCAGTCCCTCGAGCGCAACGTGCTGCTGACGGTGCTCTCGCGCATCGGGCAGTCCTCGCGGGTCGTCCTGACGCACGACGTCGCGCAGCGCGACAACCTGCGGGTCGGGCGGCACGACGGGGTCGCGGCGGTCATCGAGGCGCTCAAGGGGCACCCGCTGTTCGCGCACGTGACTCTCACGCGCTCGGAGCGCTCGCCCGTCGCCGCGCTGGTCACCGAGCTGTTCGAGGGCATCGAGGCCTGAGGTCCCGCGACGCGTGACGGGGCGCCGGTCCGACAGGGACCGGCGCCCCGTCATGCGTACGGCGGACGGATGACGTGCTCGACCGCACGTGGACTGTGATCGGTCCCAGTCGGGTAACGGTACGTTTCACCTCTTTCGAAGCGGTTGCGTCTGGCGCTACTGTCCCGTCTCGCACCGTGCGACTGTGAGCGGTCACAGGCGGGTCACCGGCGACCACGCCCCGCTCGCGTCCGCGCGGCTGGAGGACGTATGTGGACGAGCACGCGACGGCTGCTGCACGCGGCCGCGACGACGACGATCGCCGCCCTGGTCGGTGTCGGGACGGTCCTGCCGGCCCACGCGGCACCGACCGTGGTCAACCCCGGCTTCGAGAACGCGTGGAGCCCCACGGGATGGACCGTGACGGGGACGACGAGCGCGGCGACCGTGCAGTCCGGCGGGCACGCGGGATCGCGCCGCGCCAACCTGTGGTCCTCGGGCGCGTACACCACCGAGCTGCGCCAGACCGTCACGGGCCTGACGCCCGGCTGGTGGACGCTGCGGGTGTGGGCGCGCTCGGGATCCGCGACGCCCGGGCAGGCCCTCGACGTCACACGCATCGGGCTCGAGGGCTGCGGTGCGGCCTGGCGGTACCAGACCGTGCCCAGCACCGAGCAGGACAATGGCTGGGTGCAGGTCGCCGTCTCGGCGTACGCGACCGGGTCGAGCTGCACGATCGCGCTGCGCACCGGCAGCACGGTGGGCGGTGCGTGGGCCCAGTTCGACGACGTCACGCTCACCGCCGGGCGCATCACGCGTCCGATCCGCGGCATGGACATGTCGTCCGTCCCCAAGAACCAGGCGAAGGGCGCCGTCTACCGCAACGCGTCGAACGTCGCGGGCGACCCCGTGACGATCCTGCGCGACGCGGGCGTGAACTACGCGCGGCTCAAGGTCTGGGTCAACCCCGCGGACGGCTACAACAACAAGGCGCGAGTCCTCGAGATGGCGCGGCGCGCCAAGGCCGCGGGCATGGGGCTGCTCATCGACTTCCACTACTCCGACACGTGGGCCGACCCGGGCGCGCAGAAGATCCCCACGGCGTGGTCGTCGTACAACCTCACGCAGCTCGCGAATGCGGTCTCGGCGCACACGACCGACGTGCTCACGGCGCTGCGGGACCAGGGCACGCCGGCTGACATGGTGCAGATCGGCAACGAGATCAACCCCGGCATGCTCATCACGGGCGGGGCCGCCTCCGGGGCGTCGTCGAACTTCGCCAACCTCGGCGTGCTGCTGCGCGCCGGCGCCAACGCGACGCGCACCGTGGCACCGAACGCCAAGATCGTGCTGCACCTGACCAACCTCGGGTCGGGTGTGTCGAACCTGCAGTGGTGGTACGCGCAGGCGCAGGCGCAGAACGTGCCGTTCGACGTCATCGGCCTGTCGTTCTACGGCTACTGGCACGGCAGCCTGGCGACGCTGCAGAGCGGTGCGACGACGCTGCTGAACGCCTTCCCCGGCAAGCAGCTCGCGGTCGTCGAGACCGCGTACGGCTTCACCACGGCGCAGGACGACGCGCACACGAACATCTTCGGCACGGCGCAGGTGATCCCGGGCTTCCCGGCCAGCGAGGCCGGCCAGGCGTCGTACGTGCGCGCCGTCCAGAACGTCGTCGCGAACCTGCCGGGCAACCGCGGGCTGGGCGTCTTCTACTGGGAGGGCACCTGGACGGCCGTCAACGGCAGCGGCTGGGACCCGACCGACCCGTCGTCCGGCAACGGCTGGGAGAACCAGGCGGTGTTCGACTACCACGACCGGCTGCTGGGCGTGCGCTGGGAGTTCCAGGCCGACCCCGGGGCCTGACGGGCCAACCGTCCGCCGCGCGAGCGCGGTACTCCTCCGTCGAGCGCGGTACTCGTATCCCCCGCACCCGGTGGACGAGTACCGCGCTCGCGGCGTGGGGGACGGGTGAAGTGGGCGACAGGGGCCTTCGTCCCGGTGGTCGCGTGTCGATGGGGAGGGCGTCCGATGGAGGGCCGCCAGGGCAGCCCGGCGGTCACACGTCCCCTGGAGTCCCCGTGACGCACACCACCGCCACAGCTCCCCGTCCGCCCGCCGCCACCGCGCCCGTCGGACCCGCCGCCGTCGCACCACCCCCTGGGCCTGACCGCCCCACGGGCCGGGCCCGCCAGGGGCTACGGACCCGGCTCGTGCTCGCGGGCGGCAGCGCCGTCACCCTCACCGCGGTCGTCCTGTCCGTGCTGAGCGGCGTGCTGAGCGCCGGACTCGCCGCAGACGCCGGCGACGAGGTCGACGCGCTGGTCCGGGCCGGCCTCGACGACGCCGCGGAAGCGGCCGTCACGCTCGTCGAGACGCAGGTGCAGACGGTCAGCGACCGGATGCTGGGCGACCTCGGCGTCGCGCAGCAGGTCCTCGCCGCGAAGGGCGACGTGACGTTCGGCGGTCCCGTGGCGTGGGACGCGACCGACCAGGTGAGCGGCGAGACGACGACCGTCGAGCTGCCGGCATTCCTGGTCGGGGGCACCTGGCTCGGGCACAACGCCGACCCGGCGGTCCCGACACCCGTGGTCGACGAGGTCACCGACCTGCTCGGCGGTGCCGCCGTCACGGTGTTCCAGCGCATGAACGACGACGGCGACATGCTGCGGGTCGCCACGACCGTCCCGAACGCCGAGGGGCGGCGAGCGATCGGCACGTACATCCCCGCGGTCGCGGCGGACGGGACCGCGACCCCGGTGGTGGCCGCCGTGCTCGCCGGTGAGACGTTCAACGGGGTCGCCCAGGTCGTCGGGGTGCCCTACGTGACCGCGTACGCGCCGGTCGTCGTCGCGGACGAGGTCGTCGGCGCGGTGTTCGTCGGCGTCCCGACCGCCGACGTCGACGGGCCGGTGCGCACCGCGCTCGAAGCGGTCACCGTCGGGACGTCCGGCGGTCTGACGGTGCTCGCCGCGGACGGCACCACGCTCGTCCCCGCGTCCCCCGTCCTCGCGGACGACGAGGCGACCGACCTCGTCGCGGCGGCCTCGCAGCTCGCGGACGGCGACACGGTCAGCCGGACGGCCGACGTCGACGGCGCACCCGCGCGGGTCGTCGCCGACAGGGCCGCGGGCTGGGGCTGGACGATCGTCGCGTGGCAGCCGCAGGCGGAGTCCGAGGCGATCGGTGCGCAGCTGCGTGCCGGCTCGCGGGACCTCGTCGTGACCCAGCTCGTCGCCGGGCTCGTCGTCGCGGCGCTCGCGGTGGTCGCCGTGGCCGTGTACGCGCGGCGGCTCGTGCACCGCGTCAGCCGCCTGACCGATGCGCTCGACCGCGTCGCGCGGCGTGACCTGTCCGTCGAGGTCGAGGCGGACGGCACCGACGAGATCGGCCAGATGGCCCAGGCGCTCTCGCGCGCGGTCGTCGCGATGCGCTCGGCGGTGGAACGCATGCGCACCGGGGCCGGCGCCGTGCGGGGGACGGCGGCCCGGCTCGACGACTCGAGCACGTCGCTCGGGCAGGTCGCCGTGGACTCGTCCCGACGGGCGAGCGACGTCGCCGACAACGCGTCGCGGGTCTCCGCGGAGGTCGAGGCGGTGACCGCCGCGACCACGCAGATGCAGGCGACCACGTCATCGGTGGCGCAGGACGTCACGGCCGTACGCCGGCGCACCGAGGAGACCGTCGGCCTCGCCCGTGACGCCGCACTGGTCGCCGGACGGCTGGGCGAGTCGTCGTCGCAGATCAAGGACGTGCTGTCGGCGGTGTCCGCGATCGCCGGGCAGACGCACCTCCTCGCGCTGAACGCGACCATCGAGGCCGCGCGGGCCGGCGAGGCCGGGCGGGGGTTCGCCGTGGTCGCCGGTGAGGTCAAGGAGCTGGCGCAGCAGACGTCGACCGCCCTCGAGACGATCGAGCCCGTGCTGGCGGCGATCGAGAACGACGCGTCGGAGGTGGGCGGCGCGATCGAGCGCATCACCGCGGCCGTCGCCTCGGTCGACGAGCACCAGTCGTCGATCTCCGCCGCCGTCGAGGAGCAGTCCGCGACGACGGGTGAGGTCGAGCGCAACCTCGTCAACGCGTCCGACGGGACCCGTCAGATCGCCGTCGCCATGCAGGGTGTCGTCGAGGGGGCCGAGAGCTCGCGGTCCGGTGCCGAGGACGTCCGGGCCGCGGTCGAGGACCTGACGGACGTCGCGGACTCGTTGCGGGGCGAGGTCGAGCTGTTCCGGATCGATCCCCGCGGTGCGGTCGCGTCGAGCTGACGTCCGGTGCGCTGGGCGCGGCGCCCCACGTGGCACGCCGCGGCCGGGGCGTCGTCGTGCCCTCGCGCGTCGCACCGGGGTGGACTGTGCGCTCATCCGCGCGTAATATTCCGCGCGGAACAAGGACTTTCGTCCCACGCGGCCGACCTCGACGGGCGGGGACGGGAGTGCGGGGTGAGGGAGGGCGTGACATGGCACGTGAGCTGACCGCCGTCGCGCTGGTGGTCCTCGGGGTGCTCGACGAGAAACCGCGGCACCCGTACGACGTCTACCAGATGCTCGTCGAGCGCGGGGAGGCACGTCTGGTGCGCGTCTCACCCGGCGCCGTCTACCACGCCGTCGACCGCCTCGAACGCGACGGCCTCGTCGAGGCCGTCGGCACCGAACGGTGCGGCAACCGGCCCGAGCGCACCACCTACCGTGCGACGCCCGCGGGGCACGCCGCGCTCGGACCGGCGCTCACCTCCTACCTGGCCGAGGACCGCGCCGCCCACGCGGACTTCCCCGTCGGCCTGGCGCACGCACCACGGCTGCCGGCCGCAGACGTGGCTGCCGCGCTGAACCGACGCCGTGAACGTGAGGCCGCGCGGCTCGTGGACCTGCGGGCGCGCATCGACGACGTGCTCGCGCTCGGCCTTCCGCGACGGTTCCTCCTCGACGCCGAGCGTGAGCTCGTCCTCCTGGAGAGCGAGCTCGCGTGGCTCGACGGCGTCCTGCGCGACCTCGCCGACGGCACGCTCGCGTGGGGCGGCCCGCCGCCACCCGAGTTCCTCGCCGCCCTCGAGCGCCGCCGCGCCGGGGACGCCCCAGCATCCGGCTGACGACCGCACGGCACCGCCCGCCCACGGCGTCGCCCGCCGACGCCCGCCCGTCGCGACACCCGCGACCTCGACCACCGGAGTCCTGATGACCACGTCCGCCCCCGCCGTGGACCTGCACGGGCGCAGCCCGTGGAGCGTCCTGCCGCCGCTGTGCCTCGGCTTCTTCATGATCATGGTCGACACGACGATCGTGAACATCGCCGTGCCGACCCTGCAGGACGCGTTCGACGCGAGCCTCGTGACCGTCGGATGGGTCAACAGCGCCTACCTGCTGACGTTCGCGGTGCTGCTGCTGGTCACCGGACGCCTCGGCGACCGGTTCGGTCCTCGCCCCGTGTTCGTGGCAGGGCTCGTCGTGTTCACGCTCGCGTCGCTGGCCTGCGGGCTGGCGGGGTCCGCGGGCGTCCTCATCGCCGCACGCGCCGTCCAGGGGGTCGGCGGTGCGCTGATGACGCCGCAGACCATGGCCATGATCACGCGCGTGTTCCCCCCGCAGGGCCGCGGCGCCGCCATGGGTGTGTGGGGAGCGGTCGCGGGCGTCGCGACGATCACCGGCCCGGTGCTCGGCGGCGTGCTCGTCGAGACGGTCGGCTGGGAGTGGATCTTCTTCGTCAACATCCCCGTCGGGATCGTCGCGCTGTGGCTCTCCCTGGTGCGTCTGCCCGCGCTGCCCACGCACGCGCGCACGTTCGACGGCATCGGTGTCGCGCTGTCCGTCGTCGGGCTGTTCCTGCTGGTCTTCGGGCTGCAGGAGGGGCAGACGTACGACTGGGGGACGATCGTCGGACCCGTCAGCGTGCCGCTCGTGATCGGGGCGGGCGTGCTGGTCAGCGGCGCGTTCCTGCTCTGGCAGCGGCACCGCGGCGACGACGCGCTGCTGCCCCTGCGCCTGTTCGCGCACCGCAACTTCGCGCTCGCGAACGTCGCCGGTGCGGCCGTGACCTTCGCGATGACCGGCATCTTCTTCCCGTTCACGCTGTACCTGCAGCAGGTGCTCGGGCTCTCGCCGCTGCACGCCGCGCTCGTCGGCCTGCCGGGGTCGCTGATCTCGGGCGTCGTCGCACCGTTCGCGGGCCGCCTGTCCGACCGGGTGCCCGCCAAGTGGGTCGTCGCCAGCGGGTTCACGGTGCTCGCGGTCGCGATCGGGACGCTGGCGACGCAGGTCCAGCCCGACGTCGCCCTGTGGCGGCTCGTCGTGCCGATGGCCGGGTTCGGCATCGGCACGGGCCTGGTGTTCTCACCGCTGGCCAACCTCGCGACGTCGGGCCTCGACCACCGGACCGCGGGCGCCGGGGCCGGTGCGTTCAACACGAACCGGCAGGTCGGCGGCGTCATCGGCTCGGCCGTCATCGTCGCGACCCTCACGTCGCGGCTCGCCGTGACGATGCCCGCCGCCGCGCAGGACGCCGCGGCCGGGCTGCCGGCCGAGCTGCGCGAACCCTTCGTCGAGGGGTTCCGCGCGGCCGCGTCGCAGGGTCTCGGCGCGGCGGGCGGCGGGTTCGACCTGCCGGCGGGCGTCCCCGCCGACGTGGCCGACCAGGTG
>JAFAEH010000131.1 GCA_023424135.1 Actinomycetes bacterium | reverse complement strand
CCGCCACACGGTGCAGGCCCCGGGTCGCCCGCGCGAGCGCGGCACCCGCGCGCCGCAGTGCCGTCGGCCCCTCGTCCCCGACGCCCACCAGGACGATCCGCGGCGGCAGCCCCGACCAGGGAAGCTCCACGGACGACCCGACGGGCAGCGGCAGGTGCACGGTGAACGCCTCGCCCGCGGCACCCGTGAGCCCGGCCCGCTCGGCCAGCTCGGCCAGGTCGATGCCGTACCGCGCGGCCGCCTGCGGCGTGCCGGAGCGCGGCTGCAGGGCGTCGTCCCCGGCCCGACGGGGCGCGACCTGCACCGCGACCGCGTCGACCGACCCGTCCGTCAGGAGCGGGGAGTCGACGACGGTCGCGCCGTGCAGCGTGACGACGGGCGGCGTGCGGGGCGCGGTCGAGGCGGCCGTACCCGTGGTGCGAGGGCTCATCCGGGCGGGGTCAGCCGACGACGGAGGTCAGGGCCTCGCCCAGCTCGGAGGCCTCGGTCGCGTTGAGCTCGACCACCAGCCGTCCGCCACCCTCGAGCGGGACGCGCATGACGATGCCGCGACCCTCCTTGGTCACCTCGAGCGGTCCGTCGCCGGTCCTCGGCTTCATCGCGGCCATGCGGCCTCTCCTTCGCCTCGTGAGTGGCCGGCCGACGGTCGTCGGGAAGCCCCGACAACCTCCTGATCAGCCGGTTGTCCGGGGACCATCCTAGTTCACCGGGCGTCGCCGACGCCCGGGTCCCCGCACCCCGGTTCGGGTCACGGCGGCCAGTCGCCGTTCGGGTTGAACTGCCACATCTGCCGGATCCACAGCACCTGCAGGCCGAGCATGAGCACGAGGACGGCGCCGAACCACACCCGGCGTGCCCACGGGGGGCGCGTGACGACCCCCGCCGTGACTGCCGCGAGCGGGAACGCCAGCAGCAGGAACCGCGCCAGGCTCGAGCCCGGCTCGATCACCGCGACGATGTACAGGAGGTACGCGGCGGACCACGCGTGCAGCTCGGGTCCGACGCGCCAGGCGGCGGGCACGACGAGCACGGCGGCCGTCAGCGCGAAGCCGGCGACCATGACCCACACGCCCCACGCGCCGAACCAGAACTGCGGCACGTACGTCCACCCGTGGAACGGCGTCACCTCCCGCACACCGCGCCACGCCTCCTGCGTCTGCAGGTACCCGTCCGGCACGCCCGTGACCCAGCCGCAGATCGTCGGCCAGGCGACGCCCGAGACCGCGGCGGCCACCGCCAGCGCGCCGATGCCGAGCAGGTCGCGGCGCTCGAACGTCTCGCCGTCGTCCCCGCGCCGCGCACGCCACCAGCGCACCGCGGCGTGCACGACGACCACGACGGCCATCGGCAGCGCGACCGCCCGCGTGAACCCCAGCGCGACGACCGCGAGCGCGGCCCACGCGTACCGGCGCTGCACGATGAGCAGCAGGGACGTCGCGACGAGCAGCAGCGCGGCCGACTCGGTGTAGGCGACCTGCAGCACGGCCGCCGTCGGGAACGCGCAGACCAGCGCGACGCTCGCGAGCGGCAGCCCGGGCCGTGCCGCGACCGCACGCGGTGCCCCGTGGCGCACGGCCTCGTGCACGACGAGCATCGCGGCGGCCCCCAGCACGAGCGCGACCGTGGGGGCGACGACGACCCACGTGCCACCCGTGACGGCCATGACGCCGCGCACCAGCATCGGGTACACCGGGAAGAACGCCCACGGGTTCTGCTGCACGAGGCCCTCGGCGTCACGCGGCAGCTCGGCGGGGTAGCCGCCCTCGGCGATCTGCCTGTACCAGCCGCCGTCGTACATCAGCGCGACGAACGGCTGGTAGTCGGGGTTCGCGTCGGTCCAGAGGTTCCCCTCCTGCACCGTCGACGTCCACAGGAACGCGACGAGCGCGACCAGCCGCGACGCACCCCACACGAGCAGCACGTGCACCCACCACGGCCACGCGCGCACACGCTCCCACCACGCGGGCGCCGGCGCGACCTCGGCTCCCGCGGCGGCCGCGACCGCGGGGCTCCCCGTGGCGGGCGTCGACGCGCTCACAGCATGCCCCGCAGCGCGACGGCAGGCGCCCGCTCGGCGCGGATCGACGCCACCATGTCCAGCGCGCGGCGCGTGGCCGCGACGTCGTGCACCCGGAAGACCCGGGCCCCGAGCCACGCCGCGACGGCCGTCGCGGCGAGCGTGCCCTCGAGCCGCTGCTCGGGCGGCAGGTCGAGCGTCTCCCCCACGAGGTCCTTGCGCGAGATCGCCATGAGCACAGGGTGCCCGATCTGCACGATCTGTGGGGTCCGTCTCAGCAGGTGCAACGAGTGCCACGTCGTCTTGCCGAAGTCGAGGGTCGCGTCGACGAGCACGGAGGCGGGGTCGACACCCAGCGCGACGGCCCGTCGCGCGGCCGCCGTGAGGGTCGCGACGACGTCCTTGAGGACGCCGTCGAGGGGGTCCACGCCGTCGGCCGCGGGGTAGGTCACGCGGAACGGGTCGGTGCGCGGCTCGGCACCGCCCGTGTGCGAGCACACGACGCCCAGCCCGCGCTCGGCCGCGACCTCGACGAGCCCGGGGTCGTGGCCGGCCCACGTGTCGTTGAGCAGGTCGGCGCCCGCGTCGGCGACCGCACGGGCCACACCGGCCCGCCACGTGTCGACGCTCAGCAGCAGGTCGGGGTGCCGCGCGCGGACCCGCTCGACGACGGGCAGGACGCGCGCGACCTCCTGCGCCTCGTCGACGACGGGACCGCGTCCGGCGCGCACGCCGCCGATGTCGAGCACGTCCGCGCC
This sequence comes from Actinomycetes bacterium, assembly GCA_023424135.1. Lineage (GTDB taxonomy): Bacteria > Actinomycetota > Actinomycetes > Actinomycetales > Cellulomonadaceae > Cellulomonas. The sequence goes on along the minus strand of JAFAEH010000131.1, from coordinate 203 downwards.
CTCCTCGACGGCCCGGTCGACCGCGGCGTCGATCGTCGTCGCGTCGTGGCGCGCCGCGGCGTAGAACGAGTCCGGGGTGCGGTTGACGACGGCCATGACGACCGGGTGGTCCGGGCCGAACGTGCGACCGCGCAGCCGCAGCGGTGCCGCCCCGGCCGGGACGCCGGGCAGCGGGCCGGAGCTCACCACCCGCCGTCCGCGAG
>JAFAEH010000132.1 GCA_023424135.1 Actinomycetes bacterium | reverse complement strand
CGCGACGACCCCGGCGAGCGCGAGGGCGGCGCTCCTGGGCCGGTGCGGGCGACGGGTGTGGGGGCGGCGCGTGCGGGGGTGCATCGGGGGACCTCCTGTCGGCCGGCGGGTGCCGGTGCGCGGGCGGCGCGACGACCGGTGGGGCCGTCGGGGTCGCCCGGCCCGCGTCGTCGTCGACGCCGTTGTTACTTACTCGTCTGTCAGTGACGGTGACGGTAGTACCGGGCGAATCGGGCGGTCAACCCCCTCCGTGACACCCGCCACATCCCCCACCGACCACCCCGGCCCCGCGTGCGCACCGCCCGACGACCCGCCTCGTCTAGCATCGCGGCCATGAGCCAGGACGACGCGCGGGCCCAGACCGACGTCGTCATGGCGTCCATCCGGTCGATGATCCGCGACGGCGAGCTGCGCGCGGGCGACCGCCTGCCGCCCGAGAAGGACCTCGGCGCACGGCTCGCCGTGTCACGCGGGTCGCTGCGCGAGGGCGTGCGTGCGCTCGCCGCGCTCGGCATCCTCGAGACCCGCCAGGGCGACGGCACGTACGTGACACCCCTCGACGCGCGCCGCCTGCTGCAGCCCGTCGGCGTGCTCGCCGAGCTCGTGTCCGACGTCGACGCACGCCACCTGCTCACCGTGCGCCGCGCGATCGAGGCCGAGTCGGCCGCGCTCGCCGCGACGCACGCGAGCACCGACGACGTCGCCGCGCTGCACGACGCCCTCGACGACGTCGCACGTCTGCTCGCCGACGACGCACCGCTGGCCGACCTGCTCGCCGCGGACTCCCGCTTCCACCGGCTGGTCGCCGCCGCGAGCGGCAACCCCGCGCTCGCGGCGCTCGTCGACCAGCTCGTCGTGCGCACGCTGCGCCCCCGGCTGGACCGCGCCGCCACCGAGCACGGGGCGGTCGTCGCGTCCCTCGACGAGCACCGCGACGTGCTCGCCGCGATCGAGCGACGCGACCCCGAGCGCGCGCGCCTGCACATGCAGGTGCACCTGCTCGGGGTCGAGGACTACGTCGACGGGACCGCCGAGCCCGTCACCGGTCCCGGTCGGCCCGGTCCCCCCGCTCAGGCCCGTCCCGACGCTCAGGCCCGCGACGACCAGTAGGTCCCGCCCGGGAACGTGTACGTCGCGACCGACGCGTCGTGCAGGCGCGCGCTGTACCCGGGGGCGTCGGGCAGCGTGTAGTGCCCCGCCCGCACGACGCACGGGTCGACGAAGTGCTCGTGCAGGTGGTCGACGAACTCGGTGACCCGGCCGTCGAGCGACCCCGAGACGGCCACGAAGTCGACGATCGACAGGTGCTGCACCAGCTCGCACAACCCCACACCGCCCGCGTGCGGGCACACGGGGACCCCGAACTTCGCGGCCATAAGGTACACCGCGAGGATCTCGTTGACCGACGCCAGCCGTGCGGAGTCGAGCTGGCAGTAGTCGATCGCCTCCGCCTGGAACATCTGCTTGAACAGCACCCGGTTCATGCCGTGCTCCCCGGTCGCGACGCCGATCGGGGCGACGGCCCGGCGGATCGCGGCGTGCCCCAGCACGTCGTCCGGGCTGGTCGGCTCCTCGATCCACAGCGGGCGGAACGGCGCGAGGCGCTCCATCCACGCGATCGCCTGCGGGACGTCCCACACCTGGTTCGCGTCGACCATGAGGTGCGCGTCCCAGCCGAGCTCCTCGCGCGCGATCGTCAGCCGGCGCACGTCCTCCTCGACGTCCGCGCCGACCTTGAGCTTGACGTGCCGGTACCCCTCGTCGACGGCCTCGCGCAGCAGGCGGCGCAGCTTGTCGTCGGAGTAGCCGAGCCAGCCCGCGCTGGTCGTGTAGCAGGGGTACCCGCCGCGGGCCTCGAGCTCCGCGACGCGCGCCGCACGGGTCGGCGCCTGCCGCGCGAGCAGGTCGACCGCCTCCTGGCGCGTCAGGACGTCCGACAGGTAGCGCAGGTCGGTCACGTCGACGAGCTGCTCGGGCGTCATGTCGACGAGCAGGCGCCACAGCGGCTTGCCCGCCCGGCGTGCGGCCATGTCCCACAGCGCGTTCATCACCGCGGCCTTCGCGAGGTGCTCGACACCCTTCTCGGGCCCGAGCCAGCGCAGCTGGGAGTCCGCGGACAGGTCGCGGTAGACACCCCCGAGGTCGTCGAGCACGTCGTCGGCGTCGCGGCCGAGCAGCGGCAGCGCCCGCTGCCGCGCGGCCTCGGTGCACAGGTCGTTGCCGCGCCCGATGGTGAACGTGAACCCGTACCCCGCGAGCGGAGCGCCGGTCGCGTCCCGACCGTCCGTCTCGAGCACGACGTACGCGGCGGAGTAGTCGGCGTCCTTGTTCATCGCGTCCGAGCCGTCGGCGGCGAGCGAGGTCGGGAAGCGCACGTCGTGCACGTGCACCGCGGTGATGGTCGTCATGCTGCCTCCGGGCGGGTCGTGCGGGTCGGGCGGGTGGCGCGGGAGCACGGCGGGCCGCTCAGGCGCCGGGGCGGGTCGTGGGCAGCGCGAGCGCGTCGAGCGCGGCCCACGTCGCGTCGTCGACGTGCACGGACCAGCGACGCACCGAGGCGGCGACGTGCTCGGGGGTGCGCATGCCGACGACCACGTCCGCGACCTCGTCGTACCGCAGGGGGTGACGCACGGCCGCGTCGGGCAGCTCGAGGCCTGCGGCCGCGCACGCGCGGGCGAGGTCACGTGCGCGGGCGACGAGCGCCGGCGCGGCGGGACCGTAGTCGAAGCTCGCGTCGTCGGGGACGTCCGCGCGCGCCAGCAGGCCCGAGTTGTAGACGCCCGCGGCGACGACGCCCACGCCCCGCTCGGCCGCGGCGGGCAGCAACCCGGCGGCCGCGTCACGGTCGAGCAGCGACAGGCGTCCGGCGACCATGACGACGTCGACGTCGCACTCGCGCACGAACCGCGTGAGCATCGCCGACTGGTTCATGCCCGCGCCGATCGCGCGGACGACGCCCTGGTCGCGCAGCTCGACGAGCGCGGCGACGCCCGTGGTCGCGGCCTGCTCCCAGTGGTCGTCGGGGTCGTGCAGGTAGACGACGTCGACGCGGTCGAGGCCCAGGCGCGTCAGCGACCCCTCGAGCGAGCGGAGCACGCCGTCGCGCGAGAAGTCCCACCGCCGCCGCGCCGTCGCCGGCACGACGAACCCCTCGTCGTCGAGGCGGTCCGCACCGTCGGGGTCGTCGACGAGCAGGCGCCCGACCTTGGTCGACAGCACGTACTCCTCGCGCGGCCGCCCGCGCAGCGCCGCGCCGAGCCGTCGCTCGGACAGGCCCAGCCCGTAGTGCGGGGCGGTGTCGAAGTACCGGATCCCCGCGTCCCACGCCGCGTCGACGGCACGCGTGCTGACCTCGTCGGTCGTCACCCGGTTGAGGTTGCCGAGCTGTGCCGCGCCGAACCCGAGCTCGGTGACCTCGACGTCACGTGCGAGCCGTCTGGTGCGCATCTCCCACCACGATTCATCAGATGTGTGCCGGGCCATCATGGCATCCGCGGCCTGCTCTGCGCGACAGTTGCCGGCCAGGACGGGCACCTGTCTGATGACTACATCCCGCGGGTCACCCCGGCAGCCGCGACACCGTCACCCACGGCGCACCGCCGGTGACCTCCTCGAGCCGCTCGCACGTCAGCTCGACCGCCGAGGCGGCCGTCCCGCACGCGGGGAACACGGTCGCGAAGCGCCGCAGGGACGTGTCGAGGTGGACCGTGGCGGTGACCGGGTTGCCGAAGGGGCACACGCCGCCCGGCGGGTAACCGGTCAGCGCCTCGACCTCGTCGCCCGCGAGCATCCGCGCCTTGACGCCGAACGCCGCCCGGAACGCCGCGTTGTCGACGCGTGCGTCGCCGGCCATCACCACCAGGACCGCGTGCCCCGGCTCGGCGGCACGAAAGCTCAGCGTCTTCGCGATGCGCTCGGGCGCGACCCCCAGGGCCTCCGCCGCGAGTGCGACGGTCGCGCTCGACCGCTCGGTGACCCTGATCGCATCGCCCAGCCCGTACCGGTCGAGGTGCTCACGGGCCCGTTCGAGCGACATGCCAGGACCGTACCCGCCCCGCCGTCACCCGTGGACCAGCCTCCGGGCGCGCTCGCGCTCGACGAGGGACACGGCCGCCCAGCGGCGGCCGTCGGCGACGACGAACCCGGCCTCGGCCAGGTCACGCAGGTGCGCGGCGACGGCGTCGGCGGGCAGCGCGCAGCGCCGTGCGAGCGTCAGGACGTCGCACGGACCGTGCTCGGACAGCTCGAGCAGGACCAGCGCGCGGCGGGCACCGGTGTCCGAGGAGACACGGCGCAGGGTGGGTCGGTGGTGCGCCGGGCGGCGGCCCGGGCGTGCGGGGGTGGACGGGCGCGGTGGCGCCACGGTGGTGCTCATGGGGGTGGTTCCGTTCCTGCGCGCTCGCCGTGGCGGCGCGCGGTGCTGTGCGTGCCCGGCGGCGGGGTGCCGCGGGCGTGGCCACGGCGCGCAGGGGTGCGCACGGGTCGCGGCCGGTCGCAGGCGATTCACCGCGCACCCGACGTCGGGGGCGGTCCGGTCGCGCCCGTGGCGCGGACCGTCGGAGAGCCTGCTGGACGTGACACGGGCCCGGCACCGTCGGTGCCGGGCCCGAATCACAGCTGCGCGCCCGAAGGGACTCGAACCCCCAACCTTCTGATCCGTAGTCAGATGCTCTATCCATTGAGCTACGGGCGCATGCCCTCGCGGGCCGACCAGAACGATACAGGCACCGGGGTCGTGGCCCAAACCGAGTTCCGTGGGACGTGGGCCACACCTCCCACCTCGCTACCGGTCAGTAAGGGGCCGTTCGGGGAGTGTCGTCACCCACTGTGACTGCTCCGACCGGGTGGCGTGTCACCGCTGGTCCGCCGCCGGGTACGCATCTGTGCCACGGTGTGCGTCGCGCGGGCCAGGTGACGTCCTCGCACGTCACGACCACGAAGGAGGGAACCCGGTGGCCGGTCGGCCCGAGCCGAGCACACCCGTGGGAGCGCACCCGGCGGGGCGGGGGTGGGCGTGAGCGCACGCGACGTGCACGACGCACTGCACTCCTGGGCGGCCCGGCTCGTGACTCTCGGGGCCGTCGTCGTCACGCGGCTGCGCCCCGGGCTCTCGCTGAGCGAGGCGACCGCGCTCGCCGCGCAGCACGGGTACGACCTCACCGAGGAGGTCGCCGCCCTGTGGACGTGGCGCGACGGGGTCCACCAGCGACCGGGCGGCGCACCCGCGCAGCTCGCGCCCGGGCAGGACTTCGCGTCGCTCGAGGACAGCCTGCGCCGGTCGCGGGAGTACCGCGACACGTCCGCGGCGGACGCGGCGCACACACCCCCGGGGCGGTCGACGGCGCCCGGCGGATCGTCGACGGACCGCCCCGCATGGCAGCCGCACTGGGTCGTCGCCGTGCACGGCCACGCGCTGCCGCTCGTCCTCGACGGCTCCCGGCCCGGGCCGGACACGTTCCGGCACGACCCGCAGTCCCACCCGCTGCACGTCGCGCACTCGACCCTGCCGCAGCGCATCGCCCGCTGGCACGAGATGCTCGACACCGGCACGTGGCGCGTCGCCCGCGACGGCACGTGGGACGTCGACCTGACGTCCCTGCCGGACCTGGGCCACCTGTCCCGGACCGACGTCACGTGAGCCGCGCGGCGCGTCCCTGCGGGTGACCCGCGCCGCGCGCCCCGGACGGTGTCGGTGCACGTCCCTAGACTCCCCGGCGTGACCACCCGGACGTTCGCGCACCCCTCCCACCTGGGGGAGGACGGCCTGACCCTCGGCCTGGCCCCCGCGCTGACGCCGGACGGCCTGGTCGAGGACCCGAGCTTCTTCCACGGCTTCGCGGCCCACCCGCAGGTGCTCGCGCGCGGGCTCCTGACGCTCGCCGACGTCACCGCGACCCGGTACTTCCAGTACACGCCGTCGACGCAGCGCGACCCCGTGCTGACCGCGCACGGCGACCGGCTGCGCGCCGAGTGCTTCTCCGCCTGCAACAGCGTCTACGCACGTCTGGACCTGCTGCCCGACGCGTTCGACTCCGGTGAGGCGTCGCACGGGACGACGAACGTCGACATCGGCCTGACGACGCGCGCGGCCCTGTCGCAGGTCGGCCGGGAGCGGCTGCTGCACCTCGACGTCGGACGCGGCGGCGTGACCCTCTCCAGCCCGCAGGCGACGGTCGTCGAGCGGCCGGTCGAGATGCCGGGGCGCTGGGTGCGTGCGCTCGGCAACGTCGCCGAGCTGCACCACGGCCTGACCGCGGCGTTCACGGTCGGCGCCGCGCACGCGCGCGCGTTCGTCGCGGCGCTGCCCGCGGC
>JAFAEH010000120.1 GCA_023424135.1 Actinomycetes bacterium | reverse complement strand
GCTAGTTGGCCGACTTCTTGCCGTAGCGGGCCTCGAACCGGGCCACGCGGCCACCGGTGTCGAGGATCTTCTGCTTGCCCGTGTAGAACGGGTGGCAGGCGCTGCAGACGTCGGCGTGGATCTTGCCGTCGGTCACGGTCGAGCGCGTGACGAACGAGCTGCCGCAGGTGCACGTGACCTCGGTGACCACGTACTCCGGGTGGATGCCAGACTTCACGAGAGATTCTCCTTGGTGGGGGTGTCTCCGGGTCCGGACGCGCGAGCCGCGCCGGTGAACCGCAGACCAGCGAACCATCATGCCAGAACGGCCGGGCAGGCCGAAATCTTCCCGTCGTCCGCCCCGCAGCACGCTCCACGACCCGCCCCGGCCGACGGTCTCCCGGCCTCGCGGGACGGGTGGGAGACGGACGGGGTGGGAGCCTGTCACCGGCCGGCGGTGGACCGGTACCAGACGACGAGCGCCTCGCCCGCGTCGCCCGTGCGACGGCGGAACGCGCCGAGGGGCAGGTGGACCGGACGCAGGTCGATCCAGCTGTCCCGCGCGAGACCCGGGATCCCGGGCGGGATCGCGACGTGGTCGCGTCGGGCGGAGCGGTCCTGCGACGTGAACCGTGCGACCTCGCACATGCGGCCTTCCACACCCAGCACGAGCACCGGTCGGTCCTTGCTCCCGGTGCCGTCGGCGAACGGCACGTCGGCGAACCACACCTCGCCCGGGGACGGACGCCCCGCGCGGGTGCGATGCCGGATCTGCCGCCGCAGCCGACGGCGTCGTGCACGGCGCCGCGCGGCCCGCAGGACGAGCAGCAGGACGACGAGCGACGCGGCGAGCAGCACGAGCAGCGGCGTGCGCTCGAGCCCTGTGAGCTCGGCGACGTCCGCCAGGAGGTTCGTCACGGCCGCAGGGTAGCGGCCGCACACGGCTCGACCTCGTCATCCGTCACGGGATCGCACGCGAAGCCGTGACGGATGACGAGGTCGGGCGGGCGCAGGGTCAGACGACCTTGCCGACACCGTCCTCGAGCGCGGGGACCGACCCGCTGGGGGTCGTCTTCTGGACCTGGAGCAGGAACTCGACGTTCGACTTCGTGTCGCGGAGCTTGCCGAGGAGCAGCTCGATCGCCTGCTGCTGGTCGAGCGCACCGAGCACGCGCCGCAGCTTGTAGACGATCTTCAGCTCGTCGTTGCTCATGAGCACCTCCTCGCGGCGGGTGCCGGACGCGTTGACGTCGACCGCCGGGAAGATGCGCTTGTCGGCCAGGCCGCGCGCGAGGCGCAGCTCCATGTTCCCCGTGCCCTTGAACTCCTCGAAGATGACCTCGTCCATCTTCGAGCCCGTCTCGACCAGGGCCGAGGCGAGGATCGTCAGGGACCCGCCGTGCTCGATGTTGCGCGCGGCACCGAAGAACTTCTTCGGCGGGTAGAGCGCGGACGCGTCCACACCACCGGACAGGATGCGGCCCGAGGCGGGCGCCGCGAGGTTGTACGCACGCGACAGGCGCGTGAGCGAGTCGAGCAGCACCACGACGTCCTGACCGAGCTCGACCAGGCGCTTGGCGCGCTCGATCGCGAGCTCGGCGACGATCGTGTGGTCGGACGCCGGCCGGTCGAAGGTCGAGGCGATGACCTCGCCCTTGACCGTCCGCTCCATGTCCGTGACCTCCTCGGGTCGCTCGTCGACGAGCACGACCATGAGGTGGACCTCGGGGTTGTTCGCGGTGATCGCGTTGGCGATGTGCTGCATGATGATCGTCTTGCCGGCCTTGGGCGGCGCGACGATGAGACCGCGCTGACCCTTGCCGATGGGCGCGACGATGTCGATCACGCGCGGCGTCAGGCGACCCGGCTCGGTCTCCAGGCGCAGCCGCTCCTGCGGGTACAGCGGCGTGAGCTTGGAGAACTCGGGGCGCTGACGGGCCTCGTCCGGGCTCAGACCGTTGACCGTGTCGAGGCGCACGAGCGCGTTGAACTTGCTCGGCCGGCCACCCTGGCCCTGTGCGGGCTGCTCGCCCTCCCGCGGCTGACGCACGGCACCGGTGATCGCGTCACCGCGACGCAGGCCGTTCTTCTTGACCTGGTTGAGCGAGACGTAGACGTCGTTGGGACCGGGCAGGTAGCCGGTCGTGCGCACGAACGCGTACGAGTCGAGGACGTCGAGGATGCCGCCCACGGGCAGCAGCACGTCGTCCTCGCCGACCTCGACCTCGTCGAGCCCCGCGAGGTCACCCGTCCCGGTCCGGCCGCGACCGCGCTTGCGGTCACGGTCCCGGTAGCGGTCGCGCGAGCGGCGACGACGGCCACCGCGCCCGTCCTCGTCGTCCTGCGCGGCCGCACCCGGCGCGCCCTGGCCCTGCGGGGCGTCCTGGCGGACCTCGGCCTGCTGACGCTCGCCCTGCGCACGCCCACCCTGGCGGTCCGCCTGGCGGTCGGCCTGCTGGCGGTCGACCTGCTGACGGTCGGCCTGCTGACGGTCGGCCTGCTGACGGTCGGCCTGCTGACGCGAGCCCTGCTGGCGCTCGGCCGTGCGGTCCTGCGCGCGGTCGTCGCC
>JAFAEH010000031.1 GCA_023424135.1 Actinomycetes bacterium | reverse complement strand
GGGCGCTGCTGCGTCGGTGCACCCCCGCGCGCCGGGGTCGCGGACGACCCGTTCACGCCCGCGACCGCGCCGCCGGGACGACCGGCGCCACCGCTGGTCCGGTCGGCACCGCCGGCGGTCCTGCCGGCACCGCCGCGCGACCTGCCGGACCCGGTGGTCCTGCTCCCGTCGACGCGCGTGCCGGACACCCCGCCCACGGCCGACCCACCGGTGCGGGACGACGAGGTTGGGGCGTCCGCCGCAGCCCGGCCGGCGGGCGCCGTCGACGCGGGGACGCCTCCGGGCTCGTCGGCGAGCCGACGCACGAGCGGGTCCCCGGCGGACACCGCGACGGGGGCCACGCTGATGCCGGCGGCGCGGGTCATCGAGCGCACGTCGGCGCGCTGCTCCGGGAGCTGGAGCGTGACGACGGTGCCCGCGGCGCCCGCGCGTGCGGTGCGGCCGGAGCGGTGCAGGTACGCCTTGTGCTCGGCCGGGGGGTCGACGTGCACGACGAGCTCGACCTCGTCGACGTGGATGCCGCGCGCCGCGATGTCGGTCGCGACGAGGACGCGTGCCTCGCCCGACGCGAACGCCGCGAGGTTGCGCTCACGCGCACCCTGACCGAGGTTGCCGTGCAGGTCGACGGCCGGGATCCCGGCGGACGTGAGCTGCTTGGCGAGCTTCTTGGCGTGGTGCTTGGTGCGCATGAACAGCACGCGGCGTCCCGTGCCGGACGCGAGCGCGTGCACGACCGCCTTCTTGGCGGTGACGTCGGCGACCTCGAGCACGTGGTGCGTGCTCGCGACGGCGGGCTGGGCGGCCGGGTCGACCGCGTGCTCGACGGGCGAGGTGAGGTAGCGCTCGACGAGCGTGCCGACGCCGTTGTCGAGCGTCGCGGAGAACAGCAGGCGCTGCCCGCGGCGCGGCGTGCGGTCCAGCAGGCGACGCACGACGGGCAGGAAGCCGAGGTCGGCCATGTGGTCGGCCTCGTCGAGCACGGTGATCTCGACGCCGTCGAGGGTCAGCAGGTTCTGACGCAGCAGGTCCTCGAGCCGTCCGGGGCACGCGACGAGCACGTCGACGCCCCGGTCGAGCGCGGTGACCTGGCGCGACTGCGCGACGCCGCCGAAGACGGTCGTCGTGCGCAGGCCCGCGGCACGGGCGAGCGGGGCGAACGTCGCGTCGATCTGCGTCGCGAGCTCACGCGTGGGGCACAGCACCAGGGCGCGCGGGCGGCGGGGTCGGCGGGCCGTGCTCGCCGCCGCGAGGCGCGCCACGACGGGCAGCGCGAACGCGAGCGTCTTGCCCGAGCCGGTACGGCCACGCCCGAGGACGTCGGCGCCGCGCAGCGTGTCCGGCAGCGTCGCGGTCTGGATGGGGAACGGGGTGGTGATCTGCTCGTCCGCGAGCGCGCGGACCAGCGCCTCGGGCACGCCGAGGTCGGTGAAGGTCGTCACAGGATGGTGCCTCTCAGGCCGGGTGCCGGCCGGTGGGGTCGGGGTCCGCCGCACGATGCCCGGGGGGACTCCACGACGCGGGCGCGCGGTCGATCGCGCTGCCTCTCGCCCGCCAGTCTCTCACACGGCGGTCCGGCGCCCCCGAGGACGCCGGCCGCGGCGCGGGTGGCGTGAGCGGTGTCACGTCCGGGGTGGACGGGTCAGCGCGAGCCGATCCACGTCCTGCCGGGCTCGTCGAGCACCGTGCGCAGGCGCGTCGTCGCGTCGGCCGTCCACCCGGGCGGGGGTGCGACGGCGGCCCACGCGTCGGCGTACTCGCCGACGAACGTGTGCCCGTGCCCGGCGGGGGCCTCGCCGGCGACGAACAGGTCGATGCCGACGCGGAAGAACGTCGCGACGGGGAACCACCGCACGTCCGGCAGCACGTCGGCGCCGCGGGGCTCACGCAGCCAGTCGGGGCGGTCGAGCAGAAGGTTGGCCGACCACCACGTGACGCCGTCGGACGCGTGCTGCAGGTACACGACGCGGGGGTGCTGCCACGTCGCGGACCCGTCGGTCATCGACGCACCGTCGTCGTCGCGCAGGGCGACGCCCCAGCGGACCTGCCGCCCGTCGTCGACGACCGGGTGGATCTCGCGCGAGCCGGCGTCCCTGCCGTCGGTGAGCTCCTGCCACAGGGGTGTGAAGCCGGGTGTGCCGGCCCACACGGCGCCGTCGGTGCGGGCCAGGACGTCCGGCAGCGACGCGAACGCGCCCTGCGAGCCGAACGACCCGAGCGAGATCCCGAACGCGTACAGCGCGGGACGCTCGTCGGCCGGCAGCTGCGACCAGCGTGCGTGGACCGCCTCGAAGAGCGCGCGCCCGGCGGCGGGCGGGGTCGAGCGGTCCCCGACGAAGCTCACCCAGCTCGGCAGGTAGGAGTACTGCATCGCGGCGATCGCGGTGTCGCCGCCCCACAGCAGCTCGACGGCGGCCGCGGCGGCGGGGTCGACCCAGCCCGTGCCGGTCGTGGTCGTGACGACGAGCGTCGAGCGGTCCCACGCGTCGGTGCGGTCGAGCTCCTGGACGACCAGCGCAGCGAGGTCGTCCAGGTCGGTGTCGCGGCCGCCGCCGGTGTCGAGGCCCGCGTAGACGCGCACGGGCTCGTGCACGTCGCGCTCGAGCCCGGCCGCGGCGTCGAACGCGCGCAGGTCCTCGACGGTCGGGCCGCCCGCGACGAACCGCCGTCCCTCGCGCCCGAGGGTCTCCCACGCGCTGAGCGAGCCCGGCGATCCGCTGCGCTCGGCGAGGCTCGGCGCGGTGACGCCGTCGAACGTGTCCTGGTCGAGCGCGGCGTACGTGGTGGTCAGCACGTGCCGGACGCCTGCGACGAGCGTCCCGTCGACCAGCAGGAACGTCGCGACCGCCACCACCGCGACGGCGACGAGCCGCGCGGGCACCGGGGGCAGGAGGCGGCCCACGAGGTGGGCGACCGCCACGACGGCCGCACGCAGGCCGCGCGCGGCCAGGACGAGCAGCAGCGCGAGCCCGGCCGCCAGGGCGAGCACCAGCACCGGACGCGCCGGGGTCGGGTCGCCCATGTCGAGCAGCGCGCGCGAGCGGGCCTGCCAGTCCGCGTCGACGGCCAGGGCCCACCCCACGACGACGAGCCCCAACCCGGCCCCGATGCGCCGCACGAGGGTCCGACGGTCCGCGGGCCACGGTGCGCGGACGCCGATGCGGCGCGCACCCCAGCCGACCGCGGCGCCGACGCCGTACCCGACGGCGGCGCACGCGCCCGCGATGGCCCCCTGGTACAGCGGGCTGCGCGGCATCAGGGACGGGCCGAGCGCGGCCGCGAACAGCACGAGCGCCCCGACCAGACCGCTGGGGGAGAACCGGCGCCACCAGCGACCGACGGCGGCACCCGCGCGGCGCGCGCGTCCGGACGAGGGGGAGGGGGGAGCCGTGGCCGGTGGCGCGGGGACGCGCGGACCGCCGCTCACGTCCGGTCCGTCGTCGTGCGTCGCGCACCGTGCCGCCCCCGTGGTCACCCGAGCACTGTGCCACGGGATCACCGGTGCGCACGAGGCCGCGGGGCCGTGTCGCGCGGGCGCGTCCACGCAGGTCGGCGGCTCGGTCGGTACGGTGGGACCCGGCGGGCACGCGGCGCCACGGGCGGGCGTGACGAGACGGGCGGACGACGATGAGCGACACCGGGTACGGCGACTTCGAGTTCGAGCGACGGTTCGTCGCGCGCGACGTCCCCACCGAGCTGCTCGACGCCGCGTCGGCGCTCATCGTGCAGAGCTACTACCTGGCCGACGAGGGCTTCGCGCTGCGGGTGCGTGCGCAGGCGTCGTCGGTCGTGGGCGTCGACGTGCGTGACGACGAGCTGGCGCTGCTGGACCGGTACGCCGACCAGGTCGACTTCTGCGCGGTCACCGTCAAGGGGCCGATGAACGCGGGGACGCGCTACGAGGCGGAGCGGGAGCTCGACCCGCTCGTCGGCGTCGAGATGGTGCGCCGCGGGGGTGCGCGTGTCGCGAAGGTGCGGCACTCGGTGTGGCTCGGCGAGGACGGCTGGGTCGTCGACGTGTTCGCGGGCGCGAACGCGCCGCTCGTCGTCGCGGAGGTCGAGCGTGGCGGACCCGTGACCGACCTCGCGATCCCGGGGTTCTGCGTCACCGAGGTGACGACGGACCCGCGGTTCGCCAACGACGGGCTCGCGCACGCGCCCTACGGCACGTGGGCGCGCACCTGGGAGGACGAGCTCGCGCGCACCGGCCCGCGGTTCCTGCCGGGGTTCGGCCACGACCACCGCATGACGGGGATCTGACCTCGTCCGCGCCGGGCCGTGCCCGTCGGCCCGTCAGGCCGCCGACGGACCGTGCCCGTCGGGCACGCGCTCGCCGTCGCGCACCGGGCCCGGAGGCGTGCCGTCGCCGAACGGCCACCCGCCCAGCGACTCGCGGCCGTGCGGCGTGAGCCAGCCCCGTGTGTCGGGGCCCAGCGGGACGATGCCCGACGGGTTGATGTCGCGGTGCACCCGGTAGTAGTGCTCCTTGATGTGGACGAAGTCCACGGTGTCGCCGAACCCGGGCGTCTGGAACAGGTCGCGCGCGTAGGCCCACAGCACGGGCAGCGCGGTGAGCGTGGACCGGTTGCACTTGAAGTGGCCGTGGTAGACGGCGTCGAAACGCACGAGGGTCGTGAACAGCCGCACGTCGGCCTCGGTGATCGTGTCCCCGACGAGGTAGCGGCGGTCCACCAGGCGCTGCTGCACGCGGTCGAGCGCGTCGAACAGGCGCACGTACGCGCGGTCGTAGGCGTCCTGCGAGCCCGCGAAGCCGCACCGGTAGACGCCGTTGTTGACGTCGCGGTAGATCCAGCCGGCGACCTCGTCGATCTCGTCGCGCAGCGCCTGCGGGTACAGGTCCGGTGCGCCGGGGCGGTGGTGCGCCGTCCACTGCGTCTCGAGGTCGAGCGTCATCTGCGCGAAGTCGTTGGTGACGACCTGGCCCGTGGGCACGTCGACGATCGCCGGGACCGTGATGCCGCGCGGGTAGCGGGGGTCGCGGCGCAGGTACGCGTCGCGGATGCGCTCGATCCCCAGGACCGGGTCGACACCGCCCGGGTCGAGGTCGAACGTCCACGACCGCTCGTCGTGCGTCGGCCCGCAGATCCCCATCGACAGGGCGTCCTCGAGCCCGAGCAGCCGGCGCACGATCACGGCGCGGCTCGCCCACGGGCACGCACGTGACACGACCAGCCGGTAGCGGCCCGCCTCGACCGGCCAGCCGTCGCGGCCGTCCGCCGTGATCCGTGTCGTCAGGTAGCGCGTGTCCCGCTCGAACCCGGTGCCGGGCGTGACGTAGACGCCGGGCCGGTCGTGGGCCGAGCGGCCGTCGGTGGGAGCGGGACCGGCTGCGCCGGTGCCGTCGTCGGTGCGGGGGGCGGGATCGTCGTGCGACATCACCGCGATCATCCCTCACCCGGGGCGTCGTCGCAGGTCGCCGCGCGGTTACCGCACGGTAGGGCGCGCCGTGCCGTCGGGTTTGCCCCGACTCGTGGCGTGCGTGAGGGGCGTCCCCTGCCTAGAGTGGCGCCGCGTCGGCGACCGCCGGCCCGCGGTTCGCGCCGCGCGACCGCAGGGAGGTCCGGGTGCCCACGCACGGCTCGTCGCCCCGTCCGACGCCGACGTCCGGACGCCCGCCCGCCCGTCGGGCGACACGGCCCGCCCGCGTCGTGCTGCGACGTGGTGGGGCCGTCGTCGCGCTGTCGGTCGCGCTGCTCGCGGGGTGCACGTGGGGGACGCCCGGCACGGGCGCGCCGTCGTCCACGCCCTCGGCGGCACCCACCCCGACGCCCGAGCCCGTGACGCCCACGCTCGCGACCGACCTCGCGCCCGCGACGCTCGTCGACACGGACGAGCGCGCGGCGGCGCTGGCCACGTCCACGGCGTTGCTCGCCTCCG
>JAFAEH010000282.1 GCA_023424135.1 Actinomycetes bacterium | reverse complement strand
CCCCTGCCGCACCCGCCGGCGGGCCGCCTGCGGGCGTGGCTGCGCGACCTCGCGGGCGTCGTCGCGCAGGGCGCCCTGCTGTGGTGGCGCTGGTGGCCCGTCCTGCTCGTGCTCGCGCTGCTCGCCGTCGCGGGACGACGCGGCGCCGGGTGGGCCGCGGTGAACGCGTCCGGGTGGAGCAACACGCTCGGCTGGGCCGTGCTCGTGCTCGCACCCCTGAGCATGGTCGCGGGGATCGTGGCGATGCTGCACGTGCTGCGCCGCGACCTGCCGGCGCTGTCCGCCCTGGGCCGCACGCGAGCACCGGACGACCCGGCGTCCGGGCACGAGCGCGGCCTCGTCGACGTCCTGGCCTCGGTGTTCGTGCCGTTCCTCGCGCTGTACGCGTCGTACGGGTTCCTCACCGAGGACCGGCAGCGGTACCTCAACACCGCGACGTACCGCGAGTACGTCGAGGGCTTCAACCTCGGCGCCGGGGACGGGCCCGACGGGTCGTACGTCGACCTCGCCGAGGGGTGGTGGGTCGTCGCGGTCGTCGTCGTCGCCGTCGTCCTGCGCTGGCTGCTGGGCCGCTGGGAGGGCCGCAGCCACCGCCGCGCCCTGGCGTTCGTCGGTGCGTACGTCGAGGCGTTCTGGCTGCTCGTCGTCGCCGCGTTCGCGTCCCAGCTCGCGGACCGCGCGTGGGCCTGGGTCGAGAGCCGCCGTGCGGTCGCGGTCGTGCTGGAGTGGTGGCTGACGCTGCTCGATGCGCTCGGACCGGTCGCCGGGCCCGTCGACGCCGTGGTCGGTGCGGTCGCGGGCGTGCTAGGGGACCTCGACGACCTCGTCGTGGTGCCGCTGGCCTGGTTGACCGTCGGCGCGGTCGTCTACGGGCACCGGCTCGCGGCGGCGCCGAAGCGGGAGCCGCGCGTGCGCGCCGCCGCGTGGCAGAAGGTCCCGGCACCGGTCCGCCGGTGGACGACCGAGGCCACCGCACCCGTCGTCGGTGACGTGCGGGGCCGGTTCACCGCGCTCGCCGACGGGTTGCGGCGTCTGGCCGTGGCCGGGCTCGGGCCGATGCTGGTGTTCGCGCTCGCGTTCCTCGTCTCGACACGGCTGGAGGAAGGGCTGCTGCTCGCGGCGCGTGCGCTCACGGGACCGCAGGACACGTTCACGTGGCTCGCGTTCGACCCGCTGGTGACCGCGGTGACGACGGCCGTCGGCCTGACGGTGACGACGGCGCTGCTCGCGGCGGGTGTCGAGCGGGTCGTCGTGGCGCAGGCCAGGGCCGCGGCGGAGGCGGCCGAGGCGGAGTCCGAACCGGAGACCGCCGAGGCGCCGACAGGCGCGGCGCCCGAGGACGGTCAGCCGACGGGGGCCGCGAGCTCGAGCTCCACGTAGTCGGGCAGCTGCCACCACAGCGCGACGTCCGTCACGGCCACGCCCTGCGGCACGACGACGACGCGCGAGACCGAGAACGTCGGCGGGCGCGGCGCATCCGGGTCGGAGCGGGTCGCACCGGGCTCGCCGATGACCGACTCGGGGCCGGGGGCGTCCTCCGGCACGCACGGTGACACCGGCTGGCTCCCGCCGTGCGCGTCCCAGACGTACTCGTAGCGCGTGCCCGCGGCGTCGCGGACCGCGAGCTGGCAGGTCCGCAGCACCACGTCGGGGTCGGCCTCGATCGTGAGGTCGACCCGGACCGCGGTCACACCGTCGGGCAGCTGGGTGCGGGGCGGCAGCGCGGCGGGGTCGTCGACGACCTCGACACCGTCGAGGCGCACGGACGCCTCGACCGGGAACGTGCCGCCCGAGCCGTCGTGGACGACCTGACGGAACGTCGCGCCCTCGCCCACCGGTGCGGTCGTGGCGCGGCGCAGGTCCCGCTCCCACCACAGGCTGCGCACGCGGTCGCCCGACGCGACCAGCGCGAGGACCAGTGCGAGGGGCAGGGCGAGCAGCGCCCACCGGTTGCGGTGCCACCAGGTCATGGTGCCTCCGGGGGCTCGTCGGACCACGCGTCGGCGACGACGGGCGTCGTGTCCGCGGCCCAGGCCTCGACGTCGGCCTGCGTGATCCCCAGGTCCACGTCCGCCACGTCGTCGCGCCGCTGGTCGAAGGCGCTCAGGCCGATCCGCAGGTGGGCACCCGGCAGGGCCTCGGGCGGCGCCTCGACGCGCACCGTCGCGTAGCGCGGCACGCCCGGCTGCGCCCGGCCGGTCAGGAGGGAGCTGCGCCCGCCCCACACGGTGTAGGTGGTGCCGTCGCCCCCGACGAGCTCGGCGAACCCCAGGGTGCGCGGCTCGCCGCGGGCCTCGAACGTCAGGGGGACGACGAGCCACACGCCCGGCGTCGCGAGCAGCGTGCCGACGTCGGGGTCGAGCACCGTCGAGCCGGTGGGCTCGCCGACGGTGAGGCGGGCGTACCGCAGGTCGACGCTCTCGCCGACCGCGGCCGGCCGCAGGAAGGGCGCCGCGACGCGCTCGTCGACCGGGAACGCGGACGTGACGACGTGGCCCACGGCGAGTGCGGCGAGGACGGCGGCGCCCGCGCCGAGCGTGCGCACGCGCGCCCGGCGGCGTGCGGGCCGCTGCGGCTCGGCGACGGGGTCCGCGGGGGTGGGGTCGGTCACGATCCGGTCCCGTCGTCGGAGCCGTCGGTCGTCCCGTCGCCGGTCGTCCCGTCGTCCTCGTCGGACACCGCCGCGCGGACCGCGAGCTCGCCGCGCAGCGTCGTCGTCGGGTCCCACCACGTGACGGTGGGGTCGAGGCTGCTCTGGCGCCACGTGTGCCGCTGCAGCTCGACCGTCGCCGACGTCGGCGGCGGGACCGACCCGTCCTGCTCGAACAGGAACGCCGCCTCGTAGGCGAGGCCGGGCTGGACCGGGCTGAGCAACGACCCGTCGGCGAGCACCGCGACCGAGGACGCCCTGCCGGCGGCCGCACTGGCCGTGGTGACCAGGCCGTCGACGTCGGTGAGCGTCAGCGCCGCCCGCACGGTGCCGAGCAGCACACCCGCGTCGCTGGTGTTGCGGACGGTCGCGACGACGCCGAGCCACCGGTTGCCGTCCTCCGTGAGGGACTGGCCCGGCAGGTCGGTGGTCCACACGACCCGGTGGACCGTGATCTCGAACGGTGCGACCTCGACGGGCGTCTCCAGCGTGAGGACCTCGGGCCCGTCCTGGGTCTCCTCGCGCAGCCCGCCGAACGCCGCGGTGGCCGCGAGCAGCAGGACGGCGCCGCCGACGCCGATGCGGCGCAGCGGCTGGTCGAGCACACGGCGCGCCACCGTGCTGCCACTCGCACGTGCGCGGGCGCGCAGGTCGGGCGGGGCGGCAGGTCCGGGCACGCGCCGAGTGTAGGCGTGGCACGGCCGACGCGGGACGCGCGCGCGCCTGGGGGAACGCGACCCCGCTGCGGGCGGTGCGCTGTCCACACCGACTGGGCTGTGGGTGGGTGGACACCGCGTTGTCCACAGATTCGTCGACGGGCCCCCGCCGGCCGGGCGCAGCCGCAACGATCACGCCATGACACGTGCCCGACCGGCCGTGCTGCGCACCGCAGCCCTCGCCGCCGCAGCCCTGCTGTCCCTGACCGCCTGCACGTCGACCGCCGACCCGGTCCCGCCACCCACGACTCCCGCTTCGCCCGTCGTCGTCCCGCTGCGCGTCGACCCTGCGCTCGACCCGCGCACCGGGGGCGCGGCGCACACCCGGGACTGGAACCTCGCGGCGACCAGCGGGGACGTCGACCCGCTCGCGGCGGCGGTCGTCACGACCCCCGGCGAGCCGGCCCGGGTGGGGCTGTGGCGCTGGGCCGTCTCGGACGACATGCCGCCCGTCGAGGTGGACCTGCACGTGCCGGGATCGGTCCGGGACGTCGCGCTCGCATCGGTCGGCGGGCGCGTGACGGTCGCCGGCACGACGGTCCAGGGGCGGGAGTCCGCGGCGTACGTCCGGGTCTCGCAGGACACGACCACGTGGACAGCCCTCGCGGTCGACCCGCCGACGGCGCGGCTCACGGAGGCCACGTGCAGCGGCACGGTGGCCCACGTCGCGGGCACGACGGCCGGGGACGCAGTGGTCTGGGCGTCCGTCACCGACCAGGACGTGGTGCTCACCGACGTCGTGCCCGCCGCCGACGGTGTCCGGCGCCAGGTGATCGACATGGCGGCCACCCCGGCTCCCGAGGGCGACGACCTCGTGGCCGTCCTCTACCGCGAGACCGGCACGGACGGGGTGCAGCGACCGGTCGTCGTGGCGCGCGCCGCTGACGGGACGTGGGGTGAGCCGGTCGTCGTGGACGCACACCCCGGTGTCGAGGTCAACGGGATCCGTGCCAGGCCGACGGGCGGGTGGACCGCGACGGGTGGCGCGCCCTCGGGCGCCGGCACGGCCGGCGCGCTGCGGCCGACGGCGTGGCGGACGCTCGACGGCACGACGTGGACGACGATCGACGACCCGTACCTCGGCGAGTCCGAGTGGCTGGCGGGCGACCTGGCCAGCTGGGTGCTGGGCAAGCCGGCGGAGAGCGGTCAGGCCGTGCCCATGTGGCGCGTCGGCGGGCGCAGGGTCGTGGCCGTCCTGGGCCTGGACGACGTCGAGAGCGCATGGTTCGGCCAGTTCGAGTCCGACCCGGCACCCGTGGACGGTGTCACCGGCGTCCTCGAGTACCCGGAGGGAGGGGCGCCGTTCATCCTCGTCAACGGGTCGGGGTGGGCGAGCATCGGCGGCTGGGCGCCTCCCGGGTACACGGAGTTCCCGGGCACGTGGTGGCCCGTGGCGGACGTGTCACCCGTGGCACCGGCGACAGCGGTCGTCGGCGACGTGGCGCGGGACGGTCGAGGCTCGGGCCAGGTCGGCACGCGGACGCTCCGTGAGGTGGACGGCGGCTGGGTCACGACGTGGCGGTCCGCTGCACTGCGGGTCGACGGTCACGCGGTCGTGCCCGCTGGGCCGCCGCTCGCGGACGGCTCGCAGGACGCCTGGACGCAGGAGGTCTCCCGCTCGGGCGAGCGGCTCGTGGTCCGCCAGCGCACCGACGCGGAGTTCTCCAGCAGGCTCGAGACCACGCTCGTCGGGGCGGACGGCGTGCCCGGGGCGCTGGGCGTGCTGGGTGGCGGGGGAGCGCGCGCGCAGGACGTCGTGCACGACGGGACGCGGTGGCTCGTCGCCGGTGCCGACGCGACGACCTCCCTCACCACGGAGGTCGAACGACCCAGCGTCTGGACCTCGCCCGACGGCGTCGCCTGGACGCACCTGGAGCTCGACGTCGGCGGTGCCCGGCAGGGGGCCGCCGAAGCCGTCTGCCGTGCAGGCAGCCTCGTCGTCGGCTGGACGTCGGGGCACGACGGGTCGACGCATGCGGCCATGTGGCGGATCGACGGCGACACGACGGAGCCGGTCGACCACGCGATCGGCAGCACGACACCGGCGTGGTTCGGCGGGTGCCGGACGGCCGACGGGACGACGTTCGTCCACGGCTGGGTGTCGGGCGTCGCCGTCCTGTGGAGGATCACGGACGACGACGTGCTCGAGCAGGTGCTGACGGCGCCGGTCGGGGCGACGTTCGACCCGCCCGTCCCCGCGGCGGGCGGATGGGCCGCGTGGGGCACGGTCGACGACGACGACGGCACCGGTCCGGTCGTGTGGTGGTCGCCGGACGGCCGGGAGTGGACGACCGTCGCGCTGCCTGCCGACGTGCCCGTCGACGACGGCATCGTCCTCGTCGACGGCACCGACGTCGTCGCGGTCGGGTGGGGGGCCGCAGGGATGCAGGCATGGCGGGTGGTCGGGCTGGTATCCGTTCCCGTGGCCGCCGCGACCACCGACCGGTGACGCGAGCTGTCGGGGGTGCGGGTCATGATGTGCGGGTGGACGACGTGACACCCGAGACCGACGAGCGCGAGGTTCCCGCCGAGGCCCGCCACCGCTGGACCGAGCTGGCCGAGCAGGTCCGTGCCGACCAGTTCGCGTACTACGTGCGCGATGCGCCGTCGGCGTCGGACGCGGCGTACGACGACCGGATGCGCGCGCTCGAGCGGCTCGAGGACGAGCACCCGGGGCTGCGCACGCCCGACTCGCCGACGCAGCGCGTCGGCGGCACGTTCTCGACGGAGTTCACGGCCGTGCCGCACGTCGAGCGCATGCTCTCGCTCGACAACGCGTTCTCGCGCGAGGACCTGCAGGCGTGGTCCGAGCGCGTGCACCGGGACCTCGAGTCCGGCACCCCGCTGCACTACCTGACCGAGCTGAAGATCGACGGCCTGGCGATCGCGCTGCTGTACGAGAAGGGGCGTCTGGTGCGTGCGGCGACGCGCGGTGACGGACGCACGGGCGAGGACGTCACGCTCAACGTGCGGACGATCGCGACGATCCCCGACGTGCTGGGCGGGGACCCCGCGACGCATCCCGACCTCATCGAGATCCGTGGCGAGGTGTTCCTGCCGGTCGAGGCGTTCGCGGCGCTCAACGAGACGCAGGTCGCGGCCGGGAAGGCGCCGTTCGCGAACCCGCGCAACGCCGCCGCCGGCTCACTGCGGCAGAAGGACCCGCGCGTGACGGCGTCGCGGCCGCTGCGCATGTACGCCCACGGCATCGGCGCGCTGACCTGGGGCGACGGGCGCGGCACCGGGATCGACCGGCAGTCGCAGGTGTACGACCTGCTGAAGGGCTGGGGGGTGCCCACGTCCGACCACACGCGCGTCGTCGAGGGGATCGACGCGGTCTGGGCGCGGGTCGAGGCCGTGGGGGCCGACCGGCACGGTGTCGAGCACGAGATCGACGGGCTCGTCGTCAAGGTCGACGAGATCGCGCTGCAGCGGCGGCTCGGCGCCACGAGCCGGGCCCCGCGCTGGGCGATCGCGTACAAGTACCCGCCCGAGGAGGTCAACACGCGCCTGCTCGCGATCGAGGTGGGCATCGGCCGGACCGGGCGTGCGACACCCTTCGCCGTGATGGAGCCCGTGCTGGTCTCGGGGTCGACCGTGCGTCAGGCGACGCTGCACAACCAGGACGTCGTGCGGGTCAAGGGCGTGCGGGTCGGCGACATGGTCGTGCTGCGCAAGGCCGGGGACGTCATCCCCGAGATCGTCGGCCCCGCACCGCAGGCGCCCGACGACGACGTGCCGCGCGTCGAGTGGCACATGCCTGCCGACTGCCCCGAGTGCGGCACGCCCCTGCGTCCGATGCGGGAGGGCGACGTCGACCTGCGGTGCCCCAACGCGCAGGGCTGCCCGGCGCAGGTGCGCGGGCGCCTCGAGCACATCGGGTCGCGCGGCGGGTTCGACATCGAGGTGCTCGGCGAGGTCACCGCTGCGGCCCTCACGCAGCCCGAGGTCCCGCAGACCCCGCCCGTGCCGAACGAGGCGTACCTGTTCGACCTCGTGGGCTACCCGGCCGACGCCCCCGCCGAGGAGGTCGAGCGCGTGCGCTCGGCGAGCCTCGCCCGGCTCGCCGAGGTCGAGGTGGTCGTCCGCGACGCCGAGACCGGGCTGCCCAAGGAGGACGAGGACGGCACGCTGCGCCGTCGCACACCGTTTCGCCGCACGCTCAGGCACACCAAGGCGCAGCGGGCCGCCGCCGAGGCCGAGGGGCGGACCCTGCCCGAGTGGGAGCCGTCCGAGGCCGCCCGCACGCTGCTCGACCAGCTCGACCTCGCGAAGACCAAGGAGCTCTGGCGTGCGATCGTCGCGCTGAGCATCCGCAACGTGGGACCCAGCGCCGCCCGGGCGCTCGCGCAGGAGTTCGGCTCGATGGCGGCACTGCGCGAGGTCGTCGACCCCACGGCCGGTGGTGAGGTCGACACCCCGGACGCGACCACGTCGGCGACCACGGCCGCTGCGACGGGCGACGAGCGGGCACCGGACGACGCCGTGGGCGCGCATGCGCCCGTCGACGAGGCGCTGGTGCCCGACGCGGACGTGCCGGCGACGGTCGACGAGGGCGATGCGCAGGTGCCCGTCGACCCGGCGCAGGAGCGTCGGGCGCGCGCCGTCGAGCGGCTCTCGGGTGTCGAGGGTGTCGGACCGACGATCGCGCAGTCGCTGCTCGACTGGTTCGCCGAGCCGTGGCACCGCGACATCGTCGACCGGTGGGACGCCGCGGGTGTCGCCCTGGCGGACGAGCGGGACGACGCGACACCGCGGAACCTCGAGGGCGTCACGGTCGTCGTCACCGGCAGCCTCGAGCGGTTCAGCCGCGACGGTGCCAAGGAGGCGATCCTGACGCGCGGCGGCAAGGCGTCGGGCTCGGTGTCGAAGAAGACCGACTTCGTCGTCGTGGGCGAGAACGCCGGGTCCAAGGAGACCAAGGCACGCGAGCTGGGTCTGCGGATCCTCGACGAGGCCGGGTTCGAGCGGCTGCTGGCGGGCGGACCCGACGCCGTCGCCGAGCCGGCACCTGACCCCGGGTCGGGGGCGGATCCGGCGGGCGGGTCCACCGACGGCGCGACCGCATGACGCCCGTGCCACGCGGTGCACGGTACGTCGTGCGGCCCGTCGAGCCCGACGACCTCGTCCGGGTCGGTGAGCTCACGGTGCGGGCCTACGTCACCGACGGCCTGGTCGAGCCCGGGCACTGGTACGCGGACGAGCTGCGCGACACCGCCACGCGCGCGGCGGAGACGACCGTCCTGGTCGCCGTCACCACGGACCCGGACGGGTCCACGTGCGCGGCCGGTCCGCGGTCCGGCGGACGCGTGCTCGGCTCGATCACGCTCGCCGAGCCGGGGTCGAGGTACGCCGAGGTCGCGCGTGACGGCGAGGTCGAGCTGCGCATGCTCGCGGTCGACCCGCACGCCCGCGGCGCCGGCGTGGCGCACGCGCTCGTCGTCGCCGCGCTGCGTGAGGTCGTCGCGCGCGGCGGACGCACCGCCGTGCTCTCGACGCTCGACGACATGCACGCCGCGCACCGGCTCTACCGGCGGCTCGGGTTCGTCGCCCGGCCCGGGCGCGACTGGGCGGACGAGGTCACGATGCGCGTGCACACGTGGGAGCCGCCGGAGCCGCCCGGTGCGCTCGTCGAGGCGGCGACGTGGCCCTCGCCGCGCGTGGCCGACGTCGACGGCTGGCGGGTCGGCCTGTCCGGCGGGGTGACGCGCCGCGCCGGGTCGACGATCGCGCTCGGGGACGTCGACGACGTCGCACGGACGGTCGACCGCGTCGAGGCCCTCTACCGGGCGGACGGTGCACCGGCCGTGTTCCGCACCGGTGACCCCGGCAACCCTCCCGCGCTCGTGCACGAGCTCGACGCGCGCGGGTACGGGACGGCGGCGGTGACCGAGGTGCTCGTGCGATCGCTGGGCGTCGACGGTCCGCCCCGTGCGGCGCAGGGCGAGGCATGCCCGGCGGGTGCGGCGCTGCGGGTCGCGGACGAGCCCGACGACGCCTGGCTCGACGGGTGGCTCGCCGGCAAGGGGGGCGATGCCGCGCTCTCACGGGCGATCGTCGCCGGGGCGCCGGCGCGCTACCTCACGGCGACCGACGACGCGGGCCGGTGCGTCGGCGTCGTGCGCGC
>JAFAEH010000271.1 GCA_023424135.1 Actinomycetes bacterium | reverse complement strand
GCCGACACCCGCCGGCGCCGTGCCGACACCCGCCGCCGGCGCCGTGCCGACACCCGCCGGCGACGTGCACGGGCCCGCGACCGGGGCGACCGGCTCGGCTGCACCCGCGCTCGCGCTGCACGGGCTGTGGCGTCGCTTCGGTGAGAAGACCGCGGTCGCGGGCGTCGACCTGACGATCCCCACGGGCTCGTTCTACGGCCTGGTCGGCCCCAACGGCGCGGGCAAGACGACGACGCTGTCGATGGCGACGGGCCTGCTGCGACCCGATGCCGGCACGGTGCTCGTGCACGGCGTCGACCTGTGGGCCCACCCGGTCGAGGTCAAGCGCACGATCGGCGTCCTGCCCGACGGCGTGCGCCTGTTCGACCGGCTCAGCGGCACGCAGCTCGTCACGTACGCCGGGCTGCTGCAGGGGGTCGACCGGGACACGGTCGTGGCGCGCACGCGTGACCTGCTCGCGGCGTTCGGCCTCACGCAGGACGCCGACACGCTCGTCGTCGACTACTCCGCGGGCATGACGAAGAAGGTCGCGCTCGCGTGCGCGCTCGTGCACGCCCCGCGCCTGCTGGTCCTCGACGAGCCGTTCGAGGCGGTCGACCCCGTGTCGGCCGCGAACATCCGCGAGATCCTGCACCAGTACGTCGCCGGTGGCGGCACGGTCGTCGTGTCGTCGCACGTCATGGACCTGGTCCAGCGGATGTGCGACCACGTCGCCGTCATCGCGCAGGGCCACGTGCTCGCAGCCGGCACGGTCGACGAGGTGCGGGCAGGGCGCGATCTCGAGGAGCGCTTCGTCGAGCTCGTGGGGGGCCGCATCACGGGGGAGGGGCTCGCGTGGTTGCGCACCTCGTCCGACTGAAGCTCGCGCTGCTGCGCAACGGTCTGCGGCGCAGCCCCTGGCAGGTCGTCGGCATGGTCGTCGGCCTGCTCTACGGGCTCGGTGCCGCGGCGGTCGCGGTGCTCGGGGTCGTCGCGCTCGGGTTCGTCGACGTGGAGCTCCGCACGGCCGCCCTCGTCCTGGGCGGGTCGTTGCTCGTGCTCGGGTGGTGGCTGATCCCGCTCGTCGCGTTCGGCGTGGACTCGACGCTCGACCCGCGGCGGTTCGCGACGTTCGGCGTGCCGCGACGCGACCTGCTCGTGGGCCTGGCGCTGGCCGGGCTCGTCGGCGTCCCCGGCCTGGCCACCGCCGTCGTCGCGCTGTCGACGGCGGCGTCCTGGTGGCGCAGCCCTGCCGCGGTGGTCGGTGCGCTGGTGGGTGCCGTGCTGGGGATCGCGGTCTGCGTCACGGGGTCGCGCGCGACGACGACGGTGCTCGCGCCGGTCGTCGCGCGCCGCCGCGTGCGCGAGCTCGTCACGGTGCTCGCGATCCTCCCGCTGATCTTCCTCGGGCCGATCATGACCGGTGTCGCACGCGGTGCCGAGAACCTCGTCGGGTTCGCCCCGCTCGTGCGGGTGGCGTCGTGGACCCCGGTCGGTGCTCCTTGGGCGATCGCGCCCGCGGTGGCGGACGGCGACTGGGGCGGTGCCGTCGCGCGCATCGCGATCTGCCTGGCGACCGTCGTGCTGGCGGTCCGGGTGTGGGCGTGGGCGCTCGAGCGCTCGCTGTCCGAGCCGCCGTCGTCCGGCGAGCAGGCGCGGGCCCGCGGCCTCGGCTGGTTCGGGCGGTTCCCTGCGACACCCACCGGCGCGGTCGCGGCGCGTGCGGCGACGTACTGGGTGCGCGACCCGCGGTACGCGATGGCGGCGGCGATCGTCCCGGTGCTGCCCCTGCTCCTGGCGATCAGCGCACCCGACGGTGCGCTGGTGCTGGTCGCCGGGCCCGCTGCCGCTCTCACGCTCGGCTGGACGATCTCGGCCGACGTCGCCTACGACGGCACGGCCTTCTGGACGCACGTCGCCTCACCCCTGCGTGGTGCTGCCGACCGGTGGGGACGTGTCGTCGTGGCGGGGTCGCTCGGCCTGCTGGTGGTCGCCGTGATGGTCGTCGGGACCGCCTGGTACGCGGGTCGGCTCGACGCGCTGCCGGCGCTGCTCGGTGCGTCTCTGGGCCTGCTGCTGACGGCGCTGGGTGTCGCGAGCGTCGTCTCGGCGATGGTGGTCTACCCCGTGCAGCTGCCGGGGGAGAACCCGTTCGGCACCAAGCAGGGCGCGAGCGCGGCGGCGTTCACGTCCCAGATGGTCGGCTTCGCCGCGGTCGCCGGGCTGGCGTCGCCCGCGCTCGTGCTCGGTGCCGTCTCCGTGGTGCAGCGCTCGGCGGTGCTCGGCTGGGTGACGCTCGCCGTGGGCGTGGTGCTGGGTGCGGTGCTCCTGGTGGTGGGCGTGCGCATCGGTGGCTCGGTGCTCGACAGGCGTGCGCCGGACCTGCTGCAGCGGATGCGCGCGTTCGCCTGACGCGTCACCCGTGCCGTCCGCGGCGCGGGCGCGCCGTCGTGCTGCGTAGACTCGTCGCCCGTGGCTCTCACGATCGGCATCGTCGGCCTGCCCAACGTCGGCAAGTCCACCCTCTTCAACGCGCTGACGCGCGCCCAGGTCCTCGCGGCGAACTACCCGTTCGCGACGATCGAGCCGAACGTGGGCGTCGTCCCGCTGCCGGACCCGCGCCTGGTGACGCTCGCCGAGATCTTCGGCTCCGAGCGGATCCTGCCCGCGACGGTGTCGTTCGTGGACATCGCGGGCATCGTCAAGGGCGCGTCCGAGGGTGAGGGGATGGGCAACCAGTTCCTCGCGAACATCCGCGAGGCCGACGCGATCTGCGTGGTGACCCGCGCGTTCGCGGACCCCGACGTCGTGCACGTCGACGGCCGCGTCTCGCCGAAGGACGACATCGAGACGATCCACACCGAGCTCGTCCTGGCGGACCTGCAGACGCTCGAGAAGGCCGTGCCGCGCCTGGAGAAGGAGGTGCGCGCCAAGAAGGCCGACGCGTCCGTGCTCGCGGCCGCGCAGGCCGCCCTCGCGGTCCTCGAGCAGGGCACGACCCTCTTCCAGGGTGCGAAGGGCGCGGGCATCGACCTCGCGGAGCTCGCGCAGTTCCAGCTGATGACGACCAAGCCGTTCATCTACGTCTTCAACACCGACGACGCCGGCCTCGCCGACACGGCGATGCAGGACGACCTGCGTGCGCACGTCGCCCCCGCGGACGCCGTGTTCCTGGACGCCAAGTTCGAGTCCGAGCTGGTCGAGCTCGACGAGGACGAGGCGCGCGAGATGCTGGAGGCCAACGGCCAGGACGAGGCGGGGCTCGACCAGCTCGCGCGCGTCGGCTTCCACACGCTCGGCCTGCAGACGTACCTCACGGCCGGGCCGAAGGAGGCCCGTGCCTGGACGATCCGGCAGGGCTGGACGGCCCCGCAGGCGGCGGGTGTGATCCACACGGACTTCCAGAAGGGCTTCATCAAGGCCGAGGTCGTGTCGTTCGCGGACCTTGTCGAGGCGGGCTCGGTCCCGGCCGCGCGTGCGGCGGGCAAGGCGCGCATCGAGGGCAAGGACTACGTCATGGTCGACGGCGACGTGGTGGAGTTCCGGTTCAATGTCTGACGCGCTGCCCGGTTGTCCACAGTGCGGGGAGTCGTACACGTACGAGCAGGGTGCGCTGCTGGTGTGCCCGATGTGCGGCCACGAGTGGTCCGTGGGTGCGGATGCGGACTCGTCCGGAGGTGCGCGGGTGATCACGGACGCCGTGGGGAACGCGCTGGCCGATGGTGACACCGTCTCGGTGGCGAAGGACCTCAAGGTCAAGGGTGCCGGCGGCGGCACGGTCAAGGTCGGCACGAAGGTCAAGGGGATCCGTCTGATCTCGGACGGCGTGGGCGATCACGACATCGACGCGACCGTCCCCGGGTTCGGCCGCATGCAGCTGAAGTCGAGCGTGGTGAAGAAGGTCCTCTGAGCGTCGACGGCTCCCACCGCTGTCGTCGTCGCGGGGGCATCGGTCCCGTCGGACGGTCCATGCTGGGGTGATGGACATCCACGCGGACGGGCGGCCGGGAGTCCCGCAGGACGAGGGCGACCGGGACCGCGTCGTCGCCGCGACGCGAAGGGCGCGGCTCGTCGTCGACCGGATGGCGGCGTTCGTGCGGCACGAGAGCGCGGCGCGGCCGGACTGGTCGACGCTCGGTCCGGACGTGGTGGGTCATGGTGCCTACGCGACGGCGCTGCTCGCCGAGGCGGTGACGACGCCCAGCGGGGACTCCGCGGACGAGCGGGTGCTCACCAGCCTTGACGAGGCGCTCGTGTCCGCGTGGGGTCGCGAGCACGGCGGCAGCTACGACCGGCTACCGGGCCTTGCGCTCGACGACGGCTACGGCAGGACGCTCGCCGAGCACCGGCCGCAGGTCAGGGGGCCGCTGTGGTGGCGGATCGGCTTCTACGTGATGGTCCTCGTGCGCGAACGGCACGAGCCGTCGGGCCGGCAGACTCTGGCGGCGCACGCGATCCCCGCGGAGTGGGTCGACGACGGACCCGGCGACGACGCCCCGAGGCGGGTGCTGTCGCGCTACCGCAGGATCCGCGGGCTGCTCGCCGGGGTCACGCCGCCTGCGCCCTGATCCGTCGTCGTCGTGCGGGCGCGGCGCCGACGACGGTGCAGCGCCCCGAGGCCCCAAGGATGGTAGACCCATTGGTAGACCTCCGCGTAGCCTGAGGGCATGGCGACGACGATCAAGGTCTCTGTCGAGCTGCGCGACCGCATCAACCGTGACGCGCGCGAGCGCGGGCTGTCGGCCGCGGGGCTCATCGAGAACCTGCTCGACGGCTACGAGCGTCGGCGGCGCATGGAGGCGTTCGGCCGCGCTGTCAGGGCTGCGGACGTCGGCTACTGGGACGAGCTGCGTTCGTGGGACGTGACGCTGGACGACGGCCGCGACGGTGCCTGAGCTGCGCCGTGGGTCCGTCGTGTGGGCCGAGCTCGACCCCGTGCGAGGGCGGGAGCAGGCGGGGCGTCGTCCGGTGCTGGTCGTCGCGAGCGACCTCTACCTCGAGCAGGCGACGACGCTCGCGATCGTCCTGCCCGCGACGTCGACCGACCGCGGATGGCCGAACCACGTCCTGCTGCGGGGGCCCGACCTCGCGGTACGACGGCCGACGTGGGCCATGACCGAGCAGCCCAGGACCGTGATGCGCGACCGGCTCGTCGGGCACCTGGGTGTGGTGGACCGCGCCACGATGCGCGAGGTGGACGTGTGGCTGCGGGACTTCCTGGCTCTCGTGTGACGCGCCGGTTCAGCGCGCGCGATCGGTGCGGTCACGCCACCATGGGCGCATGGCGACGACGCTGACGGGGGAGCAGATCGCGCGTGCAGGCCTGACCGGCTGGGTCTACGCGGCCGGGTCGCTGCGCACGCGCGTCGTGACGCCCGACTTCGCGGCCGGGCTGGCGCTCGTCGACGCGATCGGTGCGGCGGCCGAGGCCGCGGGGCACCACCCCGACCTGGACCTGCGGTACGGGCTGGTCGACGTGCGGCTCGTCAGCCACGACGCGGGCGGGGTCACGCAGCGCGACGTCGACCTGGCGCGGACCGTCACCGGGCTGGCCGGTGACGCGGGGCTGCGCACGTCCGCCGACGGTGTGCAGGCGCTCGAGCTCGCGCTCGACTCACCGGACGGGCGTGCGCTGTCCGCGTTCTGGGCGGCGTTCCTCGGGTACGAGCCGCACGACGACGAGTTGCGCGACCCTGCCGGGACGGGTGCGCCCGTGTGGTTCCAGCCGTCGGGTGACGCCGAGCCGCGCCAGCGCTGGCACGTCGACGTGTGGATCGACCCGGCGCAGGTGCAGCCACGCATCGACGCGGTGCTCGCGGCCGGTGGGGCGGTCGTCGACGACTCCGCGGCGCCGAGCTTCTGGGTGCTGGCCGACGCCGAGGGCAACCGGTCGTGCCTGTGCACGTGGCAGGACCGCGGGGTGTCGTGACGATGCGCCGGCGGGGTCGTCACGCGTGGGCGGCGTCGGCTGGGCGCTGCGGTCGGGGCCCGTAGCAGAGGCCCGGGCGGGGCGCGCGACGACGGCGCACGGGTCCACCCGATCGTGGGACGCGACACGCGCGTTACGGGGATGTTTCCGCCGAGCGCGTCTCATATCATGGACGGTACTCACCAGTATCAATCAGGTAACGATCGACATGGTCGACCGTCCACTTCCTATTTGTCCCCCCATGCGGGGCTAGCGTGGCCCCAATTCCGGCGGGCGAGAGCGCCCCCGACCCCCACCGTGCTCACGGGGGAGTCGTGCGGCCACGTCCACCACGTCTCAGGAGGAACATTGAGGATCACACGGAAGGCTGTCCTCGCGTCGGTCGCATCGGTGAGCGTCCTGGCGCTCGCGGCCTGCTCGGGCGCGGATGACGGCAGCGGTGACGACGGCAACGCGGGGATCAACACCGACACGGCGCTGAACATCGCGTGGGACCAGCCGTTCTCCTCCGCCAACACGGAGAGCACGACCGGCAACGCCACGAAGAACGCGGTCGTCATGTACCTGGCGAACTCGCGCTTCAACGACTACGACTCGAACCTCGACCTCGTCATCGACGAGTCGTTCGGTACGTACGAGAAGGTCTCCGACGACCCGCTGACGATCAAGTACACCTACGCGGACACCGCGAAGTGGTCGGACGGTTTCGCCGCAGGCCCCGCGGACCTGCTGCTCGAGTGGGCCGCCCAGAGCGGCAAGTTCAACAACGTCGAGCCCGAGTACGACCCTGAGACCGGTGACATCACCAACCAGGACGCGATCGACGCCGGCATCTACTTCGACGCCGCGAACCCCGCCGTCGCCCTGATCCAGGACACGCCGGTCGTCGAGGACGACTCGATCACGCTCGTCTACTCCAAGCCGTTCGCGGACTGGGAGACGGCGATCGAGAACAACCTCCCGGCGCACATCGTCGCGCAGCGCGCCCTCGGCATCGAGGACCCGCAGGAGGCGACCGACGCCCTCGTCGCCGCGATCACGGACAACAGCTCCGAGGACATCGCGAAGATCGCCAAGGTCTGGAGCGACGACTGGAACTTCGCGGCCCTGCCGGACGACCCGCAGCTGCTGGTCTCCTCGGGCCCGTACACCATCACGGAGTTCGTCGAGGAGCAGTACCTGACCCTCACGGCCAACCCCGAGTACGAGGGTGCCCACGAGGCGGTCTTCAACAAGGTCACGCTGCGCTACAACGGTGACCCGATGGGCCAGGTCCAGGCGCTGCAGAACGGTGAGGTCGACCTCATCAGCCCGCAGTCCACGGCCGACGTGCTGACGGCGCTCGAGTCGATCGACGGCCTCGAGGTCGAGACCAACGTCGAGGGCACGTACGAGCACATCGACATGCAGCAGACCAACGGTGGCGCGTTCGACGCGGCGACCTACGGCGGCGACGCCGAGAAGGCCAAGAAGGTCCGCCAGGCGTTCCTCAAGACGGTCCCGCGCGACAAGATCGTCAACGACCTGATCGTCCCGCTGAACCCCGACGCCGACGTGCGCAACTCCTACACGCAGGTCCCCGGCTCGCCGATGTACGACGGCATCGTCGCGGCGAACGGCCAGGCCGAGGCGTACGGCACGGTCGACATCGAGGGCGCCAAGGCGCTGCTCGCCGAGGCCGGCGTCGAGACCGTGCAGGTCCGCCTGCTGTTCGACCCGAACAACACGCGCCGCACCAACCAGTTCGAGATCATCAAGCAGTCCGCGGCCGAGGCCGGTATCGACGTCGTGGCCTACACGGTGCAGACCGACTGGGGCACGGACCTGTCGAACGCCAAGTCGTTCTACGACGCGGCGCTGTTCGGCTGGCAGTCGACCTCGACCGCCGTCACCGAGTCGGACGCGAACTACCGCACCGGTGCGACGAACAACTTCTACGGCTACTCGAACCCCGAGGTCGACGCGCTCTACGACGCGCTGCAGACCGAGACGGACACGGCCGAGCAGGAGCGCATCCTCGGTGAGGTCGAGAAGCACCTCGTCGACGACGCGTTCGGCGTGACGATCTTCCAGTTCCCCGGCGTCACCGCCTGGAACACCGCGAAGATCGGCAACGTGCAGAAGATCTCGATCTCCCCGACGATCTTCTACGGCTTCTGGGAGTGGACGGCCGGCGAGGCCGCGGCCGAGTGACGCCCCGGGGCCCCGGTGCGAGAACCGCACCGGGGCCCCGAGCGCCGACCATGACGAGGGTGCCGAGGGTCCGCCCCCGGCACCCTCGTCATGCCAGCGGCGGCAGCACCCGACCCCTGTCATCCACCATCTGGACGTCAGCGGGATACGATCCCCGACGACCGGCTTCCCGTCACCCCTGAGGTAGCCCTCCGTGCTGAACTTCCTCATCCGCCGCATCGCGGCCGGAATCGCCACGTTGTTCGTGGCGCTCTTCCTCATGTTCCTGCTCGTCGACCGCGCGATCGACCCGCTGCAGGACCTCATCGAGAGCACCGCTCCCAACAAGGAGCAGCTCATCGCCCAGCGCATCGAGGACCTCAACCTCGACGTCAACGTGGTCGTCCGCTTCTTCCAGTGGTTCGGGAACCTGCTGACGGGAGACCTGGGCATCGCGTGGCGGTCCGGCCGTGAGGTCAGCAGCGTGCTGTCGCACGCGATCGGCTCGACGCTCGAACTCATCACCGCCTCGACGATCCTCGCGGTCGTCCTCGGCATCAGCATCGGCATCGTGTCGGCGCTGCGCCAGTACAGCGCGTTCGACTACCTGATCATCTTCCTGTCGTTCATGCTCTACTCGCTGCCGTCGTTCTGGGTGGCCGTGCTGCTCAAGCAGTGGGCCGCGATCGGCTTCAACGACTTCCTGCGTGACCCCGTGATCGCCTGGCCGGTGATCCTCGGCGCGTCCCTGCTGGTCGGCCTGCTGTGGTCGCTCGCGATCGGGGGCCGGCCCGCGCGCCGGTTGCAGGTCTTCGGCATCGCGGCGGCCGCCAACGTGGCCGTGCTCGCCTACATCCAGCTCAGCGACTGGTGGGACAGGCCGCAGATCGGCCCCGTGCTGCTCGTCGTGCTCGGTGCCGGGACCGCGTTCGCCGTCGTCGGCGTGTTCGCCGGCCTGCACAACCGGCGCGCGCTGTGGAGCGCGCTCACCGTGGTGGTGCTCGGCGTCGTCCTGTACTTCCCGATGCAGATCGTCTTCGACTCGGTCGCCGAGTCGCACTGGCTGATGCTCGGTCTCGGCGTCCTCGCCGCCGTCGTCGGCTACGTCGTCGGTCGGCTCTACGGGGGCCCGGACTGGCGGCTCTCGGCCCGCTCCGGGGCCGCTGTCGCGGTCGTCATGGGCGCACTGATCTTCATCGACCAGGTCATGCAGGTGTGGCCGCCGTACGTGAAGGCCCTCAACGGTCGTCCGATCCCGACGTTCGGCGACCGCACGCCGAACCTCGGCGGGAACTACTGGGTGCAGGTGCTGGACTCGTACACGCACCTCATCCTGCCGACGGCCACGCTGACGCTCATCGCCTTCGCGTCGTACACGCGGTACGCGCGTTCGAGCATGCTCGAGGTGATGAACCAGGACTACATCCGCACCGCACGGGCCAAGGGCCTGCCGGAGCGGCTCGTGGTCGTGCGGCACGGCTTCCGCAACGCGTTGATCCCGCTCGCGACGGTCGTCCCGATCGACATCATCACGCTGCTCGGCGGGGCGATCATCACCGAGCAGGTCTTCGCACGCCCGGGCATGGGCCAGATGTTCGTCCGCTCGCTGCTCGACGCGGAGATCGAACCGGTCATGGCCTACCTGCTCGTGACCGCGAGCCTCGCCATCATCGCCAACATCGTCGCGGACATCGTGTACGCGACGGTCGACCCCCGAATCCGGTTGGACGCATGAGCACCCCGATCAGCACCCCGCCCAGCGAGCCCGTCGGCGAGCACCTCGAGAACGAGATCGAGCTCAAGGAGGTCGCCGGCCTCTCGCAGGGCCAGATCGTGCGCCGGCGGTTCCTGCGGCACAAGGGCGCGATCCTCGGCCTCGTCATGCTCGGCTCGACCGCGCTCCTCGCGATCACGTCCGTCGGCATCGGCCCGGTCTCCGGCTGGTGGCAGTGGGGCCCGCGCGAGACGCCGTCCGTCGTCAACCCTGGGGGAGCGCCCACGCTGTCGATGCCGACGTGGCTCGGCGGCAGCGGGTTCGCGCTCGGGGAGCACCCGTTCGGTCAGGACGAGATCGGTCGCGACATCTTCGCGCGCGTCATGTCGGGCGTGCAGACGTCCCTCATGGTGATGGTCGTCATCGGTGCGGTCGCCGCGCTCGTCGGCATCGCCGTCGGCGCCACCGCCGGGTTCTTCCGCGGACGCTCGGACACCGTCCTGATGCGGACCACCGACCTGGTGCTGACCGTGCCCACGCTCGTCATCGGGGCGGTCGTCGGGAAGATCGCCGGCAGCATCAGCGGCCTGGTGTTCGCCATCGCGATGGGCGTCATCCTGTGGACCACGCTCGCGCGTCTGGTCCGCGGCGAGTTCCTGACGCTGCGGGAACGCGAGTTCGTCGACGCCGCACGCGTCGCCGGCGCCAGCAACCTGCGGATCATCTTCAAGCACATCCTGCCGAACGCGATCGGCACGGTCATCGTCTCGGTGACGCTCATGATGAGCTCGGCGATCCTGCTGGAGACCGCGCTGTCCTTCCTCGGGTTCGGCGTGCAGGCGCCGGAGATCTCGCTGGGGCAGCTCATCAACCAGTACCAGCAGGCGTTCGCGACGCGGCCCTGGCTGTTCTGGTGGCCCGGCATCTTCATCATCGTGATCGCGCTGAGCATCAACTTCATCGGCGACGGCCTGCGCGACGCGTTCGACCCCCGTCAGAAGCGGATCCCGTCCGAGCGCAAGATGGCCAAGGCCCGTGCGCGTGCGGCGTCGAAGGCGTCCGCGTGACCGCGGCGCGCGGCGCGTCGAGCCGCTCAGGCGGTGATCAGCGCAGCGGTGGACAGCGCGGCGAGCGTGACCACGGCCGCGACGGTCGCGACGTGCAGGTGGCGGGTCGGGCGCAGCCCGTGCCCGGCGCGTGCACGCGCGGCACCGTCGAGGTGACCGGCAGCGACCAGCGCGTCGTGACGGGCCTCGACCGCGGCCGCCACCGCCTCGGCGGTGGACCGCAGCGAGCGCACCGTGCCACCGGGCGGCGGGACGCTGGTGCGGACCTCCGGGTCCTCGCCGCGCCCCGCGCGCAGGGTGCGTGCGGTGGAGCTCGCGCGCGGCGCTGCGAAGGCGGTCACGTCGTCGCCCGTCGTGCGCACGACGAGCGACCAGCCGCGCTCGACGCCGCGGTAGCACGGCCAGGGCACGCGCACGGTGCTGAGCACGTTGCGCACGACGACCTCGCCGTCGGACACCTCGACGCCCGGACGCCAGAACACCGCCCACACGACGACGACCACCAGCCCGACGAGCGGCAGGGCGCGCAGCGCCTCGCCCGCGCCGTCCTGCACGGTGACCGCCCCCAGGGCGACCAGACCGACGAGGGCCGCGGCGACCGTCAGGCCCCGGCCGTAGCCCGACGTGAACTCCTGCGTGGCACCCACGTGACCATGCTCGCAGACCGGCACCCCGCGGCCCCCACCGGGTCCACCGCGCGTGTGCAGGAAGGACGCTGAACGGTGGCACTCGACACGCCTCCCGTCCCCACCCGGACCGACGCCCCCGTGCTGTCGGTGCGCGACCTCGGGGTGGACTTCTACGTCGACGGCACGTGGTACCCCGCGGCCGTGGACGTCAGCTACGACGTGCGCCCGGGTGAGGTGCTCGCGATCGTCGGCGAGTCCGGCTCCGGCAAGACGCAGTCCTCGATGGCGCTGCTCGGCCTGCTGCCGCCCAACGGCCGCGCGCGCGGGTCGGCCAAGCTGGGGGAGCGCGAGCTGGTCGGCATGCCGACCAGCCGTCTGCGCCGCATCCGCGGCAAGGAGATCGCGGTCATCTTCCAGGAGCCGATGACGGCGCTGAACCCGGTCTTCACGATCGGGTTCCAGATCATCGAGACCCTGCGCACGCACTTCGAGATCGGCCCGACCGACGCGCGCGAGCGCGCGATCGAGCTGCTGCGCCTGGTCGACATCCCGAACCCGGAGAAGCGGGTCGACTCCTACCCGCACCAGCTCTCGGGCGGGCAGCGCCAGCGCGCGATGATCGCGCAGGCCCTCGCGTGCGACCCGAAGCTGCTCATCGCCGACGAGCCGACGACGGCGCTGGACGTCACGGTGCAGGCCGAGATCCTCAAGCTCATGCGCGACCTGCGGGAGCGGATCGACGCGGGCATCGTCCTCATCACGCACGACATGGGCGTGGTCGCCGACATGGCGGACCAGATCATCGTCATGAAGGACGGCCGGATCGTCGACCACGGCGCCGCGCTCGACGTGTTCCGCAACCCGCAGCACCCCTACACGGTCAAGCTGCTCGACGCGGTTCCCCACCTGGGCCGCGCGACCGCGGACGCGCGCCCCGCGGCGACGACGTCCCCGGTGGCGCCGCCCGCGCCGGCGGAGCGCGCCGGCGAGGTCCTCGCGCTGGACGCGCAGGACGTCGTCATCGAGTACCCCGGGCGTCGGCGCACGCCGGCGTTCCGCGCCGTGGACGGCGTCTCGCTGCAGATCCGCCAGGGCGAGGTCGTCGGCCTCGTGGGCGAGTCCGGGTCCGGCAAGACGACGATCGGTCGCGCCGTCGTCGGGCTGCTGCCGGTGACGAGCGGTGCGCTGCGGATCGTCGGGCAGGACATGGTCGGTGCGTCGGCGAAGGACCTGCGCCCGCTGCGCAGCAAGGTCGGGATCGTCTTCCAGGACCCCGGCTCGTCCCTGAACCCGCGGCTGCCGATCGGTGAGTCGATCGTCGAGCCGCTGCTGCTGCACCGCGGTATCAAGGGTCAGCAGGCGCAGCGTGAGGTCGAGCGTCTGCTCGACCAGGTGCGGCTGCCCCGCGCGATGCGCAACCGGTACCCGCACGAGCTGTCCGGCGGGCAGCGGCAGCGCGTCGGCATCGCGCGCTCCCTCGCGCTCGAGCCGCGCCTGCTGGTCGCGGACGAGCCGACGTCGGCGCTCGACGTGTCGGTGCAGGCCGCCGTGCTGGAGCTCTTCCAGGAGCTGCAGCGCGAGCACGGGTTCGCGTGCCTGTTCATCAGCCACGACCTGGCCGTCGTCGAGATCCTGTCCGACCGCATCGCGGTCATGCGCAACGGGCGCCTCGTCGAGGTGGGGGAGGCGTCGCAGATCGTCAACGCCCCGCAGGACCCGTACACGCAGCGACTCATCGCTGCGGTGCCGGTGCCGGATCCCGAGGCGCAGCGTGAGCGCCGCGAGCGGCGGGACGCGCTGCTCGACGCGCAGCACGCGGACGTCGTCGCCGAGGACGCGCGCCACGCCGACGAGGCGACGCGTGCCGACGCCGTCGACATCTCCGAGATCGACAACGAGCGCACCCCTCGCCCCGGGGTCTGATCCCGGCGAGGCTCGACGACGCCCGGTCACCGTCCCGGTGGCCGGGCGTCGTCGTGCTCCGGCAACCCCACCGCACCCTCCACCACACCGTCGGGTGGGGGGAACGGGGTGGAGGAGCGGGTGGGTGGTCTGGGCGGAACGGTGGGTGTGCTCCGATGGCACGATTCGTCAGGCTCGTGGGGTTCAGCCCGCGCGTCCGCGCGCCGATGCACGGGTGGTCGTGGGAGGGTCCGGGCGAGGTCGGGTCCACCGGCCGTGCCGGTACGTGCGGGAGGCGACGCGTGAGCGTGAGGGGCGGAGCGGTGCGCGGCACCGCGGCAGGGATCGTGGCGGTGCTGGGGCTCGGCGGGCTGGCCGCGTGCACGAAGGACCCGCTCGACCCCGCGCGCGCGGGGACCGTCGTCGTCACGACCGATCTGCCGTTCGCGTCGCTCAACGCCGCGACCGCGGCGGGCCGCACGCCCGGCAGCGTGCTCGTGCGCGGCCTCGTCCAGTCGGGCTTCACGACGCTCGGCCCGGACGGTGCGGTCACCGCCGACGCCTCGTTCGGCACGGTCGAGAAGGTCGCGGACGACCCGTTCACCGTGCGGTACGTCATCGCCCCGACCGCGACCTGGTCGGACGGCGTGCCCGTCACACCGGCGGACCTGCTGCTGGAGTGGGCCGCGCGCAGCGGCCAGCTCGACGAGGTCGCGCCCGCGCCCGACGAGGACGGCGAACCGTCCGACGTGCCGCAGGACGCCGTCGTGTTCGGCGCGGCGTCGCCCGTGCTCGCGCGTGCGACGGCCGTGCCGACGGTCGACGGCGCGAGCGTCACGGTCGTGTACGACGCGCCGGTCGCCGACTGGCAGGTCGCCCTCGACGTCAACCTGCCCGCGCACGTCCTCGGCCGCGTCGCGCTCGACGAGACGGCGACGACGTCGGACGACGAGACGGGCCCGGCGACGTCGGACGACGCGACGAGCCCGGCGTCCACGGGCGACGCGGCGACGCCCGCGGACGGGGCGACCGCGCGGGACGACGCGACGGACGCCGCGACGCCCGGAGGGGCGCAGGACGACACGACGCCGGACGCGGGGAGCGACGACGCGACGCCGGGCTCCACCGGGACCCCGGACCCCGGCGAGGCGTCCGCCGATGCGGAGCACTGGGCGCAGGTCGTGCTCACGGCCGTGCAGGAGCAGGACCGCGACGTGCTGGTCCCGCTCGCGCAGGCGTGGCGCGACGCGGGCCGGGCCGCGGACGTCGCCGGTGACCCGACGCTCACGACGACGACAGGCCCCTACGTGCTGGAGCGCGTGGGGGACGACGGCGTCGAGGCGGTGCCCAACCCCGCCTACCAGGGCGCGCGGCCCGCGGCGTTCGACCGTGTGGTGGTCCGCAACGACCTCGACCCGCTCGCGCAGGTCGCCGCGCTGGACGACGACGAGGTCGACGTGGCCGCGCCGCTGAGCACGGCGGACGTGCTCACCGCAGCCCTGGAGGTCGAGGACGCCGCGCTGCTCACGGGTGGCGACGCCGTCCTGCAGGTCGTCGTGCAGGAGGGGGCGGGCGGCGTCTTCGACCCGGCTGCCCACGCGTCGGCGCAGGACCCGGCCGCGGCGGCGGCCGCGCTGCGGAGGGCCTTCCTCGCGTCGGTGCCGCGCCAGGAGGCGGTCACGGACGCGGTGGCGGTGCTGTGGGACGAGGCCGTGCCCTCGGACGTCGTCGTGGCGCAGGTCGGTCCCGAGGCACCCGCGTCACCGATCGCGGCGACGGACCCGTCGACCGCCGCACCTGAGGACACGCCCGGTGAGGCCGCGTCCGACCAGGACGGCGGTGCGGCGCAGGAGCCGCGCACCGTGCGGGTCCTGACGAACACGGCGGACCCCGTGCGGGCGGCGGTGCTGGGGAGCATGGTCGCGGCGGCGCAGGAGGCGGGGTTCGTCGTCGAGCCCGTCGAGGTGACCGATCCCGCGGGGGCGATGCGCACGCGCCCGGAGGACTGGGACGCCGCGCTCGTGCCCGTCGCGCAGGAGAGCCTCCCGGTCGCGTCGCTGGTCGCTCGCTGGCGCACCGGCGGTGCGCTCAACGTCACGGGCCACGCCGACGCCGAGCTGGACGCGCTCCTCGACACGCTCGCCGCCGAGCCGGACCCGCAGGAGGTCGCCGCGCAGGTCGAGGTCGTGTCGGACGCGCTGCGCGACGCCGGGGCGGTGCTGCCGATCGTGCGGACGCCCGTGCTCACGCTCACGGCGACGCGGGACGCGGACGACGACGGGGGCCTGCCGGTGCTCGACGCGGTGCCGCCGCTGACGCCCGGAGCGGCGGACCTCACATGGTGGTGGGACTGGACACGGCGGTAAGATGGACGCCGCGTCGCGCCCGGCGTGCCCCCTCCTCCTGAGATGAGTACCCGCATGCCCGCCACCGACCAGGCCACCGGCTCGGCCGTGCGCTCCGACCTGCGCAACGTCGCGATCGTCGCGCACGTCGACCACGGCAAGACCACGCTCGTGGACGCGATGCTCCACCAGTCGGGTGCGTTCGGGGCGCACGACCACGTCGACGAGCGGGCCATGGACTCGGGTGACCTCGAGCGCGAGAAGGGCATCACGATCCTCGCCAAGAACACCGCGGTCCGGTACTCCGGTCCCGCGGCGGCGACGGTCGGCCAGCCCGGCGGCGTCACGATCAACGTCATCGACACACCCGGCCACGCCGACTTCGGTGGCGAGGTCGAGCGCGGCCTGTCGATGGTCGACGGTGTCGTGCTGCTCGTCGACGCGTCGGAGGGCCCGCTGCCGCAGACCCGGTTCGTCCTGCGCAAGGCCCTCGCCGCCAAGCTGCCGGTCATCCTCGTCGTGAACAAGGTCGACCGGCCCGACGCCCGCATCGACGAGGTCGTCCACGAGGCGACCGACCTGCTGCTCGGCCTGGCGTCCGACCTGCACGAGGAGGTCCCGGACCTCGACCTCGACGCGATCCTCGACGTGCCCGTCGTGTACGCGGCCGCGAAGGTCGGCAAGGCGTCGCTCGAGCAGCCCGCCGACGGCGGTCTGCCCGACAGCCCGGACCTGGAGCCGCTGTTCGCGACGATCCTCGAGAAGATCCCCGCACCGTCCTACGACCCGGACGCACCGCTGCAGGCCCACGTGACGAACCTCGACGCCTCCCCGTTCCTCGGGCGGCTGGCGCTGCTGCGCATCCACAACGGGACGCTGCGCAAGGGGCAGAACGTCGCGTGGGCCCGGCACGACGGCACGCTCAGCACCGTGCGCATCACCGAGCTGCTGGAGACCAAGGCGCTCGACCGCGTGCCCACCGACCAGGCGGGCCCCGGCGACATCGTCGCCGTCGCGGGCATCGAGGACATCACGATCGGTGAGACGCTCACCGACCCGGACGACCCGCGTCCGCTGCCGCTCATCACGGTCGACGACCCGGCGATCTCGATGACCATCGGCATCAACACGTCCCCGCTGGCGGGCAAGGGCGGCAAGGGCCACAAGGTCACGGCGCGCCAGGTCAAGGACCGGCTCGACCGCGAGCTCATCGGCAACGTCTCGCTGCGCGTGCTGCCCACCGAGCGTCCCGACGCGTGGGAGGTCCAGGGCCGCGGCGAGCTGGCGCTGGCGATCCTCGTCGAGCAGATGCGTCGCGAGGGCTTCGAGCTCACCGTCGGCAAGCCGCAGGTCGTCACCAAGAAGGTCGACGGGCAGGTGCTCGAGCCGACCGAGCGCATGACGATCGACGTGCCGGAGGAGTACCTCGGGGCCGTCACGCAGCTGCTCGCGCAGCGCAAGGGCCGCATGGAGACGATGAGCAACCACGGCACCGGCTGGGTGCGCATGGAGTTCGTCGTCCCGGCGCGCGGCCTCATCGGCTTCCGGACGCGGTTCCTCACCGACACGCGCGGCACCGGCATCGCGTCGTCCATCGCCGAGGGCTTCGAGCCGTGGGCCGGCCCGATCGAGACGCGCCTGAACGGTTCGCTCGTCGCGGACCGGTCGGGTGTCGCGACGCCGTTCGCCATGCTCAACCTCCAGGAGCGCGGCACGTTCTTCGTCGACCCGACGTCCGAGGTGTACGAGGGCATGGTCGTCGGCGAGAACGCGCGCAACGAGGACATGGACGTCAACATCACCAAGGAGAAGAAGCTCAACAACATCCGCTCGTCGACGGCGGAGTCGTTCGAGAACCTGGTGCCGCCCCGCAAGCTCACGCTCGAGGAGTCGCTCGAGTTCGCGCGCGAGGACGAGTGCGTCGAGGTCACCCCCGAGGTCGTGCGCATCCGCAAGGTCACCCTCGACCAGACGGAGCGCGCGCGCCAGACGGCACGCAACAAGCGTTCCTGACGCGGCCGGGACCGGATGCGCGCAGGATGGGCGGCATGACGACGCCGCACGACGACCGTCCTGACGTCACCGGTCCCGCCGACCGCGTCGTCGAGGGGTCGGGCCCCGGCGGGCCCGACCCGACGGCACCGTCCCGTGTCGCGTGGCGGGTCTTCGTGCCGGCGGCCGTCGTCATCGTCGTGCTCGCCGCGCTCGCGATCGTCTTCCCGCAGCGCGCCGAGGCCGTCGTCGCGACGCTGCAGGAGGACGTGATCGGCGCGTTCGGCTGGTACTACGTGCTCATCGTCGCGGGCTTCGTGGTGTTCGCGCTGTGGATGGGCCTGAGCAGGTTCGGCGACATCATGCTCGGCGGGGACGACGCACGCCCCGACTTCTCGCTCGGCTCGTGGTTCTCCATGCTGTTCGCCGCGGGCATGGGCATCGGCCTGGTGTTCTGGGGCGTGGCCGAGCCGCTCAGCCACTTCGCCCAGCCCAAGCCCGGGGTCGCGGGCACCCCGGCGCAGCTCGCCGAGACCGCGATGGTGCAGACCTACCTGCACTGGGGCGTGCACGCGTGGTCCGTCTACGTGGTGGTCGGTCTCGCGCTCGCGTACGCCGTGCACCGGCGGGGCCGACCCGTCTCGATGCGGTGGGCGCTCGAGCCGCTGCTGGGGGCGCGCCGCGCCGCGGGAGGGCTCGGGGACGTCGTGGACGTCGTCGCCGTGGTCGGGACGGTGTTCGGCCTGGCGACGTCCCTGGGGCTGGGTGTCCTGCAGATCGCCGGCGGCCTCGAGCACCTCGGGGTCGTGACCGCCACGACGGGGCTCGAGGTCGTGCTCGTCGTCGGGATCATGGCCGTGGCGACCGTGTCCGTCGTGTCCGGTCTGCAACGCGGCCTCAAGTGGTTGTCCAACCTCAACGTCGTGCTCGCGGGCCTGCTGATGCTGTGCGTGCTCGCCCTCGGGCCGACGCTGTTCCTGCTGCGCGAGTTCGTGCAGTCCATCGGCGTGTACCTCGCCCGCGTCGTCCCGATGTCGTTCAACGTCAGCGCGTTCGCCGGCGCCGAGGGTGAGGCCTGGCAGGCGGCGTGGACCACGTTCTACTGGGGCTGGTGGATCTCCTGGGCGCC
The DNA here is from genome assembly GCA_023424135.1 of Actinomycetes bacterium. Classification (GTDB taxonomy): domain Bacteria; phylum Actinomycetota; class Actinomycetes; order Actinomycetales; family Cellulomonadaceae; genus Cellulomonas. The sequence continues at coordinate 3,402 of JAFAEH010000271.1, read as the reverse complement.
GTTCGTGGGCGTGTTCATCGCGCGGATCTCGCGCGGCCGGACCGTGCGCGAGTTCGTCGTCGGTGTGCTCGGCGTGCCGGTGGTCGCCACGTTCCTGTGGTTCTCCGTGCTCGGCGGCACCGCGCTGTGGACCGAGCTGTGGGGCGGAGGCGGGCTCGTCGGGCCCGACGGCGAGGTCGACACGACCACCGCGCTGTTCGACGTGCTCGCCGCGCTGCCCGGCGGTGTCGTGCTGTCGGCGGGCGCGGTCCTGCTCATCGGGCTGTTCTTCGTCACGAGCGCCGACTCCGGGTCGTTCGTCGTCTCGATGCTGACCACCGGCGGCCACCCCTCGCCGCGCACGTGGACGCGTGTCGCGTGGTCGGCCGTCACCGCCCTGCTCGCGGCGTCGCTGCTCGTCGCGGGCGGGCTGGTCACGCTGCAGACCGCCGCGATCCTCATCGCTCTGCCGTTCTCGTTCGTCATGCTCGCGATGGTCGCGGCCACCGCGCGCGCGTTCCGCGCCGAGCACCACGCGACGCTCGTCGCCGAACGGCTCGCGCAGCGCGCCCTGCTCGACGAGGCGATCGGCGAGGGCGTCGCGGCCGAGCGCGAGCGGGCCGTCCCGGCGGGCGCCAACCGTCGCGCCCGGCGGCTCATCGCGCAGCGCAGGACCTCGCAGGGGACCACGGACGCGGTGGAGGCCACCGCGAGGACGGAGGACGACGCATGACCGCAGGGCTGCTCGCGGTGCACGCGCACCCGGACGACGAGACGCTCGCCACGGGGGCGCTGCTCGCGACGTGGGCGGCCTCCGGGCGCCCCGTCACGGTCGTGACCGCGACGCGCGGCGAGCGCGGCGAGGTCATCGGCGCGCGCCGGGCGCACCTGGAGGGGGACGGGCCCGCGCTGGCCGCGCACCGCGAGGGCGAGCTCACCGACGCGCTGGCCGCGCTCGGCGTGCGTGACCGCGGGTTCCTCGACGAGGCCGTCGGCACCGACACGCGCTACGAGGACTCCGGCATGGCGTGGGTCGCAGCCGGTCGGGCCGGGTCGGCCGAGGAGGTCCCCGACGGGGCCTTCGTCGTCGCGTCGCTCGAGGAGGCGGCCGACGGGCTGGCCCGCGTGCTGCGCTCGCGGCGCCCCGACGTCGTCGTGACGTACGAGCCCGGCGGCGGGTACGGGCACCCCGACCACGTGCGGACGCACGAGGTCACCCGGCTCGCGCTCGAGCTCGCGGCCCGCGAGGACGACGCGCACTCTCCCGCGCACGTCGTCCCGGTCGTCCTGTGGTCCGTCGTGGACCGCTCGGTGCTGCGCCGCGCGCAGGCGGCTCTGGCAGGGGAGGCCGTCCTCGCGGCGCTCGGGCGGACCGTCGAGGACCTCGCCCAGCCCGACCCGCACGCCGAACCGCCGTCCGTCGCGGTCCCGCAGGACGAGGTCGACGTCGTGGTCGACGTCGCCCCGGTGCGCGACCGCGTCCTCGCCGCGCTGCGCGCCCATGCGACACAGGTGCAGGCCGTGCGCCAGGTCGACCACGACGACGCGCTCGTCGGCTGCTATGCGCTGAGCAACGCGGTGCTGGCACCCCTGCCCCCCGTCGAGGGCTACCGCTACGCCGTCGGCAGCCTGCGGGCGCAGGACGTCGGGCTGGTCTGGCCCCCCGGGGTGCGACCGGTAGCCTGAGCGCCGTGCAGACGATCTCCGCCACGCTCCTGGGGCGTGCGGCCGGCGCGTTCGTCGCCGGCCTGCTCGCGGGGACCCTCGGGACGGTGATGCACCGCGCGGTGCGCCCCTGGGGCCTGGTGCTGGTGCTCGCCCTCGTGCTCCTGGTGACGCTGACGTGCCGCGCGTGGGCCGGCTGGTTCGGGTACGTCGGTGCGGTCGGCGGGACCTTCCTCGCCGCGCAGGTCCTGTCCGGCACGGGCCCCGGGGGTGACGTACTCGTCCCGTCGGACGACGTGTGGGGCTGGGCGTGGGCGATCGGGTCCGTCGCCGCGGCGGGTGTCGTCGCGTTCGCCCCGCGGCGGTGGGTCGAGGACGACGAGGACGGCGACGGGCCGGGCGTGCGAGTGCCGGGCACGGACGGGCCGTGACGCTGCCACCGGTCACCGAGGACGCCTACCGGGCCGTGGCGGCGCGCCTCGCCGCGGGCGTCGTCGTCGTCAGTGCCGTGCGGCACGGCGTCGCGCACGCGGCGACCGTCAGCGCGGTCAGCGTCGTCTCGTTGGACCCGCCGCTCCTGCTGTTCTGCGTGCACACCGACGCGCGTCTGCGGGACGTGCTCGACGACGTCGACACCTGGTCCGTCTCCGTGCTCGCCGACGGCCAGGCGGACGTCGCGGACTGGCTCGCCTCGCCCGGCCGCCCGGCGGTGGGGCAGCTCGACCGTGTCGGCCACACCCCCGGGCCGGCGTCGGGTGCGCCGTGGCTCGACGGTGCGGCCGCGTGGTTCGACTGCCGCACCGAGGCCGTGCACGCGGCCGGCGACCACGACGTCGTCGTCGGTCGCGTCCTCGCCGCGCGCGAGGGCGCCGCGGACGCCGGTGGCCTCGTGCACCTGCGGCGGCGCCTGCGGGGCGTGCGCTGACCGTCGCGTGCTCGTCACCGAGCGAGGGCGCACGCCGCGTCAGCTCTCGTCCTCGGCTGAGCCTGTCCGCTTCGCCCCGGTAGCGGCGGGTACGGGCGCGGGTGACCCGTGGAGTGCGCGTGAGGGTCTCGCGCCCGGCGCGTCCGTCACCCCGTCGCCGAGCCTGGCCACCGTAGAATCGCCCGGCGCGCGTCGTGCGCGCAGCAGGCCACCACGGGGGATCGATGACGCACGGGACCGACCGCGACACACCGTCCGAGGGCGCGGTGGACGACCGGGACGTCGTCGACGCGCCCGGGACGCCGCCCGGCGACGGTGCGGTGCCCGACGCCGGTGCGAGCGCCGCCGCCGAGCCCGGTGACGACGCGCGTGCGATCGACGCGGACGACGCTCGTGCCGATGAGCTGGTCGCCGACGACGCGGTCGCCGACGACGCGGAGGCAGCCGACGTGGGTGCCGGTGCGGATGCCGGTCCTGCCGAGGCGGGTGCTGCCGATGGCGCGGGTGCTGACGACGCGGGCGCCGACGACGGGGGTGCTGACGACGCAGGTGCTGACGACGCCGCCGATGCGGGTGGCGCCGACGTGGTTCCGGCTGACGACGTCGCGTCCGCGCCGCGCCCCGTCGTCGCTCGTCCCCGGCCGCTGTCCGCCCCGCCGAGCGAGCCGCTCGCCGCATGGCCGTCGTGGAACGACGTCGCGGTCACCGCACCGTCCGCCGACGCCGAGCCGGACGAGGACGCGCCCGAGGGCGAGGGCGTCGACGAGGCGCCCGCCGCCGCGCCGGCCCCGGGGGAGGTCCCGTCCGGGGACGCGACCGGGCCCGTCCCCGAC
>JAFAEH010000224.1 GCA_023424135.1 Actinomycetes bacterium | reverse complement strand
CTTTGGCGGCTTCTGAGCGTTCAGAAGCCGCCAAAGTCCGAGTTCGGCGTGGGGTGGTGGGTGTGGGTGTGGGTGTGGGTGTGGGGTGGGGTCAGCGGCCGAGGAGGCGGGCGAGGAAGCCGCCGGACGACCGTGTGGACGGCTCGTCGGGGTGGCCGGGGCAGCGCTGCGACGTCGGCACGCCGCGCATGACGTCGTCGACGTGCTGCCCGCACCCGGACCAGGTGGTCCTGCCGCAGGTCGAACAGGTGACGGGGTAGCACATGGTGGTTCTCCTCGGTGTGTGGCGGTGCTCAGGCGAGCATGAGGAAGAGCTTCTCGAGCTCCTCGGTGGTGAGACCGCCCTCGTCACGGGCGGTGTCCGGGTCGGCCAGGCAGTCCTTCATGGCGGTCGAGACGATCTGGAAGCCCGCGCGGTCGAGCGCGCTGGACACGGCCGCGAGCTGCGTGACGACGTCGCGGCACGGCTTCTCCTGCTCGACGGCGGCGATGACGGCGTCGAGCTGCCCGCGGGCACGGCGCAGCCGGTGCAGGATGCGACGCTGCGCGTCGGCGTCGGTGCTGGACATGGTGCGGCTCCTGGGTGGTCGCGAGGATCAGGTCGGGTCGATTGTCCGTCGCGCGTCGGCGTACCCGAGGTCGTTGGTCGCGACCTCCTCGCGCCGACGCCGCAGCAGGTCGGTCGGGCACCAGCCGGTGACGGCGCCGACGGCGAGGAGCACCGAGCACACGCCCGCCGGGACGGCGCACCAGGGCTGGGCCGTCATGGTCAGCGCGAACGTCGCCGCGAGCACCGCCGCGCCGGCCCGCACGACCCGATCGGCGGGCCGTACCGCGCACGACCCGGCCCGCAGGAGGTCACGCACGTGCCACGTCCGCGACGTGCAGCACGTCGTCGACCCGATCGCCGAGCGCGGCCCGCAGGGTGAGCATCCCGCCGGACAGCGACGCGGACTCGTACCCGGCCTGCACGAGCACCCGGTGCGCGATCGCGGACCGCACCCCGGACGCGCACATGACACGCACGGGCCGGCCGGCCGCAGCCGTGCGCACCTCCTCGAGACGAGCCCGCAGCTCGGTGTGCGGGATGTGCAGCGCGCCGGGCACCATCCCCGTGGCGACCTCGGCGGCCGTCCGCACGTCGAGGACGAGGGCCTCGCGCAGGACGTCGTCCAGCTCGTCGGCGTACCACAGGCGCAGCGTGCCGTTGCGGACGTTCTCGCCGACCATCCCGGCCAGGTTCACGGCGTCCTTCGCCTGCCCGTACGGCGGTGAGTAGGCCAGGTCGAGGTCGATGAGGTCGTCGACGGTCAGCCCCGTGCGCAGCGCGGTCGCGAGCACGTCGATGCGCTTGTCGACACCGTCGGTGCCGACGGCCTGCGCACCGAGCAGGCGTCCGTCGTCGCCGCGGAAGTGCACGACGAGGTGGACCTGCGCCGCCCCGGGGAAGTACCCGGCGTGCTGGTGGGGGTGCAGGTGGATCGTCGTCGTCGGGACCTGCGCGGCGTCGAGCGCGGCACGGTTGGCGCCGGTCGTGGCGACCGTCAGTGCGCCGACGCGGACGATCGCGGTGCCGAGCGGGTGCGGCAGCGGGCGCGCGGTCCGTGGTCGCAGGATGTGCTCGGCGACGAGGCGCCCCGCACGGTTCGCAGGGCCCGCGAGGGCGACGGGTCGCCGTAGCCCGGTGGCAGGGTCCGTGCTGACGGTCGCGTCGCCGACGGCCCAGATGCCGGGGTGGTTCGTGGCGCCGTGCTCGTCGACGACGATCGCGCCGCCCTCGCACACGATCCCGGCACGTCCCGCGACGGTCGTGTCGGGGCGCACGCCGACGGACAGCACGACGAGATCCGCGTCGAGGTGGGTGCCGTCGCCGAGGACGACGACGTCGTGGTCGTCCTCGTGCTCGACGCCCGTCGCGGCGACGCCGGCGCGCACGTCGACGCCGAGCGAGCGCAGCTCGGCCGTCACGAGCGCCGCGAGCTCGGTCTCGAGCGGCGGCAGGACGTGCGCGGCGAGCTCGACGACCGTGACGTCCAGCCCACGGTGGGCGAGCGCCTCGGCCGCTTCGATGCCGATGAACCCGGCACCGAGGACGACGGCGCGACGTGCGCCGGCCTCGACCTGGTCGCGCAGCGCGACCGCGTCGTCGACGGTGCGCAGGGTCCGCACCCGCGGGGAGTCGAGCCCGGGGACGGGCGGGCGGGCGGCCTGCGCACCGGGGGCGAGGACGAGCGCGTCGTAGGTGAGCTCGTCGACGCCGTCGGGGGTCGTGACGGTGACGACCCGACGCGCCGGGTCGATGTCGGTGACGTCGTGCCCGGTGCGCACGTCGAGGTCGAGCGAGGCCCGCAGGGACTGCGGGGTCTGGACGAGCAGCCGCGCCCGGTCGGTGATCTCCCCGCCCACGTAGTACGGCAGACCGCAGTTCGCGAAGGACACGTGGGGGCCGCGTTCGAGGACGACGATCTCGGCGTCCTCGTCGAGTCGGCGGGCGCGTGCCGCGCAGCTCATCCCACCGGCGACCCCACCGACGACGACGAGCCTCATCGGGCGACCTCCGCCTGCTCGTGCGCGATCCGGGCTCGCACGTCGTCCATGTCGAGAGCCCGGACGGCGGCCACGACCTGCTCGAGCGCCGGGGCGGGCAGCGCGCCGGGTTGGGCGAGCACGACGACACCACCGCGGAACGCCATGAGTGTGGGGATCGACGTGATGCGGAAGCCTGCGGCGAGCTCGCGCTGGACCTCGGTGTCCACCGTGCCGAACACGATGTCGGGGTGGGCCTGCGCCGCCGCCTCGTAGACGGGGGTGAAGGCGCGGCAAGGACCGCACCAGGCAGCCCAGAAGTCGAGGAGCACGATGTCGTGCTCGGCGACGACCGTGGGGAGGTTCTCGAGGGTGATCTCGCGGGTCGGCATGGACCCGACTATACCCCCGGGGGTATCCAATGTCGACGCGCGGACCCGGGAAACAGCGCACGACCCCGCCATCCGTCACGCCGTGAACGGCGCACCCGTGACGGATGACGGGGTCGTGCGGTGAGAGGGAGTCGGGTCAGGCAGGGACGCGGCGGGACGCCGCCCGCGAGCGGACGAGGGCGACGAAGCCCTGCGCGATCGCACGGCCGGCCGCCTCGACGTCGTCGCCGCGCTCGGCCGCCTGCGTGACGACCGCATCGGTGTCGAGCTCGTCGTGCAGGTCGGCCCACGTGCGCAGCGTGTCGGTGGACGCCTCGGGGTGGAACTGGACGCCCCACGCGCTGCCGATCCGGAACGCCTGGAACGGGTAGGTCGACGACGACGCGAGCCACACGGCACCGCGCGGCAGGTCGACGACCGCGTCGGCGTGCATGCTCGGCTGCGGGGTCGAGCGCGACGCACCGGCGAGCGCGGCGACCGGCGCGAGCAGCGCGTCGCTCGCGGCCTCGGGACGCCAGCGCACGTCGACGACGCCTGCCTCGTACCCCGGGGGTGCGGCGACCTGGACCCGTCCGCCGCGTGCGACCGCGAGGAGCTGGGCGCCGAGGCAGATGCCGAGCGCGGGGACGTCGGTGGCGCTGACGACGGCGAGCAGGTCACGCAGGCCGGGCAGCCACGGCGCGGTCTCGTCGTCGTGTGCCGACATGTGCCCGCCGAGCACGACGAGACCGTCGCCGACCTCGGTGGGGCCGGGCAGCGGCTCGCCGAGGTCGGCGCGCACGATCTGCACGTCGAGGTCCGTCAGCCAGTGCGCGAAGCGGTCGAGGCCGACGTCGGGGGCGTTCTGCACGACGGTGACGCGGGGGGCCGAGCCCGAGGGCGTCTCGTCGAGCACGTGGTCGCTGAGAGGAACGGTCACGTTTCCACGGTAGCGGCCGAGGCGCGCCGCACCGAAGGAGCAGGTCACATGTCCATCACGATCCACGGCGCGCCCGACCCGTCCCCGGACGTCCGTTTCGACGCAGACCCACGTCCAGCGATCTCCCAGGTTTCGCCCGCGGCGTCCACCGTCCTCCCAGGCGACTCCCAGCGAACGCGCCCAGACTGGTGCCATGACGACCGCGTCCCCTGCGCCGGAGGCCCGCCTGCTCGTCGTCGACGACGAGCCGAACATCCGCGAGCTGCTCGCGACGTCGCTGCGGTTCGCCGGGTTCGAGGTGCACGCCGCCGCCGACGGCGGGTCCGCGCTGCGCCTGGCCCGCGACACCGACCCCGACCTCGTCGTGCTCGACGTCATGCTGCCGGACATGGACGGCTTCACCGTGACCCGGCGGCTGCGCGAGAAGGGGCAGCACGTGCCCGTGCTGTTCCTCACCGCACGCGACGACACGGCCGACAAGGTGCAGGGGCTGACCGTCGGGGGCGACGACTACGTCACGAAGCCGTTCAGCCTCGAGGAGGTCGTCGCGCGCATCCGCGCGATCCTGCGCCGCACCCAGCCCGACGACGACCTCGGCTCGAGCGTGCTGCGCTACGCGGACCTCGAGCTCGACGACGACACGCACGAGGTGCGCCGCGCGGGCCACGACATCGAGCTGTCCCCCACCGAGTTCAAGCTGCTGCGCTACCTCATGCTCAACCCCAACCGGGTGCTGTCCAAGACGCAGATCCTCGACCACGTCTGGCAGTACGACTGGGGCGGCGACGCCAACATCGTCGAGTCCTACATCTCCTACCTGCGCCGCAAGATCGACCAGCTCACCGGTCCGGACGGGACGCGGCTGCCGCCGCTGATCCACACCCGACGCGGCGTGGGCTACCTGCTGCGCGAGCCGGCGTGAGCGTCCCGGGGGGGACGGCCGGCACCGGGCCGGAGGACGGCACGGGCGTCACCGACGGGGCCGGCCCCGACGGGCAAGACACGAACGGGCAAGGCCCCGACGACGACGGCACTGACGGGCACGGCACGGACGACGGCGGCCCCGACGGGGGCGGTCCCGCCGCACGGGACCTCGCCGAGAACCGTCCCGACGAGCAGCGGGACGGCGAGCGGCAGGGCGACGGGACCGACGGACCGGGACCCGGGGCGACGACCGTCCGGCACCGTGTCGCGCACCTGCGCGGCCGCGTGCGTGCGGGCTGGGACGCGACGCCGCTGCGCACCCGGCTCGCGGCCGTCACGGCGATCCTGCTGGGGCTCGGCCTGCTGCTCGCGGGGACGACGAGCGTGACGCTGCTGCGCACGACCCTGCTCGGGCAGGTCGACGCGAAGCTCGGCGACGAGGGGCAGCGGCTGGCGCGCTTCTCCGTCGACTCGTTCCAGACGCAGGCGGGTGTGACCGACTTCCCGTCCGACTACGTGGTCCTGCTCCGCGTCGGAGACCAGGAGTACCAGCTCGCCAACTCGTACACGGTCGCGGAGTACGGCACACCCGCCGTCCCCGCCCTGACGACGACGCAGATCACCGCGCTCGGCGGTCGCCCGTACACCGTGACGTCGGACCGCGCGGGCTCGCGCTGGCGCGTCGTGACGTACGTCATCGGCACGGACTCGTCGGTGACCGTCGCGCTCCCGCAGCGCGACATCGACCGCACGCTCACGAACACCGCCCGCCGCCTCGTCGTCAGCGGCCTGGCGATCGTCCTGCTCGGTGCGGCGCTCGGCACGTGGGCCGTGCGTCGTTCCCTGCGCCCGCTGCGGGAGATCGAAACGACGGCCGCCGCGATCGCCGCCGGCGACCTGTCGCAGCGCGTCCCGGTCGCACCCGCCTCGACCGAGGTCGGGCGGCTCGGCACCGCCCTCAACGGGATGCTCACGCAGATCGAGGAGGCCTTCGACGCGCGCACCGCGTCCGAGGCACGCATGCGCCGGTTCGTCGCGGACGCGTCGCACGAGCTGCGTACGCCGCTCGCCGCGATCCGCGGGTACGCCGAGCTGTACCGCATGGGCGCCCTGACGACCGACGAGCAGGTCCGGGACACGATGCGCCGCGTCGAGGGGTCTGCGACACGCATGGGCTCCCTGGTCGAGGACCTGCTCGCGCTCGCACGCCTCGACGAGGGCCGCCGCGGGCAGCTCGGACCGGTCGACCTCACCGTGCTCGCCGCCGACGCCGTCAGCGACCTGCGGGCGCTCGACCCGCAGCGGCCCGTCCGGCTGGAGAGCCTGCGCGGCGTCAGCGGACCGCGCACCGTCGTCGGGGACGAGCCGCGCCTGCGCCAGGTGCTGGCGAACCTCGTCGGCAACGCGGCGCGGCACACGCCCGCGGGCACCCCGGTCGAGGTGGCGGTCGGGCCGGGCGACGACGCCGGCACGGCCGTGCTCGAGGTCCGCGACCACGGCCCGGGCATCCCGCCCGAGCACGCCGCGCGTGTGTTCGAGCGGTTCTACCGGGTGGACGCCTCGCGCACGCGCGACTCCGGCGGCTCGGGCCTGGGCATGGCGATCGTCGCCGCGATCGTCACGTCCCACGGCGGCGACGTGGCGGTCCGCGAGACGCCCGGCGGCGGGACGACGGTGCGGGTCGTGCTGCCCGTCGCAGGCCCGCCCACGGCGGCCGGCCCGGAGTCGACGTCCGGCAGCGCGGCCGGCAGCACGACGGGCGACCCCTCGTCCGGGTAGCCGTCCGCACGACCCACGGGGACGGCCCGACGGTCGGCCGCCCGCTGCGCGGTCACCGGGTGCGCCCCCGGTCGGGTACGTGGCTACGATGACGGGTCCGTCGTCACCGTCGTGAGGCTGATCCATGGGCGTCCATGACGCACCCGCCTGGCTCCTGCCGGCCTTCGCCCGGAACGTCACCGAGGCAGGCGGCACCGCACCCGTCGAGGACGTCCGGCGTACCGCAGAGGACCTGCTCGAGCGCTGGACACGTCCCGACCGCCACTTCCACAACCTCAAGCACCTCGTCGACGTCCTCGCGCGCGTCGACGAGCTCGACGAGGAGACGCACCACCCCGAGCTCGTGCGACTCGCCGCCTGGTACCACGGCGCCGTGTTCGACTCCGACGAGCGCACGGTGTACGCCAACCGCGGCGGTGAGGACGAGGCCGCGAGCGCGGTCCTCGCCCGCGAGCAGCTCACCGGCCTCGGCGTGCCGGACGCGCACGCGCAGCGCGTCGCCGACCTCGTCTCCGCACTGGTCCGTCACGTGCCGGACCGCCACGACATCGACTGCGCCGTGCTGTGCGACGCGGACCTCGCGATGCTCGCCACCGAGCCCCAGCGGTACAAGGCGTACCTGCGGGACGTCCGCAGCGAGTACTCCCACCTGCCGCTCGAGGACTACCTGCGCGCGCGCATCCGCATCCTGCGCAAGCTCCTCGCCCGCCCGTCGCTGTTCATCAGCCCGCGGGCGCAGCCGTGGGAGGAACCCGCCCGGCAGAACGTGTCGGCCGAGCTGCAGCGACTGGAGAAGGAGGTCGCACGGATCGAGCGTGAGGAGCTCACCCGTGAGCCGGCCGAGCCCGGCACGAGCGTGGGTGAGCACCCGGCGACACCCGGCGCCGACCCCCGCTGAGCACCCGGCACACGCCCGGACCGGAGCCGGGCACCCACCCACCGAGGGTCGCCCGACACCGACCGCACTCGCTGTGGTCGACGACCGTGGCGAGGTCAGTGCGCGAACAGCCGCGACGCGTGCGCCTCCGCCTCGGCGTAGGTGCGCGCGGCCGCCTGCATCGCGGCGGCGATCTGCGCGAGTGACTGCTCGACCCGGGTCTGGGTCACGTTCCACTCGGCGACGACCGTGCCGAAGGCCCCGGCGGCCGCGCCCCGCCACGTCGCCTGCAGCTCGGTGAGCTGACGCTGCATGGCCGACACCTCCGCCTGGATGCTCGCCGAGCGCGCGAGCACGGCGGCCGCCGACCCGTCGAGCTGTGCGCTGTCGACCTCGTACCTGCTCATGGACGTGCCTCCTCGGACCGTCGCGGTCCGCGGTACGGACCGGGTGACGACGGCTGCCGACGACGCTAGGTGCGCGCGACCCGGCACGGGTTGCTGTCTGACGCATCTGTGGGGCTGGCGTCCGCGGGGCAGGGCTGTGGGTGGCTCGCGCGTCACCCGTGCACCCGGTTCCGCCCCGTACGCTCGTCGCCGTGACCGTGCTCGTCGACCCCCCGCTGTGGCCCCGCCACGGCACCGTGTGGGGGCACCTGGTGAGCGACGCGTCGTACGACGAGCTGCACGCGTTCGCCGCCCGGGCGGGCATCCCGAGGCGCGCGTTCGACCACGACCACTACGACGTGCCCGCCGAGCGCTGGGACGACGTCGTTGCGCTCGGTGCGCACCCGGTCAGCACGCGTGACCTCGTGCGACGTCTGCGCTCCTCTGGACTGCGCGTGCCGGCCCGCGACCGCACCCACCGTCCCCGCTGACGACCGCGGCCGACGCGCGCCACCTCAGGACGGCACGACGGACGCCCGCCGGCGCGCCACCGCGACGACCAGCACGACGGCCAGCGCGGCGCACGTGACCGCACCCACGGCACCGGCCGCGCCGACGAACACCCCGCCGACCTCGCCGTAGTCCGCGAGCGGCAGCCCCGCGAAGGCGTGGTCCCGGGCCGCACCCGCGAAGCCGACGCTCTCCGCGGTCGCCTCGAGCCCGTCCGGCGTCGCCGCGGCGAACGACGACAGGACGACCGCCGCGACCGCCGCGAGGCCCGCGAGCGCGCCCGCGGGAACGAGCCCGCCCTCGCGCCGCGGCATGCCGTCAGGTGCGGTGACGGCGAGCACGCCGGGGCGCAGCGCGACGACGACCGCGACGACCGCGCCCGTGATCACGGCCTCCCCGAGACCGATCAACGCATGCACACCGAGCATCTGCGCGGTCAGCGTCCCGAGCGGCACGTCGACCGTCCCACCCACCGCGAACAGCGCGACGAACAGCGCCGCGGCCGCCACGACCCCGACGGCGCCGCCCGCCGCGGCGGCCACCGGCGCGACCAGCCGCACGTCACCCCCGTCGGTCGTCCCCGCCGCACGCCGACGAGCGACCGCGACCACGCTGCGCGCGACGGCCCAGCCGACGAGCGTCCCGACGACCGCCATGAGCAGCGTGTTCGTCCCGAGGGCGGTCAGCCCGCCGTCGGCGAAGACGCCCGCCTGCACGACGAGCACGAGCGTCACCGCCAGCAGGCCCCACGCGGGCCCGAGCAGCGCGGCCGCGAGCGCACCGCCCATGAGGTGACCGCTCGTCCCGGTGCCGACCGGGTAGTTGAGCATCTGCAGCCCGAACACCGCGGCGGTCGTCGCCCCGAGCAGCGCGGGGTGCGGGGCGCCCGGCGCACGGCGCGCGCGGACGACCGCGGCGACGACGGCGGCACCTGCGACGGCGCCCGTCGTGGCGGACACGGGGTCGGTGAGGAAGTGGTCCGGCACGTGCATGGTGGTGCTCCTTCGTGGTGATCGGTCAGGGTCGTCGTCGATCAGCGGTGTCGTGGGTCAGGCGCGTCGTCGGTCAGGCGCGTCGTCGGTCAAGGGCGTGGCGAGGCGGGACGTCGGGTCGTCGTCGGCACGCCCGCACGCCACCTGGGGCGGGACTGTCGCCCCGAGGCTGATCGCCGTCGTCCCGTCGGCGAGCGGGACGGGCCCGAGGGTCCTCAGGCCGGGCAGAGCCCCGAGCAGCCGGCCCAGCGCGGCGGGCGCGACCCGCCACACCTCACCGGACGGCACGGGGTCGCCGGACAGCGCCCACTGGGCGGACGACGCCCACCCGGCGGACGACGTCGACCCGGCGGACACGGACCCCGCGGACGACGCCTGCGCGCACGCCATCGGGGTGCCGGTCGCTGCGGCCCCGACCGTCCCCTCGTACCGCCCACCGAGGTCCTCCAGGTGGCGACGCGTCGCAGGTTCCCCGCCGACGACGACCAGGGCGACGGTGTCGTCGACGAGCAGCGGCGCCGACACACCCGGGCTCCCGGCGAGCAGGCGCGCCGCGAGGTCGAGCGCGAGCTGGTCGTCGAACGCGCGCGCCACGACGCTCACGCCGAACGGTCCGTCGTCCGCGGTCCCGGCCGGGACGGCCACGGCGGCGAGGTCGAGCAGGTTGACGAAGCTGCTGTACGTGCCGAGCCGGGCGTTGACGCCCACGGGATCGGCCGCTACCTGCGAGAGCGTCGGGTGCTCGGTCGTCGTCGGCACGAGCAGCAGGTCGCAGCCGCCCAGACGCACGAGCGCGGCGGCCCGTGCCTCGGCCAGCCGCGCACGGTCGCGGGCGTAGGCGTGGGCGGGGATCTCCCGCCCGGCGCGGATGATGCCGGCGACGACCGGGTCCGCGTCGGTCGGGTCGGCGTCGAGGAACGCACCGACGGCGGCGTACCGCTCGGCGACGAGCGCACCGTCGTAGAGCAGGCGCGCGGCCGCGAGCATGCCGGAGAGGTCGATCTCGACGACCCGTGCACCGG
>JAFAEH010000181.1 GCA_023424135.1 Actinomycetes bacterium | reverse complement strand
GCGCACCCGGGCGCGCGCCGTTCGCCGCGCCGCCGCGGCCCCCGGGCGCTACGTTCGGCACAGGGGTGCCGTCGCGCGGGCCGCACCGCGCCACCCTCCCAGGGCGCTGCCTGCAGGAGGTTCCGATGGTCGACGAGGTCACCGCGCAGGTCGCGCGGACCCTGCGCAAGGTCTGGTGGCTGCCCGTGCTGCGCGGTGTGCTGCTGCTGGTGCTCGGGCTGCTGCTCATGGCGCAGCCCGCGGCGTCGCTGAAGGCGATCGTGTGGCTGTTCGGCATCTTCGCGATCGTCGACGGTGTCGTCGCGATCGTGCAGGGCCTGTCGAACCGGGGCATCCCCGGGTGGACGTGGTGGGTCGTCGAGGGCGTCGCCGGGATCGCGCTCGGGGCGATCGTCGTCGTGTGGCCCGGGCCCACGGTGCGCGTGCTGTTCTTCCTGCTCGCCGCCTGGCTGCTCGTGCTCGGCGTCGTGTCGATCATCGGTGCCGTCGCGCTCTCGCGGGCGCGGGACGCCGGGTGGCACTGGCCGCTCGCGTTCGGTCTGGTGTCCACGCTGTTCGCGATCCTGCTGATCGCCCGGCCGCAGGGGTCCCTCGCGGTGTTCGGGATCCTGCTGGGGCTGTTCGCGTTCGTCGGCGGCGTCCTCAACGTCGTCAGCGGCTTCGCCGTGCGTCAGGTCGCCCGGGAGCTCGGCCGCGACTCCGCGGTGATCTGACCGGGGCGTCGCACGGTCCGGTCGTCGTCGTCCCGCGAGCGCGCGGCGTCGTCGTCAGCCGACCCCGATCGCCGCGAGCCACGCGGCCGGCAGGAGCGCGTACCCGACGAACGCGACGACGTCGAGGACGGTGTGCGCGACGACGAGCGGCATGACGCGGCGCCGTCGGCGGTAGTACTCCGCGAAGACGACGCCCATGACGACGTTGCCCACGAACGGGCCCCACCCCTGGTACAGGTGGTACGAGCCGCGCAGCAGCGCGCTCGCGGCGACGATCGCGGGGGTGCTCCAGCGCAGCTCGCGCAGCCGCTCCATGAGGTACCCGACGGCGACCACCTCCTCGAGCAGCGCGTTCTGCAGCGCCGCGAGGACGAGCACGGGGACGGTCCACCACGCCGCGTTCAGGGCGGACGCCTGCACCTCCACCGTGATGCCGAGCGCCCGCCCGGCGACGTACAGCCCGAGGCCCGGGATGCCGATCGCCGCCGCGAGCGCCATCCCGACGCCCAGGTCGCGCCACGGGCGTGCGCGGTCGAGGCCGATGCGCCGGACCGCCGAGCGTCCGTTCGCCGAGAGCAGGTACAGCGCGAGCGCGACGGGCAGCAGCGCGAACCCGATCGACAGCAGCTGGTAGGTCAGGTCGAGGTACGGCCGTGGCGACTGGCTCGGGTTGAGCGTCGTCGTCTGGTCCGCCAGGGGCGGGCCCGCCGTCAGCTTCGCGACCAGCGACACGACCGCGTACACGGCCGACTTGCCGAGCGAGAGCCCGAGCACGACCCAGATCTCCGTGGTCAGCCGTCGCCGCACCGCCCGCTCGCCCGCCTGCGGCACGCCCCGGGCGTCCGCGCGCGCCTCACCACCCGTCACCACCCCCGCAATGTACGACCCGTCCCTGTCCCGGCGGTGCGGACGCCCGCGACACCCTGCGCGCCCCGGGGGGCAGGTCGCACCCCGGGGTGGGGTTGACGCACGGCGGGTGGCAGAGCAGAGTAGTTTGCAGCACAAAGCGAACCGGCGGGACGAGCGGCGGGTGACGAGAGGCGGAGCGGCCGTGGCAGGGGAGGACGTGCGGGACGACGAGCCCATCGACGTGCGGACCGGACTGGACATCGTCGCGGCACAGGCCCGCCGCGTCCGGGAGTCCGACGTGGACGACCGGCTGCTGTTCGGCGTCTGGGGTGCCGCGTGGCTCGTCGGGTACGGCGTGCAGTGGTGGACCGCGACGACGTCACCGACCCGCACGGCGACCGGGATCGGCGGACTGGTGTTCGGGGCCGTCGCGATCGCCGCGCTCGTCGTGACCATCGTGCACGTCGTGACCGCCACCCACGGGTACGCCGGCACGAGCAAGCAGGTCGGCGTGATGTACGGCTGGGCCTGGGCGATCGGGTTCGCCGGGCAGGGGCTCGTCGTCGCGGGCGTCGTCGCCGCGGACGCGGACCCCGTGGTCATCACGATCGTCGCCAACGGCGCCGCGTGCCTCGTCGTCGGCCTGCTCTACATGGCCGGCGGCGCGCTGTGGCAGGAGGTGTCGATGTACGCCATCGGCGCCTGGATGATCGCCACCGCGGGGGCCGCCAGCCTCGTCGCCCTGCCCGCCGGGTACCTCGTCATGGCACTCGCCGGCGGTGGCGGCATGCTCGTCGCCGCCGGGGTCGCGGCGCTGCGCCGGCGGCGCGCATGACCGATGCCGGGCTCGACCCCGTCATCCACTCGGCGTCCCGGCTGCGGGTCGTCGCCACCCTCGCGGCGCTCGAGCGCGGCGACCGCGTCTCCTTCCCCCGCCTGCAGAAGCTGCTCGACATGACCGCCGGGAACCTCTCGACGCACCTGCGCCGCCTCGAGGACGCGGGCTACGTGCACCAGACCAAGACGCACGTGGGCCGCACACCGGCGACGTACGTCGAGCTCAGCCCCGCCGGACGCCTCGCGTTCGAGCAGTACACGCAGACGCTCACGGCCCTGCTGAAGGGAGCCACGGAATGACCACCGCACCCCCCGTCCTCGTCGAGCACGTCACGCGCCGCTTCGGTGCCGTCACCGCGCTCGACGACGTGTCCCTGCACGTCGAGCGCGGTGAGATCGTCGGCCTGCTCGGCCCCAACGGCGCGGGCAAGACGACCCTGCTCTCGCTGCTCGCCGGTCTGCGCACGCCCGACGAGGGCACGGTCCGCCTGTTCGGCGCCGACCCCCGCGACCCGGCCGCGCGCACGTCCCTCGGCACGACCCCGCAGGAGACCGGTCTGCCGGAGACCCTGAAGGTCGGCGAGGTCGTCGACTTCGTCGCCGGGCACTTCGCCGACCCGATGCCGCGCACCGAGCTGCTCGCGCGGTTCGGCCTCGAGGACCTCGTCGACCGGCAGACCGGTGCGCTGTCCGGCGGGCAGAAGCGTCGCCTCGCCGTCGGCCTCTCCCTCGTCGGACGGCCCCGGCTCGTCCTGCTCGACGAGCCGACGACGGGCCTCGACGTCGAGGCCCGTCACGTGCTGTGGCAGGCGCTGCGCGACTACCACGCCGACGGCGCGACGGTGATCCTCACGAGCCACTACCTCGAGGAGATCGAGGCGCTCGCGCAGCGCGTCGTCGTCGTGGGCGGTGGGCGCGTGCTCGCCGACGACTCCCTGGCGCGGATCCTCGACCTCGTCGCCGTGCGGCGCGTGGCCCTGACGCTGGGTGCCGACGACGCGCTCCCCGCGGGCCTGCCCGGTGTGCAGCACGTCGCCGAGGCGGCCGACGCGCGCGGCGGCACCCGGTACACGCTCGTCGCCGCGGACGCCGACGCGGCCGTGCGGGCGCTCGTCGAGCGGGCCGTCCCGTTCACGGACCTCGAGGTGCGCGGCGCCTCCCTCGAGGAGGCGTTCCTGTCCCTGACGTCCGCGCACCCGTCCGACGACGAGCGCACCGCCCGGCCGTCGCACGCCCCCGCGGCGCCGGCCCCCGCGGCGTCCACGTCCGCGGAGCCCACCCCGCCGTCGTCCACCCCGGAGGCCGCCCGATGAGCACGCCCACCGCACCGCGCCCCGCAGCACCCCGCCCGGCACCCGGCCCCGCCGCGTCCGCGGCGCCCGCGCTGCGACCGTGGGTCGCGCTCGCCCGGCTGCACACGCGCTACCAGTTCGTCGAGACCGTGCGCGTCCCGATCGCCGTCATCGGCAACCTGCTGTTCCCGGGGCTCGCGCTGCTGTTCTTCGTCGTCCCGCAGGGCACGATCACGTCGGACCCGCTCGCCTCGACCGCGGCCATCGCCCAGCTCGGGACGTTCGCCGTCATGTCGGCCTGCCTGTTCACGCACGGCGCGGGCGTCGCCGAGGACCGTGCCCAGCCGTTCGACACGTTCGTGCGGACGCTGCCGGCGCGCCCCGGCCCGCGCCTCGCAGGCCGCGTCGTCAACGGGCTGCTGTGGTCCTACCTCGCGCTCGTGCCGCTCGTCGTCATCGGGCTCGTCCTGACGTCCGCGACGCTCACGCCCGCCCGCGCGCTCGGGGCCGTCGCGATGGTCGCGGGCGTCGCCGTCCCGTTCACGCTGCTCGGCATGGCGATCGGGTTCGCGATGTCGACCAAGGCCGCGCTCGCGGTGGTGCAGTGCGTGCTGTTCCCGCTCGCGTTCGCCGGGGGCCTGTTCATGCCGCCGGAGATCTTCCCCGGCTGGCTCGACGCGATCTCCCAGGCCCTGCCGTCGCGCGCCGCGCGCGACCTGGTCGTGCAGGTGACGACGGGCGTCGAGGGCAGCGCGCTCGCGCTGCCGGTGCTGCTCGCGTGGACCGCCGCGTTCGCCGCGCTCGCGGTCGTCGCGGTCCGCCGCGACGAGGGCCGCCGCTTCCGCTGACCCCACCCGCGCCCCGCGCCCGCCACGCCTCCGCGTCCCACCCGCGAGCGCGGTACTTCTCGGCCGAGCGCGGTACTCGTCCGTACCGCGCTCGGCCGCTGACCACCGCGCTCGCGGCTGTTGGGGGGCGTCGGGCGTGCGGGTCAGGTGAAGCGGCGCAGCCGCAGCGAGTTGCCGACGACGAGCACCGACGAGAACGCCATCGCCGCACCCGCGATCATCGGGTTGAGCAGGCCGAGCGCCGCGAGCGGGATCGCCGCGACGTTGTACGCGAATGCCCAGAACAGGTTCTGCCGGATGACCCGCAGCGTGCGCCGCGACAGCCGGATCGCCTGGGGCGCCGACGCGAGGTCGCCGCGCACGAGGGTCAGGTCCGCCGCCTCGATCGCGACGTCCGTCCCGGTGCCCATGGCCAGGCCGAGGTCCGCGGTCGCCAGGGCGGCGGCGTCGTTGACGCCGTCACCGACCATCGCGACGCGGCCCCCGCCGGCCTGGAGCCGCTCGACGACCGCCACCTTGTCGTCCGGCAGCACCTGGGCGATCACGTCGTCGTCCGCGATGCCGACGGTGCGGGCGGTCGCCAGCGCGGCACCGCGGTTGTCGCCCGTGAGCAGCACGGGACGCAGACCCAGGTCGCGCAGCTCCCGGACCGCGTCGGTCGACGTCGGCTTGACCGGGTCGCGCAGGACGAGCACGCCGCGTGCGCGTCCGTCCCACGCGGCGACGACGGCCGTCGCACCGTCCTGCTCCGCCGCGGACACGACGTCGGCGACATCCGACGTGCGCACGCCCTGCTCGTCGAGCCAGCCGAGCCGCCCGACGAGGACGCGCCGCGCGAGCCCGACGCCGCTGTGCGCGGTGCGGACCACACCGCTGACCCCGCGGCCGGCGTCGGCGCGGAACTCGCGCACCTCGTCGGCGCCGACCACGACGCCGTCGGCCCCGACCACCCCGCGATCAGACCCCCCTGTCGTGAGCGGGCGATCGGTTTGCTCTGTCGCGAGGGGGCGATCGGTTTGCTCTGTCGTGAGGGGGCGATCGGATTGCCCTGTCGCGCCGGGGGTGGGGGCTGCGATCGCGCGGGCGATGGGGTGCTCGGCCAGGGACTCGACGGCCGCGGCCAGGCGGTGGACCTCGGTCGCGTCCTCACCGGCGGCGGGCACGACGTCGACGAGCGCCATCGCGCCCGCCGTGACGGTGCCCGTCTTGTCGAGCACGACGGTGTCGACGCGGCGGGTCTCCTCGAGGATCTCGGGGCCCTTGATGAGGATGCCGAGCTGTGCGCCGCGGCCGGTGCCGACGAGGAGTGCGGTCGGGGTCGCCAGACCGAGCGCGCACGGGCACGCGATGATGAGGACCGCGACGGCGGCCGTGAACGCGGCCTGCGCACCGCCGCCCGCGACGAGCCAGACGACGAGCGTGCCGACGGCGATCACGAGCACCACGGGCACGAACACCGCCGAGATGCGGTCGGCGAGCCGCTGCACGGGCGCCTTGCCGGTCTGCGCGCGGGCCACGAGCCGCCCGATCTGCGCGAGGCGTGTCTCCGCACCGACCCGCGTCGCGCGCACCACGAGGTGCCCCGACGTGTTGACGGTCGCGCCGGTGACGTCGTCGCCCGGACCGACGTCCACGGGGACCGGCTCACCGGTCAGCAGGGACGTGTCGAGCGCGCTCGTGCCGGAGACCACGACCCCGTCGGTCGCGACCTTCTCGCCCGGGCGGACGGCGAACTCGTCGCCGACCTCGAGCCGGTCGACCGGGACTCGCTGCTCGGTGCGGCGCCCGTCGGGCCCCGTGACCAGCAGCGCGACGTCCTTGGCGCCGAGGTCGAGCAGCGCACGCAGCGCGTCACCCGCGCGACGGCGCGAACGGTGCTCCGCGTAGCGCCCCGCGAGCAGGAACGTGGTCACGACGGCCGCGACCTCGAAGTACAGCTCGGGCATCGCAGCGCCGTGCCCGGCGCCCGCCGCCGGGAAGAGCGCGGGCGTCATGCGCATGCCGAGCTCGCCCGCCCCGCCGAGCAGCAGCGCCCACAGCGACCACGCGGTCGCGGCGACCACGCCGATCGAGACGAGCGTGTCCATCGTCGAGGCGCCGTGCCGCGACGCACGTGCCGCCGCGCGGTGGAACGGCCAGGCCGCCCACGTCGCGACGGGCAGCGCGAGGGCCGCGACGACCCACTGCCAGCCGGTGAACTGCGTCGCCGGGACCATGCTCAGGACGAGGACGGGCACCGTCAGGACCGCCGCGACGCGCAGGCGGCGGCGCAGGTCCGCACCGCGGGTGTCGTCGGGTGACGACGTGTCCTCGTCGGGGTCGTGCTCCATTCCGGCGTGCTGCATGCCGCCGAGCGCGTGCTCGATCTCGTGGTCGGACATCGCCCCGGCGTCGGCCCCGTCGTGCGACGCGCCGGGGTGCGACATACCGGCGTGGGACGTCCCGTCGTGCGACGTGCCCGTGTGCGACGCGCCGGCATGCGACGTGCTCGAGCGGGACGTGCCCGGGACGGGCGCCGGGTGCGCGTCGTAGCCCGCGGCGCGCACGGCCGCGACGAGGTCGTCGACGCTCGGTGCCGGTGCGTCGTCGGACGGGTCGACGTCGACGTGCGCGGACTCGAGCGCGAGGTTGACGGTCGCGCGGGCGCCCGGGACGCGGTTGAGCCGCTTCTCGACGCGCGCGACGCACGACGCGCACGTCATGCCCTCGATCGCGAGGTCGAACCCGGGGTGCGCGCGACCAGCGTCGTCCTTCCCGGTGGTGGTCACAGCAACGACCTCCCGGGGGTGACCGCGTACCCGGCCTCGGCGACGGCCGCGCTCACGGCGGAGTCGTCGAGCGGGGCGTCGGACGTGACGGTCACGGGGGAGGAGCCGCCCGTGACGAGGTCGACGTCGACGCCGGTGACGCCGGGCAGCGCTGACAGCTCCTCGGTCACGGCGCGCACGCAGTGCCCGCACGTCATGCCGTCGACGCGGAAGGTGGTGGTGGTCATGGGGTGCTCCCTGTTGTTCTCGTGGGTTCAGCTGCGGACGAGACGCGCGATCGCGGCGGAGGCCTCGCGGACCTTGGCGGCGCCGGCCTCGGGGGACTCGCGTGCGGCGTCGACGACGCAGTGGCCGAGGTGGTCCTCGACCAGGCCGATGCTCACGGCCTGCAGCGCCTTGGTCACGGCGGAGATCTGCGTGAGGACGTCGATGCAGTAGACGTCCTCGTCCACCATGCGTGCGATCCCGCGGACCTGACCCTCGATCCGGCGCAGTCGGCGCAGGTAGTCGTCCTTGGCGGGCTCGTAGCCGGGGGGCGCGACGTGGTCGTGCGCGGGCTCGGGGGTCGTCGACATGCCGTCCACTATACCCCCAGGGGGTATCAAGTCGCGCGGGGCCCGCGGGTCCTGCCCGGCAGGTGTGCCGAGTAGGGGACAATCGCTGCATGCGGGTCTCGGCGAAGGCGGACTATGCGGTGCGTGCGTGCGCCGAGCTGGCGAGCAGGGCGGGCGACGAGTCCGTCTCGAGCGAGACGCTCGCCTCGGGGCAGGGCATCCCGACCGCGTTCCTCGAGCGGATCATGGGCGACCTGCGCCGAGGCGGCGTCGTGACGAGCGTGCGCGGCCGGTCGGGTGGCTACCTGCTGGCGCGCGACGCGGCGGAGATCACGCTCGCCGACATCATCCGGGCCGTCGACGGCCCGCTCGTCACCGTGCGCGACGTGCGTCCGCCGGGGCTGACCTACGAGGGCTCGGCAGCCGCGCTGCTCGAGGTCTGGGTCGCGCTGCGCGCCGCGGTGCGCGGCGTGCTCGACGAGGTCACGCTCGCGGACCTCGTCAAGGGCGACCTTCCGGACGCCGTGCACCAGCTCGCGTCGAGCAAGGACGCCTGGCTCAACCCCTGACCGAGTCGGACGTCCGTCTTGCGAGACGTCGTCTCAGGATGCGATCGCGGCTTGTTACGCGAGTCCTCGGATCGGGATTATCGACGAGGTACGGATACCCGTACCTCGTCAGCGTCCGACCCGGCGCCGACGCCGGCTCGCTCCCGGGGGTCCCCGTGCGCACGATCGTCCTCCTCGCCCTCGTCGGGCTTGCGGCCCAGCTCGTCGACGGCAGCCTCGGCATGGCCTACGGCGTGACCTCGACGACGCTGCTGCTCGCGATCGGCACCAACCCCGCGGCGGCGTCGGCGACCGTGCACCTCGCGGAGATCGGCACGACCCTCGCGTCCGGCGTCTCGCACTGGAAGTTCGGCAACGTCGACTGGAAGGTCGTCTTCCGCGTCGGCGTGCCCGGTGCGGTCGGTGCGTTCGCGGGGGCGACGTTCCTGTCGAACCTGTCCACCGACGCCGCGAGGCCCGTCATGTCGCTCGTGCTGCTCGGGCTCGGCGTGTACCTGCTGGGCCGGTTCACCTTCAAGGGCCTGCGCACCGACCGCGCGCACCTGCCGCTGCGCAAGCGGTTCCTCGGTCCGCTCGGCCTCGTCGCCGGGTTCGTCGACGCGACCGGCGGCGGTGGCTGGGGTCCCGTCGGGACGCCCGCGCTGCTCGCGAGCGGCCGGCTGGAGCCCCGCAAGGTCGTCGGCTCGATCGACACCTCCGAGTTCCTCGTCGCGATCGCCGCGAGCCTGGGCTTCCTGTTCGCGCTCGGCTCGCAGGGCATCGACTTCACGTGGGTCGCCGCGCTGCTCATCGGCGGGCTGATCGCCGCACCCATCGCGGCGTGGCTCGTCCGCAAGGTCCCCGGCCGCGTGCTCGGCTCGGCCGTCGGCGGGGTCATCGTCCTGACGAACACGCGCACGCTGCTGCGCTCCGACTGGGTCGGCGCGGCCGACACCGTGACCGAGGGCGTCGTGCTCGGCCTCATCGCACTGGTCTGGGTCGCCGCCGTCACGTGGTCCGTGCGGGCCTACCGCAACGACCTCGCTGCCGGTCGGGTCGAGCCCGCGACCCACGGCCCGTCCGGCGGGCCCGGGGCGTCGGACGAGCCCGGGACGTCCGTGACCGGCGCGGGCAACGCGGCGTCCGACGAGTCGTCTGGGACGCACCCCGATGAGCCGGTCGGCGTCGCCACGGCCGCGGAGCGCCGCACGCAGTCCTGACCGTCCGGCACGCCCCACCCCCGGATACCCCACCGCGGACAACCCACCGCGGACAACCCACCGCGGACAACCCCGCCACGGGGCACCCCACCCCAGGGCGTGAGAGAGCGATCGGATTGCTCTCTGACGACCCGAACCCGGGCCCCACACTCACCCCCCCGGCCACGACTCCCACCCCGGGGCACCCCACCCCAGGGCGTGAGAGAGCGATCGGATTGCTCTCTCACGCCTGGATGTGGGCATGCACTGCGGTGTGGGCGCGCACGGGGGTGTGGGCACGCCCCAGGGTGTGGAAGTGGGCACGTCCTGGGGTGTGGATGTGGGCGTGCCTGGGGTGTGGGCCGCGGGTCACGCGGGAGGCTGGGCCTCCGCGGCGGCGCGCGCAGCGCCGGGCAGGGCCTCGATGACCCGGTCCAGCACGGACTCGTCGTGCGACGCCGAGACGAACCACGCCTCGAACGCCGACGGCGGCGCCAGGACGCCCGCGTCGAGCAGCGCGTGGAAGAACGGCGCGTAGCGCCAGTGCTCCGAGGCCTGGACCGCGGCGTAGTCGCGTGCCCCCTCGGACGCGGCCTGGTCGCCGAACACGACCGAGAACAGGCTGCCGGCCCACTGCAGCGCGTGCGGCACCTGCGCGTCCGCGAGCGCGGAGCTCACCGCGCGGCGCAGGTGCGCCGACGCCGCGTCGACCCGCGCGTACACCTCGGAGTCCGCCAGCCGCAGCGTCGCCAGACCCGCGGCCGTCGCGACCGGGTTCCCGGACAGCGTGCCCGCCTGGTACACCGGGCCGGACGGTGCGAGCTGCTCCATGATGTCCGCGCGTCCCGCGACCGCGGCCACGGGCAGACCACCGCCGATGACCTTGCCGAACGTCAGCAGGTCCGGCGCCCACTGCTCCGACGCGCCCTCCAGGCCCCACCAGCCACCACGCCCGACGCGGAAGCCCGTGAGCACCTCGTCCTGGATCAGCACGGCGTCGTGGTGCTGCGTGATGCGCCGCAGCTCCCGGTTGAAGCCCGGCAGCGGCGGCACGACGCCCATGTTCGCCGGGGCGGCCTCGGTGATGACCGCCGCGATGGACGACCCGTGCTCGTCGAACGCGGCCTGCACGGCCTCGAGGTCGTTGTACGGGAGCACGATCGTCTCGGCCGCGACCGCCTCGCTTACCCCCGCGGACCCGGGCAGCGCGAGCGTCGCGACGCCCGACCCCGCCTGTGCGAGCAGCGAGTCGACGTGCCCGTGGTAGCAGCCGGCGAACTTGATCACCTTGTCGCGGCCGGTCCAGGCGCGCGCCAGGCGCAGCGCCGTCATCGTCGCCTCGGTGCCTGTCGAGACCAGGCGCACACGCTCGGCCACCGGCACGCGGTCACGGATCTCGTCGACGAGCTCGACCTCGGTCGTCGTCGGCGCGCCGAAGCCCAGGCCGCGTGCGGCCGCCTCCTGCACCGCCTCGACGACCTGCGGGTGCGCGTGCCCGACGAGCGCGGGACCCCACGACCCGACGAGGTCGACGTACGAGCGTCCCTCGACGTCCGTCACGTACGCACCCGCGGCCGAGGCGAGGAAGCGGGGCGTGCCGCCGACCGACCCGAACGCGCGCACGGGCGAGTTCACCCCACCGGGGATCACGGCGGTCGCGTGCGCGAACG
This sequence comes from Actinomycetes bacterium, assembly GCA_023424135.1. Taxonomy (GTDB): domain Bacteria; phylum Actinomycetota; class Actinomycetes; order Actinomycetales; family Cellulomonadaceae; genus Cellulomonas. Next base: position 2,180 of record JAFAEH010000181.1, on the reverse strand, counting down.
CCTCCGCGCTGGTGGTCGTCCACGAGGGACCTGCCCCGGGAGCTGTCTCCGCGGCGTCGTGCTCCACCTGAGTCATCACTGCTCCTCCGCCAGCCACGCGGCCAGCTCCGTCGCCCAGTACGTCAGGATGGCATCGGCACCGGCACGCCGGATGCTGAGCACGGACTCGGTCACAGCACTCCGACGGCCGATCCACCCCTGTGCGGACGCCGCCTCGATCATGGCGTACTCGCCCGACACCTGGTACGCCCAGACCGGTACGGGAGACGACGCGGCGACGTCCGCGAGCACGTCGAGGTACGACAGCGCGGGCTTGACCATGACGACGTCGGCGCCCTCGGCCACGTCGATCGCCACCTCGCGCGCGGCCTCACGGCGGTTCGCGGGGTCCATCTGGTAAGTGCGCCGGTCGCCGTCGAGCTGCGACTCGACCGCCTCGCGGAACGGCCCGTAGAACGCCGACGCGTACTTCGCGGCGTACGCGAGCACCGCGACGTCGTGGTGGCCGGCCGCGTCGAGCGCGTCCCGCACGACCCCCGTCTGCCCGTCCATCATGCCGCTGAGCCCCACGAGGTGGGCGCCTGCCGCGGCCTGCGCGACGGCCATCTGCGCGTAGCGGGTCAGCGTCGCGTCGTTGTCGACCGTCCCCGCCGGGTTCAGGACCCCGCAGTGCCCGTGGTCGGTGAACTCGTCGAGGCACAGGTCGGCCTGCACGACGAGCGCGTCGCCGACCTCCGCGACGACGTCCGCGACGGCCACGTTGAGGATGCCGTCCGGGTCGGTCGCGCCCGAGCCCTCGGCGTCGCGGTGCGCGGGGACGCCGAAGAGCATGAGCCCCCCGACGCCGGCCTGCGCGGCGCGCGCGGCCTCGCGGCGCAACGAGTCGCGCGTGTGCTGCAGCACGCCGGGCATGGACGTGATCGGCCGGGGCTCGTCGATCCCCTCACGCACGAACACCGGCAGCACGAGCTGCGCCGGGTGCAGGCGTGTCTGCGCGACGAGGCGTCGCATGGCCGGTGTGGTCCGCAGCCGGCGGGGGCGCAGCCGGCCGGGGGTCAGGGGGGCGTCGGTCGGGGGTGCGTCGGTCACGGGGAGTCCTCCGTGGGTGGCGTCGTCGGGGCGTCGGGGCGTGCCGGTGCGGGCGACGACGGGGCTGCGGGTGGGGCGTCCGTGCGGGAGACCAGGGCGACGAGGGCGTCGACGAGGCCCGCGAGGGTCTGCCGGGTGGCGACCGCGTCGACGCGCAGGCCCAGCCGGTGCGCCTCGGCGGCGGTGCTGGGGCCGATGACGACGACGCGGGTGGCCGCCGGCGGTGGGCCGAGCCGGTCGAGGAGCGCGCGCACGCTGCTCGCGGACGTCAGCAGCGCCGCGTGCACGCCTCCGGCGCGCCACGCGTCGCGGACGTCGTCGTCCGGGGCGGCGGCGGGCACCGTGCGGTAGACGACGAGGTCGTCGACCTGCCACCCGGCGGCGCTGAGCCCGTCCGTGAGCGTGCGGGCCGCGAGGTCCCCGCGGGGGAACAGCGTGCGCGTCGGGCGGGGGTCGTCGGACGACGCTCCCGCGACGTCGGGGGTGCGGGTGAGGGCGTCGACGAGGTCGGCGGCCGTCGAGCGGACGGGCGGGACGACGTCGACGGGCACCCCCAGCGCCGCGAGCGCCCTGGCCGTTCCCGGTCCCACCGCGGCGACGCGTGCACCGCCGCGGGCGACCAGTGCCGCGAGCCCGTCGTCGTGCTGCGTCGCGCGCTGCGCGAGCACCGCGACCGCCGACTGGCTCGTCAGCGTGAGCCACCCGTACCACCCGGCGCCGAGCGCCAGCAGGGCGTCGTCCAGCGGTGAGAGGTCGTCGACGGGCACGGTCGTGACGAGCGGCACGACGAGCGGCTCGGCCCCGGCGGCGAGGAGCGCCATCGCGGCCGGGCTGACCGCGGCCCCGTCGTCGACCGGGCTGACCGCGACCCCGTCGTCCGCCGGGCTGACCGCGACCCGCTCGTCGACCGAGCCGGCGCGCCTCACCCCCGGCTCGGGCGCGACAGCGCGATCCGATTGCTCTCTCGGGCCGGGGTGGGGGTGCGGGGGGAGGGCGTGGGTGGTGCGGGGGCCTGCTGTAGGGGCGATGGTGCTGTCCGATGGCGCACCTCCTCCCAGTGCGAGAGAGCGATCCGATTGCTCTCTCGCGCC
>JAFAEH010000122.1 GCA_023424135.1 Actinomycetes bacterium | reverse complement strand
GGATCGTCGACGTCGGCGCCGGCTCGTACGCCGCCACGCCCGTCGGCCCGACGCCCGAGGCGTGCCCGGCCGTCGCGGCCGACCCGCGCCACGCGGTCACCGACGACGCACCCGCCGGCCCGGTGCCGACGAACGACTGGTGGTCCTCGCTGCTGTACAAGAAGCTCGACTGCCGGTTCAGCGAGCCGCTGCACGCGCACCCCGTGTCGTACCAGCCGACGGCCGCGGGCCTGGGGCTGTCGACGCCGCGCGAGGCGACGCTGTCGGGTACGCCGGGCGGCATCGGCGAGTTCCACTTCACCTACGTCCAGGACGTCCTCGTCGGCGTCGCCGGCCTCGACGCCCCGACGGTCGAGGTCGCGGACTGGACCGACTGGACCGTCTCGCCGTCCTGGTCGGACGGCACCCGCAGCCTGCGGGCGACCATCGGCCACGGCCTGCCGACGTCCTGGTACCACGTCGACGGCGGTGACGCGCTGCTGACGTCGACGCACGACGTGCGCGTGTGGGCGCGCGACGGTGCGACCCTCGGGTTCACCGCCAACGGCCACGACTACGCGGCGTTCGCCCCGGCAGGTGCGACGTGGCAGGTGAGCGGCTCGATGCTGCGCTCGTCGCTCGCGGGTGAGGGCTACCTCGCGGTCAGCGCGCTCGCCACGTCCGCCGACGCGTCCGACGCCGAGCGGACCGCCGCCCTCGAGGACGTCGCACCGTCGGCGTTCGCCGAGGTCACGGGCACGCGCGCGGACTTCGAGTACGACGCGGACGACGCCGTCGTACGCACGACGTACGAGCTGACGACGACCGCGCTGGACGGACGTGCCGACGGTGCGCTCGTCGCGCTGTACCCGCACCAGCAGGCGTACGTCACGGCCGTCGACGGTGACGGGCTCGACGCGACGTACCCCTCGCCACGCGGGGCGATGACGGCCTACGCAGGGACGACGTCGTTCACCACGACGACACCGTTCACGGGTGTCCTGCCCGAGGTCCCCGCCGTCGCGACGTCGGCGGGCGACGCGCGCGCGACGCTCGACGCGCTGCTGGCCGCGGACGCCGCCGACCCCCTGCCGATCCTGCGTGCCGACACGTACTGGACCGGCAAGGCGCTGGGGCGTGCCACGCGGATCATCGAGATCGCGGACCAGCTCGGCGAGGCGGACGTGCGCGACGAGACGCTCGCGCTCGTCCGGGAGACGCTCACGGACTGGTTCACGGCCGCGCCCGGCAAGGACGAGCAGGTCTTCGCGTACGACGAGCGGTGGGGGACCCTCATCGGCTACCCGGGCTCGTACGGCTCGGACACCGAGCTCAACGACCACCACTTCCACTACGGGTACTTCATCGCGGCAGCGGCGACGCTCGCGCGCTTCGACCCGGCGTGGGCGGCGCAGGAGCAGTACGGCGGCATGGTCGACCTGCTGGTGCGCGACGCGAACGGGTACGACCGCGACGAGGATCGCTTCCCCTACCTGCGGGACTTCGACATCTACGCCGGGCACGACTGGGCGTCCGGGCACGGGGCGTTCGCGGCGGGCAACAACCAGGAGTCGAGCTCGGAGGGGATGAACTTCGCCGGGGCGCTCGTGCAGTGGGGCGAGGCCACCGGGGACACCGCTGTCCGGGACGCCGGTGCCTACCTGTACGCCACGCAGGCCGCGGCGATCCAGGCGTACTGGTTCGACGAGGCCGAGGCGATCCCCGAGGGGTTCGGCCACACCACCGTCGGCATGATCTGGGGCGACGGCGGCTCGTACTCGACGTGGTTCTCGCCCGAGCCGGAGATGATCCAGGGCATCAACACGCTGCCGATCACCGGTTCGCACCTGTACCTGGGGCTGCGTCCCGACGACGTGCGGTCGAACTACGACGAGCTCGTCGAGGCCAACGGCGGTCAGCCCACCGTGTGGCAGGACATCCTGTGGAGCTACCTCGCGCTCGGCGACGGGGACGAGGCCCTGCGGCTGCTGCGCGCGAACCCCGGGTACGCGGTCGAGGAGGGTGAGTCGCGCACCCACACGTTCCACTGGATCGCGAACCTCGCGGCGCTCGGGACGCTCGACGCGTCCGTGCGGGGGGACAGCCCGTTGTCGGCGGTGTTCGACAAGGACGGTGAGCGCACCTACGTCGCCGCCAACCCGTCGTCGACGGACCGTACGGTGACGTTCGGCGACGGGACGAGGCTGCAGGTGCCCGCCGGGCGCACCGTGACCGGCGGTGCTCACGAGTGGAGCGGCGGGGGTGCGCAGGGCGGTCCGGGGCCCCACCCGTCACCGACCCCCACACCGTCGCCGACGCCCACGCCGACGGTGAGCCCCACGCCGACACCGTCGCCCACGCCGACGCCCACGCCCACGCCGACGCCGACGCCGACGGTGACGCCCACGCCGACCCCGAGCCCGTCGGTCGACCCGGCGGACGGGCTGACGTTCGCGTTCGGCGCCGACGGAGCCTCGCTCGTCCCCGCACCGGGGGTCGACGGCACGCTCGACGTGCCTGCCGCCCGCGGGGTCGACGACGCGCACGAGCCGGACGGTGCGCTCGTGCTCGTCGCGACGGGTCTGACGGCCCGTGCGACCGGCGGCGCCACCGCGTTCGACGTCGCCCTCGACGCAGGGCTGCGGATCGGCAACGGCACGCGCCTGTCGGTGCAGTACGACCTGACGGGTGACGGGACGTGGGACCGGGTCGAGGTGTACCGCTACTTCGCGACCGATCCGCTGCCGGGCCCCGAGCGGTACACGCAGGCCGTCGGCCTCGAGCGGGGCACCGGGGACCTCGGTGACCTGCGCGGCGGCACCGTGCGGGTCGCGCTGTGGAACGCGATCGGGTCCGGCCCGTCGAGCCTGGGCACGGCGGACTCGGTCGTGGTGCTGCCGTTCGTCGCGACGAGCTGACCGCGCGTCGGGCGCCGCACCGCCGACACGACGCGGCGCGACGACGCGGCCGGGCAGGGCCCGGCCGCGTCGTCGTCGTGCGGGAGGCGGGAGTCGAACCCGCACGCCCGGAGGCACCAGGACCTAAACCTGGCGTGGCTGCCGTTTCACCACTCCCGCGCGACCCCGAGTCTGGCACGCACCCGGGCGACGGCGTGCACGGACCGTGTCAGTCGATGCCCAGGTCCCGGCGCAGCTTGGCGACGTGGCCCGTGGCGCGCACGTTGTACTGCGCGAGCGCGACCCGGCCGTCGGGGTCAACCACGACGGTCGAGCGGATGACGCCCGTGTACGTGCGCCCGTAGTTCGTCTTCTCGCCCCACGCCCCCCACGCCTCGAGGGCCGTGTGGTCGGGGTCGGACAGCAGCGGGAACGTCAGCGCCTCGTCACGGGCGAACGCGGCGAGCTTGTCGACGGGGTCGGGGGACACACCGAGGACGTCGTACCCGTGTGCCGTGAGCGACGCGAGCGAGTCACGGAAGTCGCAGGCCTGCTTCGTGCACCCGGGCGTGCCCGCCGCGGGGTAGAAGTACACGACGACCGACCGGCCGCGCAGGTCGGCCAGCGACACCTGCTCGCCGGTGGTGCTGGGCAGCGTGAGGTCGGGGGCGGTGTCGCCGACGGCGAGACGGGGCACGTGTCACTCCTGCGGGTCGGGGCTGGGGACGACGAGCGCCAGCCTACGGCGGCCCGGGGTAGCGTCGTGGGCGTGAGTTCACGCACCGAGAACACCACGGGCGACCTGCCCCTGCGGATGCTCAACGACCGGCTGCTCGTCGAGCTCGACGCGGACGCCGCGGAGCGGCGCACGGGGGCGGGCATCCTCATCCCCCCGACCGCCGCGATGGGCAAGCGCCTCGCCTGGGCGGCCGTCGTCGCCGTCGGTCAGCACGTGCGCCAGGTCGAGGTCGGCGACCGGGTGCTGTTCGACCCGGAGGACCGCGCCGAGGTCGAGCTGTCCGGGCGCACCTACCTGCTGCTGCGGGAGAAGGACGTGCACGGCGTGGCGGACCCGCGTGCGGCAGGAGCGGGTACCGGCCTGTACCTGTGAGGATCCCGTGCAGCAGAACCGGGGATCTTTCCTCGCGGTCCGTGCGTTTGCATGATGAGGGGCAGGACGGTCGAGAGCGCGGCGCGCGGGACGGGGTGGACGATGCAGGAGCAGCACGGTGCGGCGGACACCGGTCGGCCGGACGAGGACGCGCCCGCGCAGGACGAGACGGTCACGGTCGCGCAGGACGAGGCGGTCACGGTCGACGGGGTCGACGCGGCGCAGCACGCCGCGGAGCTCCTGGCCGAGCACGTCCCGCTCGCGCTGCTCGTCGACCTCCTGGCGCCGACGGGTGAGACGTCGTCCGCCCTCGCCGCCTCCGAAGGACTGCCGGAGCAGCACTGGTGGGAGGGCGAGGAGGGGACCGGCACGGCGCGGGCGTGAGGGTGCTCACACCCGCCCGTCCGCAGCCGGATCCGGTTCGCTTGCACCCCCACGGTCCTGCTAATCTCTTCGAGCCGCGCGCCTCTAGCTCAATTGGCAGAGCAGCTGACTCTTAATCAGCGGGTTCAGGGTTCAAGTCCCTGGGGGCGTACCGAACGAGAACCCCCGTCAGGTCCATCCTGGCGGGGTTTCTCGCGTTCCTGCCCGCGACGTCGGGCATCGAGGGGCGCCCCACGTCGCCGTGCCCGCCCTGTCCCGGGCTCTCGCCGGGCGCCGCCGCGTGCGGCGGGCCACGATGGGGCTCGGGCGACGGGCGGAGGAGCCATGGTGGGATCGCGCGAGTTCGACGTGGTGGTGCTCGGTGCGGGAGCGGTGGGGGAGAACGTCGCCGACCGCGCGTCGCGCACGGGCCTGGACGTCGCCGTGGTCGAGTCGTCGCTGGTCGGTGGTGAGTGCTCCTACTGGGCCTGCATGCCGTCCAAGGCGCTGCTGCGCCCCGGGGACGCCCTGGAGGCGGCGCGCGCCGTTCCCGGTGCGGGTGCCGCCGTGACGGGCGGGCTCGACGTCGCGGCGGTCCTCGCGCGGCGCGACGAGGTCGCGGCGCACTGGGACGACACCGGTCAGGTCGCGTGGGTGCAGGGCGCCGGCCTGACGCTGCTGCGCGGGCAGGCCAGGTTCACCGGCCCGCGCCGGCTCGTCGTCGAGGACGATGGCGAGGGCCTGGTCGTCACGGCACGCCGCGCCGTGGTCGTCGCGACGGGGTCCGTCGCGGTGGTGCCCGACGAGCTCGCGCACGTCCGCGCGTGGACCAGCCGCGAGGCGACGTCGGCGCACGCGGTGCCGCCGCGCCTGGTCGTCGTCGGTGGCGGTGTCGTGGCGACCGAGCTCGCGACCGCGTTCGCGGACCTCGGCAGCGACGTCACGGTCCTCGTGCGCGGGGACCGGCTGCTGGGCGGTGCCGAGCCGTTCGCGGGGGAGGCGGTCGCCCGCAGCCTCGTCGAGCGGGGCGTGCGGGTCGCGTGGGGTGCGTCGGTCACCGCCGCGTCCCGCGACGAGGACGGCGTGCACCTGGTGGTCGAGCGCACCGCCGCCGCGGCGGAGCCCGGCGTCGAGGGCAGGACCGGGGACGTCCCGCGCGAGCACCTGGTGGCCGACGAGGTGCTGGTCGCCACGGGCCGGCGCCCCGCGACGGACGACCTCGGTCTCGAGTCGCTGGGGCTGAGGCCGGGCGGCGCGCTCGAGGTCGACGACCAGCTCCAGGTGCGCGGTGTCGACGGCGGATGGTTGTTCGCGGCGGGCGACGTCACGGGGCGGACCGCGACGACGCACCAGGGCAAGTACGACGCGAGGGTGGTCGGCGACGTGATCGCCGCGCGCTTCGACCCGCGCCCGGACGGCCCGGCGGGCGGGTCGGTCGGATCAGGCGGGTCGGACGACGAGGCGCCAGGAGCGGCGGGTGCCGTCCCGCACGGCCTCTCCCGCGCGGCCGAGGCCGTGGCGGCACCGTGGAGCCGGTACCGGGCGTCGGCCGACGTCGCGGCGGTGCCGCAGGTCGTGTTCACACGTCCTCAGGTCGCGTGGGTGGGTCGCACGCACGCGCAGGCGCTGGGCGACGGGCTGGACGTCGAGGTCGTCGCCTACGAGCTCGGCGACCTCGCCGGGGCGAGCGTGACCGCGCCCGGGTACGCCGGGCGCGCCCAGCTCGTGGTCGACCGGTCGAGGGACGTCGTCGTCGGCGCGACGTTCGTCGGCCCGGACGTCGCTGACCTGCTGCACGCGGCGACCGTCGCGGTCGTCGGCGAGGTGCCGCTGTCACGGCTCTGGCACGCCGTGCCGGCCTACCCGACGCTCAGCGAGGTGTGGCTGCGCCTGCTGGAGGCCGCCGGACGGTGAGCTGCGCCGAGCGCGGCGCGTCCGACGGCCCCCGACGACGGTCGGTCGTCCGGATCAGTCGCCGGACGCGAGCGTCCCGTCCGAGGACGTCACGAGCCCGAGGGCCGCATCGCCCTGCCGCACGGCCTGGCCGATCAGCGCGAAGTCGTACGACTTGAAGTCGCCGATCTCCAGGCCGTAGGTCTCCTCGAGGCCGATCTGGCAGAAGGGGCGCTCGGGGCACTCGGGCGGCCCCGCGAGCACGATGCCGCCGCACGTCGCCGCGAGGTCGGACAGCGTCTGCAGGCCGTGCTCCTGCGCGAACTCGGCCGTGACGGCGAACGCGTTCTGGTCCTGGGCGTCGGACGCGACACCGACGACCAGCCCGCTCTCCTCGGCGAGGGGGACGAGCGCCGCGACGGTCTCGTCGACGTCGCTCGAGGCGACCGACGGTGCGTCGGCGCCGTTGACCTGCGCGTTGAGGAAGGTCACGAGCGTCGCGGCGTACTCCGGGACGACCGCGAGGTCCCCGGACTGCAGCGCGGGCAGGTAGGTCTCGCGTGCGCCGATGGTCTGCGCCTGCGCGTCGTACCCGGCGCTGCGCAGGACCGCGGCGTAGATCTCGGCGAGCGTGATGCTCTCGGAGAAGTTCGCGGCGCCGATCGTCAGGCTCGTGCCTGCACCGACGCCGGGGTCCGGCGCGGCCAGGTCGGCCTCGTCGACGAACTCGGCCGCGACCTCGCTCGACGTGCGCCGCTCGACGTCCACGGACCGGTTCAGCCCGATGAGGACGTCGGTGTCGAGGGCGTCGGCGACCGCGTCGAGCAGCTCGACGACGTCGGGGTGGTCCGTCGCGACCTGGGCGTTGACGGCCGCGATGACGTTGTCGGCGTTCTGCAGGCCTTGGTCGTCCTCGAGCACGACCAGGCTCTCGCCGGCGACCGGCGCGCAGGCCGCCAGGCCCGACGTGCTGGTGGGGTCGGCGTCGGCCTGCCCGCCGCCGGAGCCGGGGTCTCCGCAGGCGGTCAGGACGAGTGCGGCGGCGGCGAGGACGCCGAACGTACGGGTGCGCGGGGTGAGGCGCATCGGGATCTCCTGTCGTGGGGTGCGACCGGTCGGTGCGGACGGACGGTGCCGGTGCGGGACGCACCGGCACCGGGTTCGGGTGCGGTGTCAGGGCGGCGGCGCCGACCCGTTCGGGCTGGTGGACGTGCCGGCGGCGGCCAGGGAGCGTCGTTCACGCCGGCCCGCCCGTGCGGTCCGGCCTGTGGTGGCGCGTTCCCGGGCGCGCAGGCCCGCGGGTGTGACGGCACGTTCGGCGATCGCGAGCAGCCCCTCGACGAGCAGGCACAGGCCCGCGACGAGCAGGCCGCCGGCGAGAGCCTGCCCGTAGCGCTGGGTGCCGAACCCGGTCACGACGATCGTGCCCAGGCTGGTGCCGCCGACGAGCGCCGCGAGCGGCACGGTCGCGAGCACCTGCACGGCACCCGTGCGGATGCCCGCGGCGACGAGGGGCAGCGCGAGGGGGACCTCGACCGTCCAGAGCACGCGTGCGCCGGACATGCCGAGCCCGCGCGCCGCGTCCCGCGCGGCCGGGTCGACACCGCCGACACCCGTCACCGCGTTGGCGAGGATCGGGGGGACCGCGAAGACCGCGCACGCGAACGCCGTCGCGGTGTTGCCGAACAGGCCGCTCGCCGCGAGGAGGGTGAGCAGCGCGAGCGTCGGCAGCGCACGCGTCGTGTTCGCGACGACGACACCGAGCGTCGCCCCGCGACCGCGGTGGCCGAGCCACAGCCCCAGGGGCAGTGCCACGACGAGCGCCAGCGCGACGGCGGCGGCCGACACGGCCAGGTGCGCGGCGGTCAGCTCGAGCACGCCGCGCCGACCCGTCCAGTTGAGCGGGTCGTTGAGCCACCGGAAGGCCTCGGTCAGGATGTCCACGCGACCTCCTGCCCCCGGGCGTCCTCGGCGTCGGGCCGCCGGACCCGGGACGTCCGGAGCCACGGCGTCAGGACGCGCCCCAGCAGCGCGAGCGCCAGGTCCGCGACGAGCGCAAGCAGCAGGCACAGCACCGTCGCGGTCATGATCTCGGCGTGGTAGTCGCTCCGGAAGCCCCGGAACATCAGCTGCCCCAGCCCGCCGTACCCGACCACGACCCCGACGGTGACCAGCGCGATCGTGCTCACGGTCGCGAGCCGCAGGCCCGTCACGATCGTCGGGACCGCCTGCGGCAGCTCGACGCCCAGCAGCAGTCGCAGCCGTCCGTACCCCATGCCGCGGGCGGCGTCCCGCACGGCCGGGTCGACGCCCTGCAGCCCCACGAGCACGTTGCGCACGAGGATGAGCAACGCGTACACGACCAGCCCGATGAGCACGGTCGTGCGTCCGATGCCCGTGTACGGCGCGAGCACCGCGAACAGCGCGAGCGACGGGATCGTGTACAGGACCCCCGTGCCCGCGAGCACCGGGCCCGCGAGACGCGGCCGCACGTGCGCGAGCGCCGCGAGGGGCAGCGAGACGACGAGGGCGAGGAGCACCGCCTGGACCGTCAGCGACACGTGCTGCTCGGTGTAGCGCAGCACGTCGGCCCCGTTGCGCTCGAGGTACTCCCACGAGAGCCACGGGTTGGCGGGCGGACCGGACGACATGGCGTCGAACCTACTGACGACCTCCGACACCCGCGCGTCGGGTGCGGCGGCGGACCCCCGCCTCGGCGACGTCCCGCACGCGGCCGCCGCGCGGCTGTCGGTGCCTGCGGATAGCGTCGCTGCCCGTGGACGACGTGGTGGGACCGGCCGTCGCGGTGCGCGACGCGGGAAGGGGCAGCAGGTGACGAGCCACGACGTGGCCATCCGCTTCGACGCGGTGCGCAAGGAGTACGCGGGTGCCCAGGCGCTCGCGGCCGTGGACGACCTGTCGCTGTCGGTGCGCACGGGCGAGCTGCTCGTCCTGGTCGGCCCGTCCGGGTGCGGCAAGTCGACCACGCTGCGCATGGCGAACCGGCTCGTCGAGCCGACGTCCGGGCGCATCCTGCTCGGCGACGAGGACGTCACGGACGTCGACCCCGTGGCGCTGCGCCGCCGGATCGGCTACGTCATCCAGAACGTCGGGCTGTTCCCGCACCGCACGGTCGCCCAGAACGTCGCGACGGTGCCCGGTCTGCTCGGGTGGGACCGTCGGCGCACGCGCGAGCGCGTCGACGAGCTCCTCACGCTCGTCGGGCTCGACCCCGCCCGGTACGCGCGCCGCTGGCCGCACGAGCTGTCGGGTGGCGAGCAGCAGCGCGTGGGTGTCGCGCGTGCGCTCGCGACGGACCCGCCCGTGCTGCTCATGGACGAGCCGTTCGGCGCGGTCGACCCGGTCGGACGCGCCCGCCTGCAGCAGGAGTTCACGCGCCTGCAGCGCGAGCTCGGCACCACCGTGATGCTCGTGACGCACGACATCGACGAGGCCGTGCGCATGGCCGACCGCGTCGTCGTCCTGAGCCGTGGCGCGCACGTCGAGCAGCTCGCCGCCCCGCTCGAGGTCGTCGCGCGTCCGGCGAGCGAGGCGGTCGCCGACCTCGTCGGCCGGGGCCGCACGGCACGCCTGCTCGCGCTCGGGCGCCTCGAGCGCGCCGACCTCGACGACGCGCGTCCCGACGACGCGCGTCCCGACGACGAGGCGGCGCACGGGCCCAC
>JAFAEH010000068.1 GCA_023424135.1 Actinomycetes bacterium | reverse complement strand
GCCGTGGCCCGCGTCCCACGGCGGCGGGCGGCGCCGGCGTGCGTGGCCCCCGCCCCGACCGCTCGACAGGCGGTTGGTCGGGCGAGCAGCGCTCGGACGTCGACCGGTCCGCTCCGCGTCGCAGCGGTGCATCGTCCGAGTCCGCGAAGGACCGCGGCGAGGGCGTCGACAGGCGCACGTCCCGCGGGCCGGCGCGCCAGCCATCGGCGGGCGGGCGACCCGTCGGTCGATCCTTCGGAGACGGACGGCGCGCCGAGCGTGACGGACGCCCCGCGCAGGAACGGTCCGGACGTGCGTCCTTCGAGGGCGGTGGACGGGGCCCGGCGCGTCCCGACGCGCCCCGGGAGCGCCGTGCGCAGACCGGCGCTCAGCCGTTCGCGGCACGTCCGGATCGCGGTGCCGGCGAGCGGCCGAGGCGTGACGGCGGCGCGGGTGCACGCCGTGACGACGGACTCGGTGGCGGCGGCCGTCGCCCGGTCGGCGGCGAGCGCTCGCCTGGTGCTTCCCGGTCCGCGGGTGGCGACCGTTTCGGTGGTGGCGCGCGCCGCACCGGCGACGACGCCCGGGTGGGTCGTGGCGACCGGCCCGCGGGCGGATTCCGGCACGGCGCCGGGGCCGAGGGGCGTTCCCACGGGCAGCGGCACGGCACGGGCCCCCGACGCGAGGGCCCCGGACCCCGACGCGAGGGCGGTGGCCACATCCGTGGTGACGAGACGCGCGCTCGCCCGGGGCAGGACGAGCGTGCGGCACGCGTGCCGGACCCGCTGCTCCCCGACGACGTGACCTTCTCCCTGCTCGACCGTGACGTGCGCGGACGTCTGCGGACGCTGAGCAAGGAGAACGCGGAGCGCGTCGGGCGCCACCTGGTCATGGTGGGCAGGCTGATCGACGCCGACCCCGAGGCCGCGTACGAGCACGCCCAGGCGGCCGTCCGCCGCGCGGGTCGCGTCGACGTCGTCCGCGAGGCCGCAGGGCTGGCGGCGTACCGGACCGGGCGCTACGCGGAGGCGCTGCGCGAGCTGCGGACCGTGCGGCGGCTCAACGGGTCGTCCGAGCACCTCGCGGTCATGGCCGACGCCGAGCGTGGCCTGGGGCGGCCCGAGCGCGCGATCACGCTCGCGCAGGAGCCCGAGGTCGAGACGCTCGCACCGGACACGAAGGTCGAGCTGGCGATCGTCGTCAGCGGTGCGCGCCTGGACCTCGGCCAGGCGGAGGCGGCCGTCGCGGCGCTCGCGACGCCGCTCGTCCGGTCGGCCCGCGGCACGCTCGCGGCTCGCGTCGCGCAGGCACGTGCCGCGGCGCTGGAGGCCGCCGGGCGTCCCGAGCAGGCCGCGGCCGAGCTCGCGGCCTTCCCGCAGGACGTGCTCGACGAGGCGGCTGGCAAGGTCGACCTCGACGAGGACATCGTGGTGTACGACCTCGTCGAGGACGTCGAGGACCAGCAGGACGTCGCCGACCAGCAGGTGGCCGAGGCTGACGGGCACGCCCCGGACGTGGCGGACGCAGGGGACGCCACGGACGACACAGGTACCACGGACGGCCGGGACGACGAGGGAGCACGGTGAGCACACGGGGACTGCTGGGCTGCGACGAGGCCCTTGCGACGCGGTACGACCTCGCACTGGTCGACCTCGACGGGGTGGCGTACCGGGGGCACGAGCCGATCGACGGCGCAGCGGCGGGTCTCGCCGGTGCGCGCGCCGCGGGCATGCGTCTGGTGTTCGTGACGAACAACGCCTCGCGGGAACCGGAGGCGGTCGCCGACCAGCTCACCGGGCTCGACATCCCGACGCGGCCCGACGAGGTGATGACGGCCGCGCAGGCGGCCGCCGAGCTGCTGTCGTCACGCGTCCCGGCAGGTGAGCCCGTGCTCGTCGTCGGCGGCGCCGGCCTGCACACCGCGGTGGTCGCGAAGGGCTACCGCGTCGTCACGTCGGCGGACGACCGGCCCGTGGCCGTGGTGCAGGGGTACGCGGCCGACCTGGGGTGGACCCAGCTCGCCGAGGCCGCGTACGCGGTGCAGCGCGGTGCGTGGCACGTGGCGTCGAACCTCGACCTCAGCCTGCCGACGGCGCGCGGGTTCGCTCCCGGGAACGGGGCGCTCGTCGGCGCCGTGCGTGCGGCGACGGGCGTCGAGCCGGCCAGCGCCGGCAAGCCGTCACCGACCATGTACCACCTCGCGGTCGAGCGGGCCGGTGCGCGCCGGCCGCTCGTCGTCGGGGACCGGCTCGACACGGACCTCGCCGGCGCGCGCGCCGGGGACCTGCCCGGCCTGCACGTGCTCACCGGTGTGAGCACGGCACGCGACGCCGTCCTGGCGGCGCCGGGCGAGCGCCCGCACTACCTGGCGGCGGACCTCCTGGCCCTGCTCGAGCCGCACCCCGAGCCCGTCCGGGAGGACGGCTGGTGGACGTGCCGCGGTGCGGCCGCCCGCGTCGTCGACGGCGCCCTGGAGCTGCGTGGCGAGCCCGCGGACCCCGTCGACACGGTGCGCGCAGCGTGCGCCGCCGCGTGGGACGCGGTCGACCACGGCGCCGTCGTCGACCCCGCGCAGGTGCCCGACCTCGGGGTCTGAGGGCGCGACGGCGGGCCGGCCGGGCCGCGGACGTGCGCCGGCACCCGGCGACGAGCACGGGGCCCGCGCAGCCGGGACACGACGACGCGCCGTCCGCCTGTGGGCGACGTGCGACCGGTGTCGGCGTCGGCGGGTAGCGTGGACGCGCCGTCGTCGGCACCGGTGCGCCGATCGGGCGCGGCGGGCGTCGACGAGGCGTGTGACGCGTCGGTCGTCGGCACCGGCGGCACGGACCTGACGAGGAGGACGCGACGTGAGCGAGCCCCAGGGCGAGCGCGGCACCCGGGCGGACGTGCCCGGGGACGGGACCGTCGTGCCGCCGACGACGGGAGACGACGCGGTCGACGAGGCGCTCGCACGGCTCGCGGGGGTGGCGGAGCTCGACCTGCGCGCCCAGCTCACGACGTTCGACGCGGTCCACGGGGCCCTGCAGGACCGTCTGGCGGACGCCGAAGGATGACCGCGACGATGACGACGACGCGGCTCGACACCGAGCTGGTGCGCCGGGGCCTCGCGCGCTCGCGCGGTCACGCGGCCGACCTGCTCGCGGCCGGGCGGGTCAGGGTCGACGGCACGCCCGCACGGCGTGCCTCGACACCCGTCGACGAGACGCGCTCGCTGAGCGTCGACGCCGACCCCGCCGACCTCGGGTACGCGTCCCGGGCGGCGCACAAGCTCGCCGACGCGCTCGACGCGTACGGTGCCGCGGGGCCCCGGGTGCGGGCACGGGCGTGTCTCGACGCGGGCGCCAGCACCGGTGGCTTCACCGACGTCCTGCTGCGGCGCGGGGCCGCGCACGTCACGGCCGTCGACGTGGGGCACGGGCAGATCGTGGACCGGCTGCGGCACGACCCGCGCGTGGACGTGCGCGAGCGCGTCAACGTGCGCGACCTGCGGGCCGGCGACGTCGACCCGGCCCCGGGCCTGGTGGTCGGTGACCTGTCGTTCATCTCGCTCACGCTCGTCCTGGCCCCGCTGCTCGACGTCGCCGGGCCGGGTGCGGACCTCGTGCTGCTCGTCAAGCCACAGTTCGAGGTGGGCCGTGAGCGGTTGGGCTCGGACGGTGTGGTCCGCGACCCGCGCGCGTGGCGCCTCGCGCTCGCGACGGTGACGGCGCGCGCGGTCGGGCTCGGGGCGCTCGTCGTGGACGTGCGACCCAGCACGGTGCCCGGCACCCACGGCAACGTCGAGTTCGTGCTGCGGCTGGCGGCACCCGGTGGTGCGACCCGCGTGCCGGTGCCGCTCGCGGACCTCGACGACGCGGTGGACGCGGCGGTCGGGCGTGCGCTCGTCGCCGCGGGACGTGCGGGGGAGGCGCGGTGACGCGGCGCGCGCTCGTCGTGCGGCACAGCGGACGTCCCGAGGCGCTCGAGGCGACCGATGCCGTCCTGCACGCGCTGCGGGAGGCCGGTGTCGAGCCCGTCACGGCGACGCAGGACACCCGCGCGCAGGAACTGCCGGACGTCGAGCTGGCGGTCGTGCTGGGTGGTGACGGCACGATCCTGCGAGCCGCCGAGCTCACGCGCGGCAGCGACGTGCCGATGCTCGGCGTCAACCTCGGCCACGTCGGGTTCCTCGCGGAGATCGAGCGCGCGGACGTCGAGACGGCCGTGCAGCGGCTCACCGCCGGGGACTACGACGTCGAGGAGCGCGCGACGCTCGAGGTGCGGGTGCTCTCGCCCGACGGCACGGTCCACCACGACTGGGCCCTGAACGAGGCCGCGCTGGAGAAGACCGACCCGGCGCGCATGATCGAGGTCGTCGTCGAGGTCGACGGACGGCCGCTGTCCTCGTTCGGGTGCGACGGGCTGGTGGCCGCGTCCGCGTCGGGTTCGACCGCGCACGCGTTCTCGGCAGGCGGGCCCGTCGTGTGGCCGGACGTCCGCGGCACCGTCATGGTTCCGCTCGCGGCGCACACCCTGTTCGCGCGGCCCCTCGTCATGGGGCCCAGCAGCGTGCTCGCGGTCGAGCTGATCGACCGGTCGTCGTCGACCGCCGTCGTGACGTGCGACGGGCGACGCCAGACCGCGGTGGGGCGCGGGGCCCGGCTCGAGGTGCGGGTCAGCGACGTGCCCGTGCGGTTCGCGCGGCTGAACCCGGCACCGTTCGTGACGCGGCTCGTGCAGAAGTTCGACCTGCCGGTCGTGGGCTGGCGCGGTGCACGCGACGACGAGGACGGTGCCCGGTGATCGACGAGATCCGGATCGAGGACCTGGGCGTCATCGGACGTGCGCAGGTGCGCCTCGGCCCCGGGCTGACGGTGCTCACCGGCGAGACCGGGGCGGGCAAGACGATGGTGCTCACGGCGCTCGGGCTCCTGCTCGGTGGCCGTGCCGACCCCGCGACGGTCCGCACGGGGACCGGCGGTGCAGCGGTCGAGGGACGGGTCCTGCTCCCCGAGGCCTCACCCGCGCTCGAGCGTGCGCGTGACGCGGGCGCCGACGTCGACGACGACGGCTCGCTGGTCGTGCTGCGCACGGTGGGCGCCGGGACCGCCGACACGTCGGGTCGCTCGCGTGCCTACCTCGGGGGCCGGTCCGTGCCGCAGGGGGTCCTCGCGGAGATCGCGGAGGAGCTGGTGACCGTGCACGGGCAGGCCGACCAGGTCCGGCTGCGCTCGGCCGCACGCCAGCGGGCCGCGCTCGACGCGTTCGCCGGGCCCGCGCACGCGGCCGTCCTCGCCGAGCACGCCGCCGCGTGGGCCGAGCGTGCGCGCGTGCAGAACGAGCTCGAGGACCTCGTCGCGCGGGCGCGTGAGCGTGCACGCGAGGCCGAGCTGCTGCGTCTGGGGCTGGCGGAGGTCGAGCGTGTGGCGCCGCAGCCCGGTGAGGACCTGGACCTCGCGGCCGAGGCCGAGCGGCTGGGGCACGCGGAGGACCTGCGTGCCGCCGCCGCGGGTGCGCACGTCGCGCTCGTCGGCGACGAGGACGTCGCGGACGCGGGTGCCGCGGCGACCCTCCTGGTCGAGGAGGCCCGGCGCCAGCTCGAGCACGCCGGTCACCACGACCCCGCGCTCGCGCAGCTCGCCGCGCGTGCGGCCGAGGCGGGGTACCTGCTCGCGGACGTCGCGACCGAGCTGTCCGCGTACGTGCAGGACCTGCAGGCGGACCCGGCGCGGCTCGACGCGGTCCAGCGCCGGCGGGCCGAGCTCACGGGCCTGACCCGCTCCTACGGCGAGGACGTCGCCGCCGTGCTCGGGTGGGCGCAGGACGCGTCGCGGCGGCTGCTCGAGCTCGACGGGGGCGAGGATCGCATCGCCGGGCTGCAGTCGCGCCGTGACGAGCTCGACGCCCGCCTGGGCGACCTCGCGGCGACCGTCACCGGCACCCGGACGCAGGCCGCAGGTCGGCTCGCGCAGGCCGTCACCGACGAGCTCGCGGGCCTCGCGATGGCCGGCGCACGCCTGGAGGTGGTGGTGGGGCCGGCCGACGAGCCCGGTGCGCACGGCGCCGACCACGTCGAGATGCTGCTCGTCCCGCACGCGGGCGCGCCCGCACGGCCACTGGGCAAGGGCGCGTCGGGTGGTGAGCTGTCGCGCGTCATGCTCGCGCTCGAGGTCGCGCTGGCGACGGCCGAGGGCTCGGGCGCGGCCACACCCGGCACGTTCGTCTTCGACGAGGTCGACGCCGGCGTGGGCGGTCGGGCCGCGACCGCCGTCGGTGAGCGGCTCGCCCGGCTCGCCGCGGGCACGCAGGTCCTCGTGGTCACGCACCTCGCGCAGGTCGCCGCGTACGCCGACCGTCACCTCGTGGTGACCAAGTCCACGGCCGACGGCGTCGACGTCGTCACCGAGTCGGACGTGCGCGTCGTCGAGGGCGAGGACCGGGTGCGCGAGCTCGCGCGCATGCTGTCCGGTCAGGACGACTCCGCCACGGCGCGCGCGCACGCGGCGGAGCTGCTGGCCCTGTCCGTGGGACGATGACCCCCTGATGAGAGTCTCCCTGCGCCGCCGCACGCCCGCGACCGACGATGCCGAGATCGTCGGTCCCGCACGAGTCGACCCCCGGACCAAGTCGCTGACCAAGCGGCTGCGGCCCGGCGACGTCGCGGTCATCGACCACCTCGACCTCGACCGTGTCTCCGCCGAGGCCCTCGTGGCGTGCCAGCCCGCGGCCGTCCTCAACGCGGCCCGCTCGACGTCCGGCCGGTACCCCAACCTCGGACCCGAGATCCTCGTCGAGGCGGGCATCCCGCTGGTCGACGACCTGGGTCCTGACGTCATGGCGCTGACCGAGGGGCACGTGCTCCGTGTCGTGGACGGTGCCGTGTACGACGGCGACACGCTCGTCGCCGAGGGTGTCGCGCAGACGGCCGAGGCGGTCGCCGCGACGATGGAGGAGGCCCGCGCCGGGCTGTCCGTCCAGCTCGAGTCGTTCGCCGCGAACACGATGGACTACCTGCGCCGCGAGCGCGAGCTGCTGCTCGACGGCGTCGGGGTGCCGGACATCGACACGCGCATCGACGGCCGTCAGGTGCTGATCGTCGTGCGCGGGTACCACTACAAGGAGGACCTCGTCACGCTGCGCCCGTACATCCGCGAGTACCGCCCGGTGCTCATCGGCGTGGACGGCGGGGCGGACGCGATCCTGGACGCCGGGTGGCGTCCCGACATGATCGTCGGGGACATGGACTCGGTCTCCGACCGCGCGCTGCGCTGCGGCGCCGAGGTCGTCGTGCACGCCTACCGCGACGGCCGGGCACCGGGCATCGCGCGCGTCGAGCAGCTCGGCGTCCCGCACGTCGTGTTCCCCGCGACGGGGACGAGCGAGGACGTCGCGATGCTGCTGGCCGACGACAAGGGTGCCGAGCTCATCGTCGCGGTCGGGACGCACGCGACCCTGGTGGAGTTCCTCGACAAGGGACGTTCCGGCATGGCGAGCACGTTCCTGACCAGGCTGCGCGTCGGCGGCAAGCTCGTCGACGCCAAGGGCGTCTCCCGTCTCTACCAGCACCGCATCTCCAACCTGCAGCTCACGCTGCTGGTCCTGGCGGGTCTGCTCGCCCTCGGCGTCGCGCTCGCGTCGACCGCGGCCGGTCAGACCCTCATCGGGTTGACCGGCGCGCGGTTCGACGACCTCGCGTCGTGGGTGGGCTCGCTGTTCGGCGGTTCGTCGTGAGGCTGCGTCCCTCGCGCGCCTCGACGGTCCCCGCCCGCGACGTCCGCGCCCGGTGGGGCGCCGCGACGCCCGCCACCGACCTGTTCCCCCGCACCGCCGCGACCCGTCGCGCACCCGACCGAGAGCACACCCCGTGATCGACTTCCGGTACCACGTCGTCTCCCTCATCTCCGTGTTCCTCGCGCTCGCCGTCGGCATCGCGCTCGGTGCCGGTCCGCTCAAGGAGACGATCGGCGACACGCTCACCGGCCAGGTCGAGCTCCTGCGCTCCGAGAAGGAGGAGCTGCGCACACAGCTCGACGCGACCGGTGGCGACCTCGCCGCGGCCGAGGCGTTCACGTCGGCCGCGGGCGAGCGCATGCTCGCCGGCAGCCTGACGGACCGGCGCGTCGCGCTGGTCCTGCTCGGCGACGTGCCCGAGGACGAGGTCGCCGCGCTGACCGAGCGGTTCGAGCAGTCCGGCGCCAGCGTGTCGGCGACGGCCAGCGTCACCACGGCGTGGACCGACCCGGCGCTCGCGACCTACCGGCGCACGCTCGCGGGCACGCTCGTCTCCTACCTGACGACGCCGCCCGCGGCGGACGCCGGGACCGAGACCGAGCTCGCGGAGGCGCTCGTGTCCGCCCTCGTCGGTGCCGACTCCGCCGCACCCGACCTGCTCTCGGAGAACGCGTCGGCGCTGCTCGACGTGCTCGCCGAGGGCGACCGGGCGCTGGTGTCGTTCGCGCAGGACGTCACGCGACCGGCCGATGCGGTCGTGCTCGTCGTCGGGACCACGCCGGACGACGGCGCATCGCCGAGCCCCGCGGCGACACCCGTCTCCTACGACGCGCAGCTCGCGCTGGCCGACGCCGCGCAGCGGCTGTCGCAGGGCGCCGTCGTCGCCGGGCCCGCGCGCGGCAGCGAGAGCCTCGTGACGGCCGTGCGCGGCGACGACCGGCTGGCGGACCGGATCACGACCGTGGCCGACGCGACGACGGTCACCGGCCAGGTCGTCGTGCCGCTCGCGCTCGCGGCGGCGATCGGCGAGCGGCCCGGGCACTACGGCTACGGGGACGACCTCACGGTGCTGCCCCCGCTGGTCGAGCTGGAGCCGGTCGACCGCACGCCCGTCGTCCCGGGCTCGCAGGAGACGACGCCCGACGACGCGGGTGGTGAAGGCGCAGGTCAGGAGATCGGGCAGGACGCCGGGGGCGAGGGGTGAGCGTCACGCGACGCGTCGTCGCGGCGCTCGTCGGCGCGGCCGCGACCGCCGCCGCGCGGGGTGGGCTCGACCACGCCCCGCCCGGCGGGACGGCCACGTGGACGCGCACCAACCACCGCGGTGAGCCGGTGAGTCTGCTCGAGGGCCCCGCGCTGACCGCCGGGGTGCTCGCGGGAGCGCTCGTCGGCGCGGGGAGCGTCCGCGCGACCGGTGCCGCCACCGTCGCGGTGCTCGGGTCGGGGGCGTTCGGGCTCGTGGACGACCTGCGCGAGGACACCTCGACGCGCACCAAGGGGCTGCGCGGACACCTCGGGGCGCTCGCTCACGGTCGGTTGACCACGGGCGGGCTCAAGGTGCTCGGGATCGGCGCGAGCGCGTTCGCCGCGGCCACGCTCGCACCCCCGGCCGGGGGGACGGCGGCCACGCCGCTCGCCCGCGTGGCCGACACGTTCGCCTCGGCGGCGCTCGTCGCCGGGACGGCGAACCTGTTCAACCTCCTCGACCTGCGGCCCGGCCGCGCGCTGAAGGCGGCCGCGATCACCGCCGCGCCGCTCGTCCCCACGCCCGGCGGGGGAGTCGCGTCAGCCGTGCTCGGCGCCGCGTCGACCGCGATCGAGGCGGACCTCGCCGAGTCCGACATGCTCGGCGACTCGGGCGCCAACGCGCTCGGCGCGGCGCTGGGGACGGCGGTCGTCCTCGGGGCGCCGCGGCCCGTGCGGCTCGCCACGCTGGCCGGTGTGGTGGCACTGACGCTCGTCAGCGAGCGGGTCAGCTTCACGCGGGTCATCGAACGCACCCCCGTGCTGCGCGAGCTCGACGCGTGGGGTCGCCGCCCCGCGCACCCGGCACCCCGCCCCCGCCACGGGAGCGGTGCGTCCGACACGTCCGACCCGTCATGAGCACGGGGCTGCCGTCGTGAACGGTGGGCTGCGGCGCATCCTGCAGGGCCTGCTCGGGGCTGCCGCGATGATCGCGGTCGTCACCGTGGTCAGCCGCGTGCTCGGCCTCGTGCGCACGCTCGTGCAGAGCTCGACGGTGGGCGCCGGGGCGATCGCGGACGCGTACAACGCCGCGAACCTGCTGCCGAACATGCTCTTCGAGGTCGCCGCCGGGGGAGCGCTCGCCGGCGCGGTCGTGCCCCTGCTCGCGGCCCCGGTCGCGCGCGGCGACCGGGAGCAGGTCGGGCGGCTCGTGTCCGCGGCGCTCGGCTGGGTGCTCGTCGTGCTCGTCCCTGCGGGGGTCCTGCTCGCCGCGCTGAGCGGTGTGATCGGCGCGTACGCCGGCGGCGACCCCGTGATGGCCGCGACCGTGCGGTACTTCGTGCTGGTGTTCTCGGTCCAGGTGCCCGTCTACGGGCTGACCGTGCTGCTGTACGGCGTGCTGCAGGCGCACCGGCGGTTCTTCTGGCCGGCGTTCGCACCCGTGCTCAACTCGGTCGTCCTCATCGCGACGTTCACGGTGTACGGCGCCCTCGCGGACGGTGAGACGCGCGACCCCACCGCCCTGGCCGCGGGTGCGCTCGACCTGCTGGCGTGGGGCACCACGGCCGGCGTCGTGGCGATGCTGGTCCCGGTCCTGGTCCCCGTGCACCGGCTCGGTGTGCGGCTGCGTCCCACGCTGCGGTTCCCCGGCGACGACGGACGCCGCTTCCGCGCGCTGGGGCTCGCGGGCGTGGGGTCGGTCGCCGCGCAGCAGATCTCGGTGCTCGCCGTCTGGCTCGTCGCGAACGGGCTCCTGCCGGACGACGGGCGAGGGTACTCCTCGGTCGTGTACGCCCAGCAGGTCTACCTCCTGCCGTACGCCGTGCTCGTCGTGCCGCTGGCGACGTCCACGTTCCCGCGGGTCGCCGCGCACGCCGCAGCGGGCGACCTGCAGCGGTTCGCCGCGACGTCCGCCGTCACGACCCGTGCCGTGCTCGCGGTCGGTGCCCTCGGCGCCGCCGCCGTCCTCGCGGGTGGTCACGCGGTCGCGACCGTGTTCGCCCGCCTCGAGCCCGGCACGGGTGACGGGCTGGTCGACGCCATGACCACGCTCCTGACGTGGCAGCCGGCAGGCGTCGTCGGGCTGGCCGTGCTGTTCCACGTCTCACGGACGCTGTACGCCGTCGAGCGGGCACGCGCCGCGATCACCGTGAACGTCGTCGGCTGGGGAGCGCTCGCGGTGCTCGTGCCGCTCCTCGTCCTGGCCACGGGGGACGCGCCCACGCAGGTGCTGCGCGCGATCGGGCTGGCCACGAGCGTCGCGATGACGGTGGGTGGTACCGCGGCCCTCGTCGCGCTGCGCCGGGCGGCCGGTGCGGACGCGCTCGCGGGGCTGGTGCGCAC
>JAFAEH010000016.1 GCA_023424135.1 Actinomycetes bacterium | reverse complement strand
CCGCCCGCTGACCGGTCGCGGTCGGGTCGGCCGCCTGCTGCGCCGCGACGTCCGCGTCCCCGGCGCGTCCGCCGGCGACCAGCGCGGTGAGGAGCTCCCAGCGCAGGTCGGTGTCGACCGAGAGCCCCTCGAGGGTCCGCCGGCCGTCGAGGAGCTCGGTGACGGCGTCGAGCTGCGCGTCCGTGCGCGAGCGCGCGGCGAACGCCTTGACGAGCTGGAGCTGCAGGTCCGAGCCCGCGTCCGCGGCCTCGGCGAGCGCGAGCAGCCGGTCCGCCGCGGCGACCGCCGTGGCCTCCCGGTGCTCCGGTGCGACGTACAGGTCGAGCGACGTCGCGAGCTGGCGCAGCAGCACGAGCACGACCGACGAGTCCGTCTCGTGCGCGATGTTGCCGAGCACGAGGTCGACGAAGTCCCGCGCCGGGGTCTCACCGTCACGCGTCGCGTCCCAGGCGGCCGTCCACACGAGCGTGCGGGGCAACGAGTCGGCGAACGTGGCGAGGTGCTCGACCGCGGTCGCGAGCGAGCGGGGGTCGAGCCGCACCTTGGCGTACGCGAGGTCGTCGTCGTTCACGAGCAGCAGGTCCGGCCGACGCGTGCCGACGAGCTCGGGGACCTCGGTGCGCGGCCCGTCGACGTCGAGCTCGACGCGCACCGTGCGCTCCAGGCGCGCGTCCGCACCCTCGCCGGTCAGGTCGTACCCGCCGACCGCGAGCCGGTGCGGGCGCTGCACCGGGTGCTCGTCGGGGACCTCCTGCAGTACCGCGAAGGACGTGATCGTGCCCGCGTCGTCGACCTCGACCTGCGGGCGCAGCAGCGTGACACCGGCCTTCTCCAGCCACAGAGCGGACCACGCCGACAGGTCGCGCCCGCTGGTCGCCTCGAGCTCGGTCAGCAGGTCGCGCAGCTGGGTGTTGCCCCACGCGTGCTGCTGGAAGTACGCACGCACACCGGCGAAGAACTGCTCCTGGCCGACCCATGCGACGAGCTGCTTGAGCACGGATGCGCCCTTGGCGTAGGTGATGCCGTCGAAGTTGACCTCGACGTCCTCGAGGTCGCGCATGTCGGCGACGATCGGGTGCGTCGAGGGGAGCTGGTCCTGCCGGTACGCCCACGACTTCTCGAGCGAGGAGAACGTCGTCCACGCGCTGGTCCAGCGCGTGGCCTCGGCGGTCGCGAGCGTCGAGACGTACTCGGCGAACGACTCGTTGAGCCACAGGTCGTCCCACCAGCGCATCGTGACCAGGTCGCCGAACCACATGTGCGCGAGCTCGTGCAGGATCGTCACGGCGCGCCGCTCGACGGTCGCGTCGGGCACCTTGGAGCGGAACACGTACGACTCGAGGAACGTCACCGCACCGGCGTTCTCCATCGCGCCCGCGTTGAACTCGGGCACGAACAGCTGGTCGTACTTCGCGAACGGGTAGGGGTGGCCGAAGCGCTCCTCGTAGAACGCGAACCCGGCGCGCGTGACGTCGAGGATGTTGTCCGTGTCGAGGTGCTGCGCAAGCGAGGAACGGCAGTACACGCCCAGCGGGATCGTGCGGCCGTCGCTGCTCGTCAGCTCGCCGTGCTCGCCGTGGTACGGCCCCGCGACGACGGCGGTGATGTACGACGAGATGCGCGGCGTGGTCTCGAAGCGCCACGTGGCGGTGCCCTTGTCGACGCCGCCGTTGAGGTTCTGACCGCCCGGCACGGGCTCCGGCTCACCGACCTGCGGGTAGTTGGACACGACGGTCCAGTGCGCGGGTGCCGTTACGGTGAACGTGAACGTCGCCTTGAGGTCGGGCTGCTCGAACACCGCGAAGACGCGGCGCGAGTCGGCGACCTCGAACTGGCTGTACAGGTACACCTCGTCGTCGACCGGGTCGACGAACCGGTGCAGCCCCTCGCCGGTGTGCATGTACGCGCACTCCCCGACGACCGTCAGCTCGTTCTCGTCCGCGAGGTCGTCGAGCCGGATCCGCGCGTCGGCGACGACGTCGGCCGGGTCGAGGCGGCGGCCGTTGAGCACGACCTCGTGCACCGTGGGCGCGATGAGGTCGACGAACGTGCTCGCCCCCGCCGTCGCGGCGAACGTGACGGTCGTGCGTGACGTGAAGGTCTTGGGCCCGGTCGTCAGGTCGAGCTCGACGTCGTAGGCGTGGGTGCGCACGAGTGCGGCGCGCTCGGCCGCCTCGGCACGGGTGAGGTTCTCTCCGGGCACGGACGTACTCCCGATTCGTTCTGCGGCGGTAGCCGGGTCGGGGCGGCGCTCGTGCGGTCGGCGACCGGGGGTCGTTGTCGGCCGGGCGTCGGCGCTGCCGGGTGCGTCGCCCGTGGGCGACCGCACGATCATGCCACGCACACCCCCGGCCACCGGGCCTCCCACGCCCCCACCCCGCCCCCCACACCGCCGAGCTCGTGGTTCGGCGGCGTATGAGGGCTCAGAAGCCGCCGAACCCCGAGTTCGGCGCGGTGGGTGTCCGGGATGTGGATGAGACGGGGAGCCGGCGGGTTGTGCGTCCGGTGGTCCGGCGGGGCAGACTCAGCCCGCAACCGTCGCGAGAGAGGAGACCGGTGTGACCGACGTCGACTTCTGGTTCGACCCCGCGTGCCCCTGGGCGTGGATGACGTCCCGCTGGATCGACGAGGCCGCACGCCTGCGCGGCTTCGAGGTGCGCTGGCACGTCATGAGCCTGTCCGTGCTCAACGAGGGCCGTGACCTGCCCGAGGGGTACCGCGCCGCGATGGACGCCGCGTGGGGCCCCGTGCGTGTGCTCGTCGCGGCCGCGCGGGACCACGGCGACGAGGTGCTCAAGCCGCTGTACGACGCGATGGGCACACGACGGCACCCCGGCGGGCGCAAGGACACGGACGCGATCGTCGCCGAGTCGCTCGCCGAGGTCGGGCTGCCCGCCGCGCTCGCGGACGTCGCGACCACCGACGAGGTCGACGACCTGCTGCGCGCGTCGCACCAGCAGGCCATGGACCTGGTCGGCGACGAGGTCGGCACGCCCGTCGTGGCGATCGACGGCGTCGGGTTCTTCGGACCCGTGATCACGCCCGCCCCGCGCGGTGAGGACGCGGCGCGTCTGTTCGACGGGCTGGCGCTCGTGACGTCGGTGCCGGGCTTCTACGAGCTCAAGCGGACCCGCACGCAGGGTCCGGTGTTCGACGCCCCGCAGCCGTGAGCGGCGCGGGGCCCCTGCGCGGCCTGAGCCGCGGCGTGCAGGTGTTCCTGCTGGTCGACGTGCTGCTCGTGCTCCTGCTGGTCGTCCTCGTGATCGTGCTGCCCGTGGGCCGGCAGGGCACGGACGCGCCGGTCGCGACGGCCGGCCCCACGTCCACGGCTCAGCCGACGGACGCCGCACCGACCGAGGCCCCGGTCGACCCGGTCGCGTTCGCGCTGCCGAGCGGCAACATCGCGTGCGCGATGAGCGTCGAGGGCGTGCTGTGCACGATCGGCAGCTTCACGTACGCGGCGCCGCAGGTCACGGGCTGCGACGCGCCGACCGGGCACGTGCTGCGCCTCGACGCCGAGGGGGTGCGCTTCGCGTGCGAGGACGACGGCGTGCCGCAGGTGGCGACCGACGGTGCGGCGCTCGACTACGGCGCGACGCGGACCGTCGGGACGTACACGTGCGCGTCCGGCACGGACGGCGTGACGTGCACCGACACGACCGGGGTCGGTTTCCGGCTCGCGCGCGCCTCCTGGGACGCCCTGCCCTGACGGTGGGCGTCCCAGGGGCGACGCGCTCAGGTCACCAGATGCGCACGCGTGCGTCCGGGTCGAGCCACAGCGCGTCGGTCGGTCGCACGTCCCACGCGGTGTAGAACTCGTCGATGTTGCGCACGACGCCGTTGCAGCGGAACTCGTCCGGTGCGTGCGGGTCGGTCGCGAGGCGGCGCAGCACTTCCTCGTCGCGGCCCTTGGTGCGCCACGAGTGCGCCCACCCGACGAACAGGCGCTGCAGACCGGTCAGGCCGTCGATGACGGGTGCCTCGTCCAGCGGGCGGCCCAGCGCGATCTCGTACGCGCGGATCGCGATGGCCAGACCGCCGAGGTCGCCGATGTTCTCGCCGATCGTCAGCTCGCCGTTGACCTTGTGGCCGTCGTCGAGCTGGCGCGGTGAGTACTGCGCGTACTGGTCGACCAGTGACGTCGTGCGCCGCTCGAACTCGGCACGGTCCTGCGCGGACCACCAGTCCACGAGGCGGCCGTCGCCGTCGTACTTCGACCCCTGGTCGTCGAACCCGTGGCCGATCTCGTGGCCGATGACCGC
This sequence comes from Actinomycetes bacterium, assembly GCA_023424135.1. GTDB lineage: Bacteria > Actinomycetota > Actinomycetes > Actinomycetales > Cellulomonadaceae > Cellulomonas. The sequence goes on along the minus strand of JAFAEH010000016.1, from coordinate 13,405 downwards.
GCCGATGCCGCCGTAGTTGACGGCGTCGTCCGCGTCCGCGTCGAAGAACGGCGGCTGCAGGATCGCGGCCGGGAAGACGATCTCGTTCATGCCGGGGTTGTAGTACGCGTTGACGGTCTGCGGGGTCATGAACCACTCGTCGCGGTCGATGGGTCGGCCGATCTTGCCCAGCTCACGGTCGAGCTCGAACGCGTGCGACCGGCGCACGTTGCCCACCAGGTCGTCCGCGCGGACGTCGAGCGCCGAGTAGTCGCGCCACCGCACGGGGTAGCCGATCTTCGGCGTGAACTTCTCGAGCTTGTCGAGCGCGCGCCGGCGCGTCTCCTCGCCCATCCACGCCAGGGACGTGATCGAGTCGCGGTACGCCTCGACGAGGTGCGCGACGAGCGTGTCCATGCGCTCCTTGTGCGACGGCGGGAAGTGCCGCTCGACGTACACCTTGCCGACGGCCTCGCCGAGCGAGCCCTGCACCAGCGACACGCCACGCTTCCAGCGCTCGCGCACCTGCGGCGCCCCGGACAGCGTGCGGCCGTAGAAGTCGAAGTTCGCCTCGACGAGCTCGTCGGTCAGGTACGGCGCCCGCGAGGACACCACGTGGTACGTCGCCCACGCCTGCCAGTCGGCGAGCGGGACCTCGCCCCACAGCGCGGCGAAGCCCTCGGCGAAGGACGGCTCGCGCACCACCATCCGGTCGAGCGCGCCCGCAGGTGCCCCCAGCGCGACTGCCCACGCACGCCAGTCGAACCCGGGGGCGCGCTGGGCGAGCTCGTCCAGCGTCAGGGCGTTGTACGTCAGCTCGGCGTCGCGGTCCTTGACGACGTCCCAGTGGTGGGCCGCCAGGCGGGTCTCCAGCGCGACGACGCGCGCCGCGAGGTCGTCGGGGTCGCCGGCCGCGACGACGCCGGACGCGTCGGCGGCCAGCGCCAGCATGCGCGCGACGTGCGGCGCGTACTTCGCCAGCAGGTCCGCGTGCTGCTCCTCGCGGTAGTACGCCTCGTCGGGCAGCCCGAGACCGCCCTGCACGAGGTGCACGACGTACGTGTCGGGGTCCTTGGCGTCGTTGTCGACGTACAGGTCGACGACCGACGCGCCGCCCGTGCGCTGCAGCGCGCCCAGCACCGTCGTCAGCTCGGCGGCCGTGCTCGCGGCGTCGACGGGCGCGAGGTCCTCCCGCAGCGGTGCGACGCCCGCGGCGGTGACCGCGTCGGTGTCCATGAACGACGCGTACAGCCCGCCGATCTTCGCCTCGACGCCCGCTCCGCCCTCGTCGGCGGCCCCGTCGGTCGCGGACGCCGCGGCGTCCGTGATGATGTCGAGCACCTGCCGTTCGGCCTCGTCGTACAGCGCCCGGAACGGTCCGTCCATCGCGCGGTCGGGCGGGATGACGTACGAGGCGGCCCACCGCCCGTTCACGTACCGGTCGAGGTCGTCCTGGGGGCGGACGTCCGGGTCGAGCTCGTCCAGGGGGATTCCGCTGCGCGTCATGCGCGACAGCCTACGGACGCGCGGGGACGTCCCACGTCCGGCGGGGCCGCCGAACTGCGGCAGGATGGGCACATGCGCATCCACGTCGCCGCTGACCACGCCGGGTACGAGCTCAAGGTCGCGCTCGTCGAGCACCTGCGGGCCGCCGACCACGAGGTCGTCGACCACGGGGCGTTCGAGTACGACGCACAGGACGACTACCCGTCGTTCTGCTTCGCCGCGGGCGAGGCCGTGGTGGCCGACCCGGGCTCGCTGGGCGTCGTGATCGGCGGGTCCGGCAACGGTGAGCAGATCGCCGCGAACAAGGTCACGGGTGTGCGTGCCGCGCTCGCGTGGAACCTCGACACCGCGCGCCTCGGCCGTCAGCACAACGACGCGAACGTCGTCGCGATCGGCGCACGCCAGCACCCGGTCGACGAGGCGCTCGCGCTGGTCGACGCGTTCGTCGCCGAGCCGTTCAGCGGGGACCCGCGCCACCAGCGTCGCATCGACCAGCTCGCCGCGTACGAGGCGTCGCGGGACTGATCTGTGCGGTGCGGCAGGGACTCGGGCGGGCCTTGCCGCACGCTTGTCGTCGAGCAGTCGCGGGTACCGTGCCGGTGGGCGTGCGCAGATGTCGCCGCAGGTCGACGATCAGCCGCAGTCACGACGGGCGAGGTTCCGTCAGCACGCAGGCGGACCGGCAGAAGACCTCAGGGGCGGACCGTTCGAGCCGTCAGGCACTCCCGGGTGTCTGCTGCGTGGCGCCCCGGACGACTCTGACCGCTGCGTCCTTCACGGCGCGCTCCTCGTCGGAGCTCAGGACGCCCTCGGCGACGCGTCCGTGCACGCGGATGTAGCCCCCGCTGCGAGGCAGGCCCTTGTACCGGGTACCGCTGCTGCTGATGGGCTCGTGCCGGCCGGCGCCCGGACCGATGAGGAAGCCGAGCGTGGCGATCGCCCCGGACTCGGCGACGACCAGGGAGCTGTTCCCGCCATCGCCGGGGACGGTCAGGTGCCAGCCCACTCCTGCCTGCTCGAAGTGCTGCACGTCCCAGAGGACGATGGCGCGGCGGTAGCCGCCTTCCGCGAAGATCGGCACGGGCGCGTAGCCGTGCGCGAGCAGCAGGCGGATGAAGCCGGTGACGGTCTCACGGGTGGCGGCGCGCTGCTGACGCTCGCGGCGTTCGCGCTGCTGCTCACGTTCGCGCTTCTGCGCCGCGAGTGCGGCGATCTCGTCCTCGAAGGGCACGGCCCGAGGGTAGCGGCTCGTTCGTCCGTGGACGGGACGCCCGCGCGGGTCGGCGCATTCGTCGCCGGGCACGTCGGCCGGGGCCTGCGCCACGGGTACCGGATCGATCGGCTCACGAGCTGCGGGCAGGCGCGGCCGACCCGGGGTGGCGCACGGACCGGCGCAGCGTCCGGTTCCGGCACGTGCGTCAGAAGAGCCAGGGGCACACAGGGGCGAGAGGTGACGCGAACGCTGCGGTGACCCGGTCGAGGTGGCCCCGCGACCCGTGCAGGAGTCCCGCGGACCCGAGCGCCGTCGCGGACCGGCCGCCGAGGTACAGCGCACCGAGCTCGCGCACGTCGAGCCGGACGTCGCCGTCGGCGTCGGTGCGCGTGACCTCGACGTCCCCGGCGTCGTCGACGACGAGCCGCCAGCGCCCCGCGTTGTCCGGCACCAGCGTGTCGCCCACGTCGAGCACGACGTCGAGGGGACCGGCGTACCGGCGCGCCGTGAGCGCGGTCGGCACGTCCAGCAGACGCACCCACAGGTTGTCGGCGAGCCGCCGCTTCGCCCGGCGGGGGTCGACCAGCAGGTGCAGCAGCGGGTCGTCGACCGGGAGCATGGGCGTCTCGACCGTCGACGTGAGGTCGAGGTCCAGCAGGAACGTCCACAGCCGGTGCGTCGCGGCGGCGTCGAGCGCGGACGCCTGGCGCACCCGCACCGTGTAGTCGGGGCCGGCCTCGCCCCACGAGTCCTTGCGGGCCAGCACCGCGAGGGCGCGCACCTCGTCGCCGCGCAGGACGGTCGCCAGCAGCAGCGGCTCGAACCCGTGCCGCCACGCGGGCGGGTCGACGACCGTGCGCGCGGCCAGCTCGGGCGTCGCGCGCGGCATCCAGCCCGGTCGTCCGGCGCCCGCGCGCACGTGCAGGTCCTCGACGAGCCCCGTGTGACGCGCCGGGTCGATCCGCTCGAGCCGCACCGTGAGGTCGTCGCTGCCGGCGACCGGACGCAGCGCCGCGCCGCGGGGGAGCGTGAGCCGGACGTCGTCGGTGGCGCTGCCGTACCCGAACCGGCCGTAGATCGCCGTCTCGGCGGCGAACAGGGCGGAGACCGGTTCACCGCGCCCCAGGGAACGGTCGACGTGCGTGCGGATCATGGACGTCAGCAGCCCGCGGCGCCGCTCGTCGGGCCGCACACCGACCCACGTCAGCCCCGAGCAGGCGACCTGCCCACCCGGCACCGGCATCGTGAACGCGTACGACCCGTGCACCGCCGCGTAGGTCCCGTCGGCGGCCTCGACGGCCGTCAGGCGGTCGGCGGGGATCGCGAACGGCACGACCTTGTCGACCTCGGGGTCGGGGGAGGCGGCGAACGCGAGCTCGTCGGTCGTGCGGAAGTCGGCGATGCGCTCGGGCGGGACGGCGACGGTGCGGTACCCGTCAGGCAGGGGGCTCATGACCCCATGATGGGCGTGCGGGCGGCGCGCGCGCACAGCTATTGCCCGGTGGACCGGTACGCCCGGTACGCCCGTCGTGTGCCACGCTCAGGGGGTGGACCCCCGACCGGGTGCCGGGTTCGGCCGGCACGTGTGGTGGCTGGTCGCCGGCTGGGCGTCCGGGCCGCAGCCGGGGGTGCTCCTGGTGCTGTCCGGCCTCGCCGTCGGGTACGGGGTGGGTGCGGTGATGCTCCCGGAGTGGTTCCACCCTGCGGGCTTCATCCTGGTGCTGCTCGTCGGGGTGCTCGTGCTGCGGTGGCGCCCGCTGGTCGTGCTCGTCGCGCTGGTCGTCGTGCTGACGGCCGCGGTCCTCCCGCTCCGTTCTCTTCCGGTGACTCCCGGCCCGCTCCTGGTCCTGCTCCTGGCATGCGGTGCGGTGCTCGTGTTCGGGCACGAGCGGGAACGTCTCGGCCTGCAGGGCGCGCCCGGGGCCCTCATGCTCGTCGACCTGCGCGACCGGCTCGCGGTCGGCGGACGCCTGCCGGCCCTGCCGCCCGGGTGGCAGGCCGACGCGGACGTCCGCTCCGCGCACGGTGCGGCGTTCTCGGGGGACTTCCTGGTCGCTCGTCGCTCGGGGAACCTGTTCGAGGTGGTGCTGGTCGACGTGTCCGGCAAGGGACAGGCGGCGGGCGTGCGTGCGCTGCAGCTCCAGGGCGCGCTCGGCGGGCTGCTCGGTGCGGTACCGGCGCACCGGTTCCTGCCCGCGGCGAACGCGTACCTGCTGGGGCAGTCCTGGGACGAGGGGTTCGCGACGGCCGTGCACCTCGCCGTCGACCTGCACAACGGCCGCTACCGGGTGGCCGTCGCCGGTCACCCGCCGCCCGCGGTGCTGCACGCGGGGTCGGGGCGGGTCGACGCGCTGCCCGTCGGCGAGGGTGTCGCGCTGGGGGTCCTCGACACGATGACGCCCGGCCACGTCGCCGGTGTGCTCGGGCCCGGCGATGCCGTCGTGCTGTACACCGACGGGCTCGTCGAGGCGCCGGGGCGCGACGTCGACCAGGGCATCGACCGGCTCCTCGGGGTCGTCGAGTCCACCGTCGCGGCCGCGCCCGGCACGGCGGGCGACGTCCTGGCGGGCGTGCGTGCGGCGGACGACGACGACCGCGCGGTCGTCGTCGTGCGGCGGCTATGACGCGCGTGCGTGACCCCCGGCACGACGACTACGTGGCCGACGTGCACGACCTCGTCGCGACGATCCCACCGGGACGTGTCATGACCTACGGGCTGGTCGCCGAGGTGCTCGCGGACCGTGCCGTCGCGGCGGGGCGTGCGCCCCGCGGCGGGCCGCGTCAGGTCGGGCGTGCGATGGCGACGGGCGGGGACGTGCCCTGGTGGCGCGTGGTGAACGCGTCCGGGCAGCCGCCCGCCCACCACGCCGCGCGTGCCCTGACGCACCTGCGCGACGAGGGGGCACCGCTGACGGCCGACGGATCGCGGGTGCGGGTCCGGGACGCGGTCTGGTTCCCCGCGGACTGACGCCCGCCAGCCCGACGCGCCCGCCAGCCCGACGCGCTCGTCGGCCCGACGAGCCCGTCAGCCCAGCGCGCGCCGCGAGGAGATCACCCCGGTGTCGAACCCCGCCAGGTGCAGGCCGCCGTGGAACCGGGCGTGCTCGATCTTCACGCACCGGTCCATGACGACGTCCAGGCCGGCGACCTCGGCCCGGCGCGCGACGTCCTCGTGCCACGACCCGAGCTGCAGCCACAGGGTGCGGGCACCGACCGCGAGGGTCTCGTCGAGGACCGTCGGCAGGTCGTCGTGGCGGCGGAACACGTCGACGAGGTCCGGGACGACGGGCAGCGCGTCGAGCGACGGGTACACGGGTCGCCCGAGGATCTCCTCGGCGCGGGGGTTGACGAAGTACACGTCGTACGGCGAGGACGACAGCAGGTACGTCGCCACGAAGGAGGACGCCCGCGCGGGGTTGCTCGACGCGCCGACGATCGCGATCGAGCGCGTCCTGCGCAGGATCGACAGGCGCTGCGGTGCGGACGGGCCCTGCCAGGTACGTGCGCTCATCGTGCGTCCTCCCGCGTGGTGCCGGTCGCGGCGGTCAGGGCCTGGTCGAGGTCCCACAGGATGTCCTGCGGGTCCTCGATGCCGACGCTGATGCGCACCAGGTCCTCGGGGACGCCCGCGGCCTCGAGCTGCTCGGCGGACAGCTGCTGGTGCGTCGTCGACCCGGGGTGGATGACGAGCGTGCGCGCGTCGCCGACGTTCGCGAGGTGGCTCGCGAGCTGCAGGGACTCGATGAACCGGCGGCCCACCTCGCGGCCGGCGACGTCCCCGGCGGGCGCCAGGCGGAACGCGAACACCGACCCGGGTCCCAGCGGCAGGTACTGCCGTGCACGCTCGTGGTGCGGGTGCGACTCCAGCCCGGCCCACAGGACGCGGGTGATCCGCGGGTCGGACTCGAGCCACGTCGCGACCTCGCGCGCGTTGGCCAGGTGCGCGTCGAGCCGCTGGGGAAGCGTCTCGACGCCCTGCAGCAGCTGGAACGCGGACTGCGGGGACAGTGCGGGGCCGATGTCGCGCAGCTGCTCGGAGCGCAGCTTGGTGAGGAACCCGTACTCGCCGAAGTTCTCCCACCAGCGCACCCCGCCGTAGGACGCGACGGGCTCGGTCATGGTCGGGAAGCGGCCGTTGCCCCAGTCGAAGCGGCCCGACTCCACGACGACGCCGCCGAGGGTCGTGCCGTGCCCGCCGAGGAACTTGGTCGCCGAGTGGATGACGATGTCCGCACCGTGCTCGAGGGGTCGCACCAGGTACGGCGTCGACAGGGTCGAGTCGACGACGAGCGGCACGCCCGCCGCGTGCGCGACGTCGGCCAGCCCGGCGAGGTCCGCGATCTCGCCGGACGGGTTCGCGACGACCTCCGTGTAGACGGCCTTCGTCTCCGGGCGGATCGCCGCCGCGTAGTCCGCCGGGTCCGTCCCGGGCACGAACGTCGTCTCGACGCCGAACCGCCGCAGCGTCACGTCGAGCTGCGTGACCGTCCCGCCGTAGAGCTGCGCGGACGCCACGATGTGGTCGCCCGCGCCCGCGAGCGCCGCGAAGACGAGGAACTCGGCGGCCATGCCCGAGGCGGTGGCGACCGCGCCGATGCCACCCTCGAGCGACGCGATGCGCTCCTCGAAGGCCGCGACGGTGGGGTTGCCGATGCGGGAGTAGATGTTCCCGTACTTCTGCAGCGCGAACAGGTTCGCGGCGTCGGCCGTGTCGTCGAAGACGAACGACGTCGTCTGGTAGATCGGCACGGCGCGTGCGCCCGTGGTGGCGTCGGGGATGCCCCCGGCGTGCAGCGCGCGGGTGCGGAAGCCGAAGCGGTGCTCGCTCACGGTGCTCCTGTCGGTCTCAGCGGCGGATGCCGGCGGCCACGAGCGTGCCGACCTGGTCGACCGCCCACGGGTTCTGCAGGGACGTGGTGTCGCCGAGGGGCGTGCCCTCGACGAGCTGCGTGAGCAGCCTGCGCATGATCTTGCCCGACCGGGTCTTGGGGACCTCGGGGACGACCAGCACGTGGCGCGGCTTGGCGACGGGCCCGATCTCGTGGGCGACGTGCGTGCGCAGCTCCTCGCGCAGCGCGCGCGTCGCGGCGAGCCAGGCGTCGACGTCCTCGACCGGACCGGGCGGGGCGGCCGGCACGACGAACGCCGCGATGGCCTGCCCGGTCAACGGGTCGGCGACGCCCGCGACGCCGGCCTCGCCGACGGCCGGGTGCGCGACGAGCGCGGACTCGACCTCGATGGTCGACAGGCGGTGGCCGGAGACGTTGATGACGTCGTCGATGCGGCCGAGCAGCCACACGTACCGGTCCTCGTCGTACGACGCGCCGTCGCCCGCCAGGAAGTACCCGCCGTGCGGGCCGTGCCCGGCGAACCGCCGCCAGTACGCGTCGAGGTAGCGCTGCGGGTCGCGCCACACGGTGCGGGCCATGCCGGGCCACGGGCGCGTGACGACGAGGAACCCGCCCTGCCCGGGCGCGACCTCGACGCCGTCCTCGCCGACGACGTGCGCGGCGATCCCCGGCAGCGGGCGCGTGGCCGACCCGGGCTTGAGGGTGGTGACCCCGGGGACGGGCGCGATCATGGCCGCCCCCGTCTCGGACTGCCACCACGTGTCGACGACGGGTGCCTCGTCGCGGCCGAACGTGCGGCGGAACCACACCCACGCCTCGGGGTTGATGGCCTCGCCGACGGTCCCGAGCAGCCGGATGCTCGACAGGTCGTGCCCGCCGGGCAGGTCCTCGCCGAACCACGTCATGAACGTGCGGATGAGGGTCGGGGCCGTGTAGTACGTCGTGACGCCGTAGCGCTCGATGACCTCGAGGTGGCGCTCGCGGTGCGGGGTGTCGGGCGTGCCCTCGTAGATCACCTGGGTCAGGCCGTTCGCGAGCGGGCCGTAGATCTCGTAGGTGTGCGCCGTGACCCAGGCGAGGTCGGCGGTGCACCAGTGCACGTCGTCGTCCTTGGCGTCGAACACGGCCCAGTGCGACCACGCGGCGTGGGTGAGGTACCCGCCGGACGTGTGCACGAGCCCCTTCGGCCTGCCCGTGGTGCCCGAGGTGTAGATGACGAACAACGGGTGCTCGGCGTCGAAGGCCTGCGCGTCGTGCACGTCGGGCTGACGGTCGACGACGTCGTGCCACCACACGTCCCGGCCGGGCGTCCACGCGACGTCCTGGCCGGTGCGTCGCACGACGAGCACGTGCTCGACGTGGTCGAGCCCGGCGACGGCCTCGTCGGCGGCCGACTTGACCTCGACGGCCTGCCCGCGGCGGAACTGCCCGTCGCTCGTGACGAGCACCTTCGCCTCGGTGTCCTGCACGCGGAACCGCACGGCCTCGGCGGAGAACCCGCCGAACACCAGCGAGTGCACGGCGCCGATCCGCGCGATGGCGAGCGTGACGACCACGGTCTCGGCGATCACCGGCAGGTAGACGACCACGCGGTCGCCGGGCCCGACCCCGAGCTCGGTCAGCGCGTGGGCGGCCTGCGCCACCTCGCGCTGGAGCTGCGCGTAGGTGATCGAGCGACGGTCGCCGCGCTCGCCCTCGACGTGCAGCGCGACCTTGTCGCCGCGACCCGCGGCGACGTGCCGGTCCACGCAGTTGACGGCGACGTTGAGGCGTCCGCCGAGGAACCAGCGTGCCTGCGGGACGGTGAGCTCACCGTCCGCGCCGCCCTCGACCGGGACCGGCGGCGACCACTCGTGCGCGGTGTGCCACGGGGTGTCCCAGTCGAGCCGGCGGGCGGCCTCCTCCCAGAACGCGACCGGGTCGGCCTCGGCCCGCGCCCAGTCCTCGGGGCGGACGTTCGAGGACGCGGCGCGGGCGGCGGGCGCGGGGTAGGTGCGCGTCTCGGACTGCAGGGTGTCGAGCGTCGTCACGCGAACCTCCGCAGCAGCTGCTTCTCGGCGATGGCGACGACCGAGTCGGTGAGCTTGCCGATGAGCGCGAGCAGGACGATCGCGAGCAGGATCCGGTCGACGCGCCCGTTGTTCTGCGAGTCGGTCAGCAGGAATCCCAGGCCCATGGACGACGCGATGAGCTCGGCGGCGACGAGGAACAGCCACGCCTGCGCGAGACCCAGCCGCAGGCCGGACATGACGGACGGCAGGACCGCCGGGAGCTGCACGGACCGGAACAGCTCGACCCCGCGCAGCCCGAACGCCCGCCCGGCCTCGACCAGGTGCGGGTCGACGTGGCGCAGGGCGGCCGCGACGGTCGTGTAGACGGGGAAGAACGCACCGATGGCGATGAGCGTGATCTTCGACTCCTCGCCGATCTTCATCCACAGGATGAGCAGCGGGACCCACGCGAGCGACGGGACGGCGCGCACGGCCGCGAGCGTCGGGGCCAGCAGCACGTCGCCGGACCGCGACAGGCCGACGAGCGCGGCGACGACGAGCGCGACGGCGGCGCCGATCGCGAAGCCGATGAGCACGCGCTGCACCGAGATCGCGACGTGCACGCCGAGCAGGCCCCGCTGCTGCAGGTCGACCGCCGCGTTCCAGACCGACGCGGGGCTGGGCAGCTGGTACGGCGCGACCAGGCCCGCGGACGTGACGTACTGCCATGCGGCGAGCAGCAGCAGTGGCAGCAGCGCACCGCCGACGACGCGCGTGGTGCGTCGTGACCAGAACGACCGTGACGCACCGCGTGCGGGGCCGGCGTCGAACGGGTTGAGCGAGCGGTGCGGGCGGCCCTCGCCGTCGGTCACGGGGCCGGAGCCGGGGGTGCCGAGTGCCACGCCCGGCGCTCCGAGGCTGGGGTCGACGGTCATCGCGGGTCTCTCCTGGGGGACGAGGAGGTGGGTGCTGCGGGCTCGGCGCCCCGCCGCGGGGGTGCGGCGGGGCGCCGGTGGTGGGCGCGTCAGCCCGCGACGTTCGCGGGGTCGGCCTTCTCGGCGAACGTGGGCTCGAACAGCTCGTTGAGCGCCGTGTCGATCGTCGCCTGGCTGTCGACGTCACCGGACTCGACGAAGATCGGGCCGACGACGGCGAGCACGTCGCGCTGCGCGTCGCCCGGCACCGGGTCGACCTCGAGGTTGGTGCGCTCGACGATGACCTTCTCGGCCACGGCCGGGTCGATGCCGGCGACCTCGGCGAGGATCGCGACGACCTCGTCCGGGTTCTCCAGCGCCCACGCGCGGGCCTTCTCGTAGGCGTCGACCACGACCTGCGCGACGTCCGGGGACGCGTCGAGGAAGTCCTGCGTCGCGTTGAGGAAGCCGTAGGTGTTGAAGTCGATGTTCCGGTAGATCAGCTTCGTGCCCGACTCGGACTCGCTCGCGGCCATGATCGGGTCCAGGCCCGACCACGCGGCGACCGAGCCCTGCTCCAGCGCGGTCCGCCCGTCGGCGTGCTGCAGGTTCTGCACCTCGACGTCCGCCAGCGGCACCCCTGCCTCGTCGAGCGCCTGCAGCAGGAAGAAGTAGGGGTCGGTCCCCTTGGTCGCCGCGACGGACTTCCCGGCGAGGTCCGCGACGGACGTGATGTCCGAGCCGTCGGGCACGACGATGGCCGCCCACTCCGGCTGCGTGTAGATCGAGATGGTGCGGATGGGCGAGCCGTTCGAGCGTGCGAGCAGGGCGGCCGACCCGGCCGTCGAGCCGACGTCGAGCGCACCGGCGCGCAGCCCCTCGTTGGCCTTGTTGGACCCGGCGGACTGGATCCAGTTGACGGTCACGCCGTCGAGCGCGTCCTCGAGCCAGCCCTGCTCCTTGATGACCAGGCTCAGCGGGTTGTAGGTGGCGAAGTCGATGTCGAGCGTGTCGGTGCTCCAGGTGGTGGCGCCGTCGGTGGCCTCGGGGGCGGCCTCCGGTGCGGAGTTCTCGCCGGCGACGCAGCCGGTGAGCGCCAGGGCGGTCACGAGGGCCAGCGCGGTGGCGGACACGGCGGTGCGGATCGTCATCGTCGGTTCTCTCATCTCGGGGGACGTGGGCCGGGGCCCGGTGCGGGGTGGGGGATCAGATGGTGTGGTGGTCGGGGTCGCCGGTGGCGACGTGGTGCGTCGCGACGCCGAGGCCCTCGAGGAGCTCGGCGCGCAGCTCGGCGAGCTGGTGGTCGGCGCGGTCGCGGGGCCGGTCGCCGGGCACGTCGATGACGCGCGCGACGCTCGGGGTGTCCTGCGGGCAGCGGGCGAGGTTGCGCAGCAGGAGCACGCGGTCGGCGAGGTACAGCGCCTCCTCGACGTCGTGCGTCACGAGGAGCACGGTCGTCGGCTCGGCCCGGTGGACCTCGAGGAGCAGGTCCTGCATGCGCAGCCGCGTGAGCGCGTCGAGCGCACCGAACGGCTCGTCGAGCAGCAGGACGCCGGGGTTGCGGGCCAGCGCGCGGGCCAGCGACGTGCGCTGGGCCATGCCCCCGGACACCTGGCGGGGGCGCAGACCTGCGGACTCCTCGAGGCCGACGAGCCGCAGCAGCTCGGCGACGCGCTCGCGGCCCGCCGCCTTGTCGGTGCCGCGTGGCAGGCCGAGCGCGACGTTGCCGGTCAGGGTGCGCCACGGCAGCAGGCGCGGCTCCTGGAACGCGACGGCGGTGCGCCGGTCGACGCCGGCGACGGGTGTGCCGTCGAGCAGGATGCGGCCCGCGTCGGGGGTGTCGAGCCCGCTGATCTGGCGCAGCAGCGTCGACTTGCCGCAGCCCGACGGTCCGACGAGCGCGAGGATCTCACCGGCGCGCAGCTCGACGTCGACCGCGTGCAGCACGGTGCGGGTCCCGCCGGGCGTGGGGAACGTGCGCCGCACGGACTCGAGCGTGACGGTGTGCGCGCGGCGTTCGGCGGTGGAGGTCAGCGTCATGGGGGGACGTCCTGGGGATCGGGCGTGGACGTCCGGCGCGTGCCGGGCGGCCACGAGGGCGGGCACCGGCGGGGCGGCCCCGGGGGAGGGCCGACGGGCGCTGAGGGGTCAGCGGGTGCCGGTGCAGGGCTGCATCGAGCAGCCCCGGCAACAGCGGCACATCAGCGGGGAGGCGACGGCGACGCGGGTGCTGGTCATCGCGTGCCTCCTGTCGCTCTCCGGCGGCCCGCTCCTGCTCACGATGTGAGACGGCGTGACCACGTTTCAGACGGACTGTAGCGGCAGTGACGCGTCCGGGGCAACGCGTGTCACCCGGCAGGCTGGATCTGCTGCGCGACCCACTGCGCGTACCCGGCCCGCCCGCCGTCCTCGCGCAGGTGGATGCCGTCCCCGCCGAACCACCCGGGGTTGGCGTCGCCGAGGGCCTTCCATGCGAGCAGGCGGGCATGCGGGTACTCCGGCACCACGCGCGCGAACAGGTCGTTGTCGTACTGCTCCCACGGCCGCGGCACGCGGACGTCGACGACGAACACGCGCCGGTCGGACGTGCCGGCGAGCAGCCGCCGCAGGTCGTCCTCGGCGACGGGACCGTTCGTGCCGCCGTGCACGACGACCGTGTGCCCGAGAGTGCCGGCGGCGGCCGCGCCGAGCACGAGGTCCGCCATCTCCGCGAACTGCCGCGACACGGCCGCGTCGACGCCGATCCCGTGGGCGCCCAGGTCCTGCGCCGCACCGAGCATCACCGAGTCGCCGAACGCGGACACGGTGCCGACCTCCTCGGCCGGTGTCGGACCCGGCGTCGGGGAGGGCGACGCCACCGGCGTGCGGTCCTGCCCCGGGACGACCGCGCCGACCGCCGTCGACCCGGGCCGCGGGTCGGTCGCGGTGCCCGGGGTCCGCACGGCCGTCGCC
>JAFAEH010000381.1 GCA_023424135.1 Actinomycetes bacterium | reverse complement strand
CGGCCGAGCTGCTCGCGACGGCGACGGGCGCGGTCGAGCAGCTCTCGACCGCGATCGCCGAGGACGACACCGCCCGCCTGGCCCGCACCGCACGGGTCGACGCCGAGCTCGACCGGCTGCGTGACCTGGCCGCCCGCACGCAGGACCTGCTCGCGCCGCTGCTCGCCGAGCGGCGCGCGACGGTCCCCGTCCCGCAGGGGTCGACGTGACGACGGCACCGGCGGGCGTCGGACCGCACCGCACCGGGACCGTCGACGCGGTGCGCGCGCTGCTGCACGACGCGGCGGACGCCTACGCCGGTACCCCGCACGCGGCCGCGCTCACCGGGGCCGCGGAACGCCTGGACGGACCGTTGCGGGTGGCGTTCGCGGGGCGCGTGAAGGCGGGCAAGTCGACGCTGCTCAACGCGCTCGTCGGGCAGCGGCTGGCCGCCACCGACGCGACCGAGTGCACCCGCCTGGTGACGACGTACGTCGACGGTCCGGCGGCGCGTGCATGGGCCGTGCTGCGCGACGGGACGCGCCGTCAGGTCGCGTACGTGCGCGAGGGCGGGAGCACGCGCGTCGACCTCGGCGCGTTCGAGGTCCAGGACGTCGCGCGACTCGTCGTGGAGTACCCGTCCTCGCGGCTCGCGCGTCTGACGCTCGTCGACACGCCGGGTCTCGCGTCGGCGCGCGGTGAGGTCTCGGCCCGTACCGAGGACTACCTCCTCGGGTCGGGTTCCGGTTCCGGGCCCGGCGGCCCCGACGACGGGCGGGCCGACGACGGGCCGGGTGACGACGCGGCCGACGCCGTGCTGTACCTGCTGCGCCAGGTGCACGAGGCGGACGTGGACTTCCTGCGCGCGTTCCACGCCGACGAGGACACGTGGACCGTCACGCCCGTCAACGCCGTCGGCGTGCTGTCCCGCGCGGACGAGACGGGCGGCGGGCGGCCGGACGCGCTCGCGGTCGCCGCCCGGATCGCGGCACGCTACCGGGCCGACGTGCGCGTGCGGGCGCTCGTGCAGACGGTCGTGCCGGTGTGCGGCCTGCTGGGCCTGGCGGCGTTCGAGCTCACGCAGGCGCGCTGGGAGCACGTCGCCGCGCTGGCCGCCGAGCCGGAGCACGTGCTGCTGTCGGCGGACCGGTTCGTGCGCGCCACCGGTCCCGCCGCTGCGGACGCACGCGCCACCCTGCTCGACGACCTCGGCCTGTTCGGCGTGCGCCTGGCGGTCGGGGCGGTGCGCGACGGGACCGCGGTCGACGCGGCGACGCTCGCCGAGGTGCTGCGTGCCGCGAGCGGCCTGGAGGACGTGCGTGACCTGCTGCTGCGCCGGTTCGTGGCCCGCGCGGGGGTGCTGCAGGCGCAGCGCGCGCTGCGCACCGTCGAGTCCCTCCTGGTACGCGCGCCCGTCCCGGGTGGCGACGTGCTCGCGCGGCGCTGCGAGCAGGTGGTCGCCGCCGCGCACGACCTCGTCGAGCTGCGCCTGCTGGCGGACCTGCGCGCCGGTGTCGTCGAGGTCGGCGACGAGGCCGCCCGGGACGAGGCCGAACGCCTGCTGGGTGCCGAGGGCGACGACCCCCGCACCCGGCTCGGCCTGGCGCCCGGCACCGACCCGGCGCCCGTCGCCGACCCGGAGGTCCGGGAGTCCGCGGTCGCGGCGCTGCACCGGTGGCAGCGTCGGGCCGCGCACCCGTTCGCCGGTCCGGACGTCCGCCGCGTCGCCGACGTGCTGCGCCGCACGTGCGAGGGGCTGGTCCGCGACGCGTGAGGCCCGCGCTCAGGGGCAGACCTCCGGCGGGTGGAACAGTCCGGAGCGCTTCCCGAACCCGTCGGCGACCATGACGTCGACCCCGGCCACCCGGCGGTCGCCCACGACCCGGTAGGTGCGCTCGGCGCCGTTCGTCGACACCAGCGGGAGCCTCCACCCGTCGCTCGTCCCCACGTTGTGCTCGCTCGCGCCGACGGTCACGTCGAGCACCACCACGGTCACCGTCGTCGTCCCGGAGGTCGCGTCGCCCGCGGGGCAGAAGGACGACGACACGACCGTGAGCGGCACGTCCGTGAGCACCGCGACGTCGTAGGGCGAGCGGGCACCCTGGCCGGTGAACGTGACCGACGTCCCGCCCTGGGCGCCGTCGCCCGGCGGTGTGCCGGCAAGCGTCAGCGTGACCGTGACGCCGGCCGGGTCGGTGGGGATCGTGAGCCGGCTCGGGGACGCGGACAGCCACGGCGGCACGGTGAGCGTCGCGGTCTGCGGACCCCGGCACTCGTGCACCGTCACGGTGAACGTGCCCGTGCTCGACGCCCGCAGGTCGACGACATGCTCCGCGGGATCGCTCGTCCCGTTGATCGTCAGGTGGCAGCCGTACTTGACCCACGCGACGAGCGGCGTGCTGGTGTGCTCGGTGCCCGTGGCGTCGGTGACGACGAGCGTCACGGTCAGGTCGCCCTGGCCGCCGACGGAGTCGATCACCAACGGGTCGCCGGGTGCCGGCGGGGTGTACGACGGTGCGTCGTCCGTCGTCGTCGACGACACGTGCCAGGTCCACGTCACCGCCGTCGCGCCGCCGGTGACGGCCGGTGTCACCACGGCCTGCGTGCCCGGCTGGTACTCGACGCCCCAGGGCTGCGCCCCGTCGGCGGTGAGCGTGACCGTGAGGTCGGTGGGCGGCGGGGAGGGCGTCGGTGTCGGCGACGGGGTGGCGGTGGGGGACGGCGACGTCGAGGGTGTCGGTGTCCCGGTGGGAGCAGGCGTCGGACGACCGGTCCCGCCCCCGGTGGCCGGACGCGGCGAGGTCACCGGTCCCGCCTGCGGGGGACGGGCGGCGCCTGCGGCAGGCCCGCCCGACGGGCGCGGGACGGCAGGTTCGGGGGCGTCGACGGCCGGGGTCGTGGGCTCCGACCCAGGCCGCTCGTCAGCCCCGGCCGACCCGGGCGGCTCCTGCGGTGCGGGGGCGTCCTCGGGCACGACGACCTCGGTGCCCTCACCGGTGGCCGGGTCGTACTTCTCGACCGCGGAGGCCTCCCACACACCGGAGCGCAGCCGCAGGACGCCCGTCTGCGCGCCGTCGACGTCGTTCCAGAACACCAGACCGTCGCGTGCGTGCAGCTCGACCCGGTGGCCGGGGTCGGCCAGGGGCACGCGGCCGACCACGTCGGCGTCGAGGGTGTCGACGACGACGGTCTCGCCCGTGCCGAGGTCGGGCACGAAGACGTAGCGCCCGGACTGCGCGAGGCCGCCGTACACGGGGTCGTCGGCGTCGTCCCCGCCCAGCGTGACGCTGCGCCCGCAGGCCCCGTCACGGGCGTGGACGGGCACGACGAGCAGCGCACGGGCCTGCGCGACCGCGACGTACACCTCGTCGCGCGCGGTCGACCCGAGCACCTCGACGTCGTCGGCGGGGCGTGTGTCCAGGCACCGGGCCGGCCCGGGCCGCGCCCGGTCGTCGAGCGTGCGGACCTCGCCGCGTGCGGGGTCGACGAGCACGGGACGCCCGGCGGCGAGCGTCAGCAGCGCCGTGGTGCTCGCGGCGTCCGTCCGGTGCACGGTGCGC
>JAFAEH010000260.1 GCA_023424135.1 Actinomycetes bacterium | reverse complement strand
GGGGTGATCGGGGCATGTGGGGGTGGGACTCGTTTCAGGGGACGGTCGGAGATGTTCGGGTACGGGTCAGGTGGGCGGGGTCGAGATCGAGGTTGCGCAGCAGTTGGGCGTTGAGCGCGACAACGATGGTGGACACCGACATGAGCACTGCGGCGACGGCGGGGGAGATCGCGATGCCGGCGAAGGCCAGCACACCGGCGGCCAGCGGGACGGCGATGATGTTGTAGCCGGTGGCCCAGAGCAGGTTCTGCCACATTTTCCGGTAACTGGCGTGGGACAGTTCGATGATCGACAGCACGGCGCGGGGGTCGTTCGCGGCGAGGACGACCCCGGCGGATTCGATGGCGACATCGGTGCCGGCGCCGATCGCCACCCCGACATCGGCGCGGGCGAGGGCGGGCGCGTCGTTGACGCCGTCACCCACCATCGCCACGGTCCGCCCCTCACCCTGCAGGGAGGCCACCGTGCTGCTCTTGTCCTCCGGGCGGACGCCCGCGAAGACCTGATCGATGCCGAGTTCCGTCCCCACGGCCTTGGCCACCGGCTCGGCGTCACCGGTGATCATCACTACGCGGATGCCGAGGGCGTGAAGGGCGTCGACCGCCTCGCGGGACTCCTGACGTACCTCGTCGGCGAGCCCTAGCGCTCCGGCCACGCGGCCGTCGACCACGACGTGCAGGACGATCTGTCCGCGGTCGGACCAGGGCTGGGTCACCGGCAGAGGATCGAGCCCCTGCTCGGCCAGGAGGTTCGGGCCGCCGACGGCGACCCAGCGTCCGTCCACGGTGACGGAGACTCCGACAGCCGTCGAGGCCTGGAAGTCCTCGGCGCGCGGCACCGTGAGCCCTCGATGGTGTGCTGCGGCGGTGATCGCACGTGCCAGCGGGTGCTCGCTGTCGGCTTCCGCGGCGGCGGCCAGCGCGAGGAGCTCGTCGTCACCGATCCCGGTCGTCGCGACATCGTGCACGGCGGGCTCGCCCTTGGTGAGCGTCCCGGTCTTGTCGAACAGGACGGTGTCGACCACGCGCATCCGCTCGAGTGCGGCACGGTCCTTGACCAGCACGCCACCCCGGGCAGCGCGTTCGGTGGAGATCGACACCACCAGCGGGATGGCGAGCCCGAGGGCGTGCGGGCAGGCGATGACGAGCACCGTGATGGCGCGGATGATCGCGAAGTCCGGTGTCCCGACGGCGCTCCAGATCGCGACCGTGATGACGGCGGCGATCAGGGCGAACCAGAACAGCCACCCGGCGGCGCGGTCGGCCAGCAGCTGCGCACGCGTCGTGGACGACTGCGCCTGGGCGACCAGTCGTCGGATCCCGGCCAGCACGGTCGAGTCACCGACGGCGTCGACCCTCACGCGCAGGGCGCTGTCGGTCGAGACGGTTCCCGCGACGACCTGGTCGCCGACGGTCCGGAACACCGGCCGCGACTCGCCCGTGATCATCGACTCGTCGACGTCGGCAGCGCCCTCGACGACCTGCCCGTCGGCCGGCACCCGGCCGCCCGGGCGGACGATGACGACGTCCCCCAGGGCGAGCGAGGACGGAGCGACCGTGACGACGGAGTCGCCGTCGACCTTCTCCGCCTCGTCCGGCAGCAGCGCCGCCAGGGAGTCCAGAGCGGAGGAGGTCTGCGCCAGGGACCGCATCTCCAGCCAGTGGCCGAGCAGCATGATCACGACCAGCAGGGCCAGCTCCCACCAGAAGTCCAGCTCGTGCGAGAGCACCCCGAGGGTCGCGCCCCAGGAGGCGACGAACGCCACGGTGATCGCCATCCCGATGAGCAGCATCATCCCCGGCTTGCGGGCCCGGAACTCAGCGACCGCTCCGGTGAGGAACGGCCGTCCGCCCCACAGGTAGATCACGGTGCCGAGGGCCGGCGCGACCCAGGTGGGCCCCGGGACGTCGGGGAGGGCATAGCCGAGCAGGTCGGCGAACATCCCGCTGAGCAGGACCGTCGGCACGGCGAGCGCGAGGTTGATCCAGAACAGGCGCCGGAACAGGGCGACGTGGCCACCGTGACCACCGCCGTGTGCCCCGTGCCCGCCGTGGCCACCCTCGGCGCCCATGTGCTCGCCATGGTGGCTCGCGGAGGGCCGGTGCTCGGCGTCGTGCCCATCCACATGCGCGGGCATGTGGTGGCCCTCGTGCTCCATCTGGCCGGCGTCGTGCCCACCGTGGCGGTCGTGAGCCAGCGGATCAGTGTCCTCGACGGACAGCTCGTGCCGCTGGCTCGCGCTGCTGCGTCGTTCGCCGTGCACGTCGTGGCCCTGGTGCGCGTTGCTCATGCCTCTTCTCCTCGACCCGTGCTCCACCGTCATCTGCGGAAAAATACCCCCAGGGGGTATGTGAGCAGCCAACGGCGTGCTCATGGCCGGTATTCCCGGCTCGGGGGCACCTCGACGCCGAGCGGGTCAGGTCAGGGGGTCGGGCACGAGCGCAGCGCGGTGCCCTCGAAGTCCGGTACGGGGCGCGCGTCGGCCTCGGCCGCCGTTGCTGCGATGCCCTTGCGCTCGATGTCCTCGATGAGCCAGTCCATCTCGGCGATCTCCCGCTGCTGAGCCTCGATGATCTCGACGGCGAGCTCGCACACCCGGACGTCGTCGATCTGGGCCCGCTCGGAGCGGGTGATAGCCAGGGAGTGGTGCGGGATCATCGCGCGCATGAATGCGGTGTCGCCGACCGTGACCTGGCTGCGGTCGAGGGCGACGCCGCCGGCAAGGAGCAGCACGCTGACGGCGACCACGGCGATGTTCGCCTTCGCGTTCTTGTACATGTTCAGCATCCAGGCGAGCATGATCAGCCCCATCGTGCCGCCCATGGTGACCGCCATGAAGACCCGGCTCTGGCTGAACCGGACGTGATCCAGCTCCCACGAGCCGACGAACATCACCCAGTACATGACCACCATGGCCGTGAGGATCATGGCGGCGAACCGCAGGTACATGCCCTTCATCTGATGGCCCTGCCCACCGCCGTGCCGCTCACCCCCGTGATGGGCGCCGTCACCGTCGTGCTCGTCGTTCATCGACTCGCCATCGTGCTCACGCTGCACGGACATCGCTGCGTCTCCTCGTCTCGCTCCTACCTGCCGGGGTGTCGGACGGACTCACGGGGTGCTGCGGGCGGGATGCCCGCCGGCACCGCGTGGACGGGCTCAGCGGATGGCCGCGAGGAGCTCGGCGCAGGCGGCCTCGCAGTCCCGGCACGCCTCGGCGCAGATGCGGCAGTGCTCGTGCATGCCCGCGTGCTGCTCGCACTCGTCGCCGCAGGCCCGGCACGCGGCGATGCAGGCCTCGAGGTGAGCCCGGGTGATGTTGGCGTCATAGCCGGTGTGGCGGGACAGGATCCGCGCCGTGGCCGCGCAGCTGTCGGCACAGTCGAGGTTGGACCGGATGCACTTGCGCAGGTCGGCGACCATCTCCTCACTCAGACACGCGTCCGCGCACGCGGTACACGCCTGCGAGCAGGCGACCAGGGACTCGATGACGCGAGCCAGCAGCTGGCGGTCGAGGTTGATGGTCGCGGGGTAGGTGTCGAGCATCTGCGTGGTCTTCACGACGGCCTCCTGATTTGCGGATCGTGCGGCACATCGATCGCTCGTGCGCCGCGGGGACCCTTTCGACGCTACGGACAGGGCCGCGTGTTCGCGCGGTGAGAGGGACGGCGCCGCCATGAAGGTTCGATGAGGGTCTCTCCGGCGGACGGCCGCGCAAGGGCGAACGCGCGTCAGGCCGTGAATCCGACGGCTACGCCGCAGGGCCGGCGGGCACGGGGTCAGAGCGCTGGATGACGTTGCCGA
This sequence comes from Actinomycetes bacterium, assembly GCA_023424135.1. Lineage (GTDB taxonomy): Bacteria > Actinomycetota > Actinomycetes > Actinomycetales > Cellulomonadaceae > Cellulomonas. Next base: position 13,678 of record JAFAEH010000260.1, on the reverse strand, counting down.
CGAGTCGGTCGGGCAGTCGCGCGACGCCCGGACCGCCGCACCGGAGCCAGCGCGCGAGCTCGCCGGTGACTTCATCCCCGGCGAGGCGTTCGAACCACACCGGTCGTGCGCCGGTGCGGCGGCATGCACCGGACGGACGAGCGACCACGACGTCGCCGCGATCGCACGCGTCGAGGCAGTCGACGGTCGTCAGGCGAGCCACGCCGGAGTCGGCCAGGTGCCTCAGGCGCTGCAGCTGGCCACCCGGGGCGGTGTCAGCTTCGCCCAGGGTCTCTCCGGCACACAGACTGCACGCGGTGAGGCCGGGCAGGTTCTTCCTTGTCAAACGGGGAGTTCGGCACCGGGCGACGGTACGTCCGCACCTAGCGCTTCGCCGCAGCGCCGGTGGCAGACGCACGCGACAGGAGGCCACCTTTTCGTGCGGGGTGGCCTCCTGCCGGTCGTGCTGCGGGCTGCTCAGAGGGACCGCAGCAGGTTCTCCATCTCGGTGATCTCTATGTTCTGGTCGTCCCTGATCGTCCGGGCGAGTGCCAGGGCGTCGGGGTCTGCGCCCTCGCCGATCTGGGCCTGGGCCATCTCGACGGCGCCGCGGTGGTGGGCGACCATGAGCTCGAGGAACCTCCGGTCGAACGCGACCCCTTCAAACTCGGCCAGGGTGGACATCGCCTCCTCCTGGTCCATGCCGTCCATCTCCATCCCGCCGTGGTCCATGCCGCCGTGCTCAGCCTCAGCGGGGAGCTCCTCGTCCCAGGTCTCCAGCCAGCCGGACATGAGCTCGATCTCCGGGCCCTGCGCTGCGGCGATTCGCTCGGCCAGTGCGCGCACCTCGTCGGTGGAGGCCCGCTCGACCGCGAGCTCAGCCATCTCAAGCGCTCCCTGGTGGTGGACGATCATCATCTGCGCGAACTCCACGTCGGCGGCGTTGTGCTCAGTCGCCGCCTCGGCGTCCTCGCTGCTCGAGGACTCCTGCGCCGCGGGGGGTTCGGGCGTCGGTTCGTCGCCGGTGGAGCAGGCGGTCAGGGTGGCCGCCAGGGCGAGTGCTGCTGTCGTCGCGGCGAGGCGCCGGCGCGTGGTGCTCGTCAAGGGGTGGTTCCTTCCCAGGATCGGTGTTGGGGATCAGGCCGAGGTGCTGGTCGTGCAGCAGGTGTCCGCGCCCTGAGCGCCGCCGCCGCAGCAGCTGTTGCTCGTCGTGGTGGCCGTGCTCTGGGTCGTGGTCGTCGAGGTAGGGGTGTCCTGGCAGCAGCCCATCGGGCTCTCCTTCATAGGTCGGTGACGCGCGCGTCAGGTCAAACGGTGATGGTCAGAGTCGGCTGGTGACCTCCTTGAGCAGGTCGGCGGGGGCAAGCCACATGGACGGGTAGTTGCCGTGCCACAGCTGGTTGCCGTCGGCGTCGACCAGGACGAACCCGTGCCCCGGGAGGCCTTCGTGCATGCCCTTGCCGAGGGTGTCGTAGGCGGCGGAGACGGTGCCGTCGTCAAGCAGGAACGGTGCCTGGACGCCGAGGCGTTGGCGATCGGTGTTGATCTGCTCGGCGGTGTTCATCACGATCGGCAGCACGGTGATGCCGGTCTCGGCGAACGCTGGATCCTTCTCGATCTCGGCCATCTGCAGCAGGCATGAGTCGCAGCCGGCGCCCTCGTTGAAGTACAGGACGACCGGTCCACCGCGGAAGTCCGCCAGCGAGACGGTCGAGCCGTCCGAGGCGGGCAGCGTGAAGTCCGGTGCGACGCGCACGTCGCTGGACGTGGTCGGCTGGGAGGTGATCAACGCGGCGGCGATCAGCGTGGCCACGATCAGCAGACCGGCGCCCCACGCGGCCCAGCTGATGCGCTGGCGGCGGCGCGCCTGTCCCGCCTGCGCGGCCTGAACCTCCTGCAGAGCCTGCTGGCGTTCGGCGAGGCGGCGGGTGGCGGTTCCGGAGGTCATCGGGTCACTTCTTCCGTGGTCGGGGTGGCGTGGCAGGACGGGACGGGCACGGCTGGGCCGTCGCTCGGCCCTGCAGCAGCCGTGGTCGTGGCCGGGGCGGCGCTTTTCGACCGAGCGGGCCGGCGCCGGTCGACGAGCGTCGCCCAGATGAACGCGGCGGCGACCGCGAGCAGCGCCAACCCCTGCAGGGGCTCGGGCACCGGAGACAGGAAGTCCTGGACGGCGGCGAACACGTCGGTCAGGGTGCGGCTGGCGGCGTCCTGGAACGCCGAGCCGCCGGTCATGTCCTTGCTGCCGGCCAGGGCGATGACGAACACGCCCATCACCGTGAACCCGACCGCGACGGCGATGTTGAGGGTGTTGGTGACCAGGGTGCGGCCCGCGACGGGCAGCCGGACGGTTCTGGCCTGGAACAGCTTGCGCTCACCGAGGCGCGCCTTGTCCCAGACCAGGGCCATCACGAACAGCGGGAAGACCATGCCGAACACGTACGCCAACCCCAGGGCCAGCCCCCCGATGGGAGACCCGGACAGAATCGACAGGGTCATCACCCCGGCCAGGACTGGGGCGCAGCACGAGGACGCGATCCCGGAGAACACCCCGAGGGAGAAGAAGCTCGCGGTGTCACCACCGGTGGTATCCGGAGTACGCAGGAACGACGGCAGCGACCACATCCGACCCGAGAGGGCCAGGCCCGCCAGGGCGATCATCAGCAGGCCGCCGGCCCAGTACAGCGGAGCGTGGTACCGGGCGATCGCGCCGGCGAGCAGGCTCATCCCCAGCGTGATCGGCACCAGCACCACGGCCAAGCCCGCCGCGAAGACGAAGGTCAGCGGCAGCAGCCGCCACCGGGCGTTCTTGACCGCACCGGCCAGGTAGGACGGCGCCAGGAAGACGATGCAACACGGGGCGAACAGGGCCACCCCGCCGGCGAAGAACGCCGCCAGGATGCTCCCGGTCGTCAGCAACTCGCTGCCCATCTCAGGCCCCGACCGCTGCCGTGCGCCGGCTGTGCAGGACCTTGGTGAGCTTCTTCCGCGGCAGTCGCCCGGCGGAGAAGAACTCCCCGTCTACCAGCACCAGCGGGTTCATCGGCGGGCGGTGCTCGGCGACCAGGGCCCGGCCCTCGTCCGTATCGATGCCGACGCTGCGGACCACCAGCGGGAAATCACCGGCCAGGGCGGCTAGGGCCTCCTCGGCGTCGTGGCAGAAATGGCACGCCGGGGCATGGACGACGGTGACGAGGACCGGTGGGTCGGCGGGCTCGATGGTCGACACGGGTTCTCCTGCAGGCGGTCGCGGATCGGTACATGTGGAGCGTCGACGTGCCGCACCGAAGGACCGGTCGCCCTTGGATCAAGGTTCGATGAAGGTCCCCGACCGGCGTCCGTCCGCAGCCGACAATGGCCAGGTGACCCCCACCCCAGACACCACGACGACCACAGCGCGGCGCGCGGTCGTCGTCGACGACGAGCAAGCCTTGGCCCGGCTGGTGGCCGGATACCTCGAGCGGGACGGGTTCGAGGTCAGCGTGACCCATGACGGTTCGCAGGCCGTCGGGGTGCTGCGCGAGGTCGATCCGGACGTCGTCGTGCTGGACCTGGGCCTTCCCGGACTGGACGGGGTCGAGGTGTGCCGTCAGCTGCGCACGTTCTCCGACTGCTACGTGATCATGCTGACCGCCCGCGCCGAGGAGGTCGACACCCTCATCGGCCTGTCGGTCGGTGCGGACGACTACATGACTAAGCCCTTCAGCCCGCGTGAGCTCATGGCCCGGATCGCAGTCCTGCTGCGTCGACCCCGCCGACCCGCTCCCGCCGTCGCAGCGGCGGCGCGCCCTGCTGTGGAGATCGGGGCGCTACGGCTCGACACGGACGCCCGCGAGGTGCACCTCGAGGGCCGCCTGGTGCCGTTGACGCGCACCGAGTTCGACGTCCTCGCCGCACTCGCTTCAGGCCCCGGACGGGTGTTCAGCCGCCGGGCCCTGATCGAGGAGGTCTGGGGCGCCAACTGGGTCGGTGACGAGCACCTCGTCGACGTGCATGTGCTGCACGTGCGCCAGAAGCTCGGTGACAGTGCTGAACAGCAACGGTTCGTGCGCACGGTGCGAGGTGTCGGGTACCGGATCGGGACCGGGGAGTGAAGCCGATCCCGCCGGCAGCGCGGTGGGGCCTTGCAGGTCGCCTGCTCATCGCGCTCGTCATCGTGCTCGCGACCGCAGCCCTGACAGCGTGGCTGGTGGCCTCCGCCGTGGGCCCAGGCCTGTTCCACGAGCACATGGTGCGCGCCGGCCTGGAGGACCACGACGACGCCGTCATGCACGCCGAGCGGGCCTTTCGCGACGCGAGCGCCGTCTCCCTGGCCCTGGCCCTGGGCGCCGCCGCTGTGGCCTCAACTGCCGTGAGTCTCGTGCTCGCGCGGCGCATCGGCCGGTCTCTGGCGGCCGTGGCCACCGCTGCGGCGCGCCTGGGCGCCGGTCGGTACGAGTCCCGCGTCCCGGCTGCAGGACTGGGCGCGGAGTTCGACGACCTCGCCGAGTCGTTCAACGCCATGGCCGCGCGGCTGCAAGAGGCCGAGCGGCTGCGGGCCCGGCTCCTGGCCGACGTCGCCCACGAGGTCCGCACCCCCGTCGCCACCATCGCCGGGTACCTCGAGGCCGTGGAAGACGGCCTGCAACCGATGGACGAGCCCACAATGGCCGTGCTGCGCGACCAGTCCGCGCGCCTGACCCGGCTGGCACGCGACCTCGCCGCGGTGACCCGCGCCGAGGCCGGTGACCTCGTACTCACGCTCGAACCGCTCGCGCCAGACGAACTGCTTGCAGCGACCACCGGCACCTGGCGGGAGCGCGCGACCGCCGCCGGGGTCGACGTGCGGGTCCAGGTCGACCCCGAGCTGGGACACGTCCGTGTCGACCGCCAGCGTATGGGCCAGGTCCTGGACAACCTGGTCGCCAACGCACTGCGTCACACCCCGGCCGGAGGCACGATCACGCTCCGTGCGACCGGCGGTTACCAGCGCGTGGCGCTGCACGTGTCCGACACCGGTGCCGGCATCGCGCCCGAGCACCTGCCGCACCTGTTCGAGCGCTTCTACCGGGCCGATACCGCGCGTGACCGTACCCACGGCGGATCGGGCATCGGCCTGGCGATCTGCAAAGCGCTCACCGAGGCCCACGGCGGCACCATCACCGCAACGAGCGACGGCCCGGGAGCCGGCGCATCGTTCACCGTCACGCTTCCGGTGCCGCCCGGCTGAGCTCAGCGGGCTCCCGGCGCCGCGCTGTGCGGCGGCGACGTCACGGGCGCGTCCGCCGTGACGTCGTGCGCGCCATGGTGGGGCTGCCCGGTGTGGCCGCGGCGGTGCATCCACACCATCATGGCGATCATCATCAGCGGGCACGCCAGCGCAGCCGCCAACGCCGCGCCAGGACGCACACCCGCTGCCAGCGCCACGACCAGCACCGCCGCAGCAGCGACGACCATTCCCTTGAGGTGGCTCTTCATCGCAGTCCTTCCGATCGCGCCGGCACAGGTCCGGCGAGCTCGGCGTGAAGCCTGCGGTAGGTGTCCACGTCGATCTGCCCGGCGGCCAGCCGGGCGTCGAGCAGCGTCACCGCGTCCGGCTCTGGTGCAGCGGGAAACAGTCGCGTCACCGCCCACACGGCCGTGCCGAGCACCGCCAGGCTCGACGCGAGGACCAGCCAGCCGCCGACTCCCAGATCCACGCACCACGGCATCGGTCCGCTCCCTCTCGCGCCGGGCGCCGACGGCGCCCACGGCCTGAGGCTGCCCCGGGCACCCCCAAGATGCGGTCGAGGTCCGATGAAGGCTCGATGAAAGCGAGCTCGTCGGGAACGCAAACCCGTTGGGCAATCGATGCCAGGCTGCTCAGTCCAGGGCGCCGCGACTAGCGGCTCAACATCACGCCGCCGTCGTCTGAGGACAGCAGTCCGCCGACGGCAACGATCGACAGCGTTCTGTGAGCCCACCCGCCGGCGCGTCTCAAGCGACCGCCCTCGCGCGCTCCGCAGGTGTGCCGTTGGGGTCTTCGTTTCCTGGCGTCGTCGCTTTCGCGCGACCTCGCCTGTGGTCTTGGCGTTCAGGTGGCGGGGCCTTGTCGGTGTTCTGTGGCGGTCGGGTCAGCTGGCGCCGACAACCAGGGGGTGATCGCGGGTCTACCGCGAGATCTGCCAGCGCGGCCACGCGATGGCAACACCGGCGCGGCTATCCACCATGCCTCTCCTCGGAGCTCTTCGCTCCGTGCGTGCAGTCTCTCAACCGAGATGCGTCATGGGCCGGGGCAGGGCGTCAGAGGCCGAAGGCTCCGCCGCTGACGAGGATGACGATGCCCAGGCCGATCAGAACGATCGGGAACAGCACGTGTTCCCAGCGTTCGAGGACTTCGGCGATCGGTCGGCGCGTGGCGATGAACTTGGCCAGCATGACGAGGATCGCGACGAGCAGGAGGAAGACGACACAGTAGGCGACCACGGCTACAGGTCCCACGTTGAGGAAGACCGGGACGTAGACGCCGATGTTGTCTCCTCCGTTGGCGAAGGTGACCGCGGCGACGGTCAAGACGCCGACGTTCTTGCCCTCAACCTTGGCGTCATCGTCATCGTCGTCGCTCCCGCGCCAGGCCCGCCATGCGGCCCACAGGCCTAGGGCCAGGGGGATGAGCCCGAAGTAGGGGATGGCTTCTTCAGGAAGGAATGCTCCCGCGCCCAGTGACACGAGCACGGCGGTGCCCAGGATGCCGGCGAACCCGAGGTACTGGCCTGCGGTGATCCGGGCCGTCGTCCCGCGTTGCCCTGCGCCCCGGGCGAAGAACAGCGAGAGCACGATGATGTCGTCGATGTTGGTGGCAACGAACAGGCCGATCGCCTGCAGGACCGAGGAAACGATCACGCGTCAGGCTCCGCGTTGGCGCACCCGGGAACAGGGCAGGCAGGATCGATGCAGGGAGCGTTCTCGTTCACGGCGAGGGTGACCTCGACCAGTGCGTTGAGCGCCCGTGCCAGGTGCGGGTCGGCGATCTCGTAACGTGTCTGGCGGCCCTCGGGCTCGGCGACCACGATGCCGCAGTCGCGCAGGCAAGCCAGATGGTTCGACACGTTCGAGCGCGTCAGCCCGAGGTCGCGTGCCAGCTCTGCCGGATAGGCGGGCCGCTCCAACAACGCCATCAGGAGCCGTGACCGTGTTGGGTCGGCCATTGCCCGGCCCAACCGGTTCATCACGTCCAGGCGAGTAGCAATGCTCAGCATGTGCTGAACTATACAGCACTGACTGAACCGGCAGCCTGTGCCGCAAACGAACGATTCCGCTACACGCGCCGGAGGGCCGGGCGGCGCGCGTCGTCGACGAGGCGCCTGATGTGGCGGAACTGCGTGCCGAAAACTACGGCGCGATACTTCCCGTGTCGGACGGGTTTCGCTACGGTCGACGCGTGGGGCATCTCCTGGGGTACGCGCGCGTGTCGACAACCGATCAGGACGCGTCGCTGCAGGTCGATGCGCTGACCAAGGCCGGGTGCTACCGGGTGTTCGTCGACACCGGCTCCGGGTCGCTGCAGCACCGGCCGGAGCTGGACAAGCTGCTGGACCAGCTGCGCCCGGGGGACACCCTGGTGGTGTGGCGGCTGGACCGGCTCGGCCGGTCGATCCGCCACCTGATCGACCAGCTGCAGGTCCTGGCCGACCGCGGCGTGGGGTTCCGGTCGTTGCAGGAGACCATCGACACCACCTCCCCAGGCGGACGGTTGGTGTTTCACGTCTTCGCGGCACTGGCCGAGTTCGAGCGCGACCTGATCCGAGAGCGCACCAACGCCGGCCTGGCGGCCGCTCGTGCTCGGGGCCGCAGCGGTGGGCGGCCGTCGGCGTTGTCCGCGGACCAGGTCCGGGCGGCCCGACGGATGTATGAGCAGAAGGACATGACCGTCGCCCAGATCGGGCAGGTGCTCGGCGTCTCCCGCACCACCATCTACCGGGCCCTGAACCGCGCGCCCGCCGCAGCGGCCCCGTCACGACGAGCCACGAGCGCCGTGTAGGCCGGCCGTGGACGCGGACGGGCGGTGGCGGATCCTGCGGCTGCATGTCGAGGACCAGGTCCCGCTCGCCGCGCTGGCCCGTCACCACGGCCTGGGAGTGCGCACGCTGGAACGCTGGCATGCCCGCTACCGCGCCGGCGGCCTGTCGGCCCTGGGCCGAGTGCCGCGGGCGGACGCGGGCGGGCATCACCTGCCGGCGGACCTCATCGCGCTAATCGAAGGGCTCGGGCTGACCCGGCCCCGCCCACCGATCGCCGCGATCCACCGGACGGTGGTGAAGGTCTGCGCCGGCACCGCGTGGCCGGTCCCGTCCTACGGCGTCGTCCGGTCGATCATCACCGCCCTGGACCCCGGCATGGTCACCCTCGCCCTCGAGGGAGCAGGCTCCTACCGGGACAAGTACGAGCTCGCGTTGCGGCGGACGGCCGACCGCCCCAACGCGATGTGGCAGGCCGACCACACCTTGCTGGACATCGTGCTCGTCGGCACGGACGGCAAGCCGGCCCGGCCGTGGCTGACCGTCGTGATGGACGACTGCTCCCGCGCGATCTGCGGCTACACGGTCTTCTTCGGTGCGCCGTCAACGATGCACACCGCCCTGGCGCTACGGCAGGCGATCTGGCCCAAGGCCGACCCCCGGTGGCCGATGTGCGGCATCCCCGACCTGTTGTACGTCGACCACGGGTCGGACTTCACCAGCGACCACCTGGCCCGCACCGCCGTCGACCTGCACATCCGCCTGATCCACTCCGCCGTCGCGCGACCCCAAGGGCGAGGCAAGGTCGAGCGCTTCTTCGGCACGGTCAACACCGAGCTGCTCACCACCCTGCCCGGACACCTCCACAGCGGCGCGGAGCGCTGGCCCGCGCCAGCCCTGTCCTTGGCTGACCTCGACGCCGCCGTCGGGGCGTTCGTCCTGGACTACAACGACCGCGCCCACGGCGAGCTCGGCGTCTCGCCGCGGTCGGCGTGGATCGCCGACGGCTGGCTGCCACGCCTTCCCGACAGCCTCCAGGCGCTGGACGGGCTGCTGCTGACCGTGGCCCGATCCAGGACGGTGCGCCGCGACGGCATCCACTTCCAAGGCATGCGCTACGTCTCACCGACCCTCGCCGGCTTCGTCGGCCGCCCCGTGGTCATCCGCTACGACCCCAGAGACATCACCGAGATCCGCGTCTTCGACCACGACCAGTTCCTGTGCACCGCCGTCGATCAGGAACACCACGCCAAGCAGATCAGCCTCAAGGACGTCCAGGCCGCCCGCAACGCCCGTCGCCGCGCCCTGCGCCGAGGCATCAACGAGCGGATCGCCGTCGTCGCCGCCCACACCCCCGACGCCCCTGCCAGGCCCGTGCCGCCGCGCGTGCCGACCGTGGCGCGGCTCAAGGTCTACAAGGAGGACCTCAGGTGAGCGAACGCTTCATCGTCACCAAGGAGCACCGCCGCTTCACCGAGTTCGCCGACTCCGTCCGGCGCGGGCGCACCATCGGGCTGTGCTTCGGGCCGGCCGGGGTCGGCAAGACCGTCTCCGCACGCCGCTACGCCCACTGGGACCAAGCCCACGAGCTGCTCACCGACTGGGGCCCGCGCTGCGATGACGACGCCAAGATCTACGCCGCGCTGGCCAAGAACCGCACCGCCCTGTACACCCCCGGGGTCCTGACCACCCCGCGGCTGCTGCGCGAGGACCTGGACCGGATCATCACGCGCACCAGCATCTGCATCCAGCAGCACGTCGAAGCCCCCGACCGCATCCCCTTGGACCGGTGGGGCACCCGGCGCACCACCAACTACGTCCAGCTCGTCATCGTCGACGAGTCCGAACGCCTGAGCCCCACCGCGCTCGAGCTCCTACGGGACCGCTACGACCGCGACCAGATCGCCCTGATCCTCATCGGCATGCCCGGGCTGGAGAAGCAGTTCAGCCACTACCCCCAGTTCTACAGCCGCGTCGGCTTCGCCCACCAGTACCGGCCCCTGAGCACCGACGAGATGCTCTTCGTCCTCCAACGCCACTGGCGCTCCCTGGGCAAGACCCTCAACCCCGACGACTTCACCGACGCCCAGACCATCGCCGCGATCAGCCGCATCACCCGCGGCAACTTCCGCCTCCTGGAGCGACTCTTCCCCCAGATCGAACGCGTCCTGAAGATCAACGAGCTGCAGACCATCACCAACGACGTCGTCGAAGCCGCCGCCAGCACCCTCGTCATCGGAGTCAACTAACCGTGCCCCTGAGCGGCTGAAGACCGCCGCCACTCACCGGAGAAAGTCACAGTCCCCGGCGGAGCGTTGTCGGGGTGTCCCACTTCCAAGGAAGTGGGACACGTGCCCTGCGTCGAACTGCTCAGCCGCTGCTGTTTACGCGCAACAGCTCGTTGGCATGTCGCTGCGGAAGAGGCCGGCGCAGATGCGCAGTGCCTCGCTCATGGTCAGGTAGGGCGCCCAGGTGTCGGCGAGGTCGTCGACGGTGAGGCCGAACTTGATCGCGTAGGTCGCGGCGAGCATCACGTCCCCGGCGCCGTCGAGGGCGGCGTGGACCCCGAGGATCTTGCGTGTGTGGGCGTCGATGACGAGTTTGAGAGTGCCGCGGGTGTCGCGGTTGGCGAGCGATCGGGGGATGTCCTGGGCATCCAGGACCCGGGAGTCGCACTCGTGCCCGGCGGCCAGGGCCTGCTGCTCGGTCAGCCCTGCGGAGGCGAGCTGGGGGGTCGTGAACGTCACCGCCGGCAGGCCGCGGTAGTCGACGGTGGTGGGCCGGCCAAGGGCTCCGGCAGCTGCGGCGTGCCCGGTCTGGGCGGCGACGTAGACGTACTGCGGGGCGCCGGCGGCGTCGCCGGCGGCGAAGATCTGCGGGTTGCTCGTGCGCTGGTGCTGATCGACCGTAATAAACCCGCGGTCGTCGGTCTGCACCCCGGCGTCGTCGAGCCCGAGGTCGGTGGTGTTCGCGTGCCGCCCGGTGGCTACCAGCAGACGTTGACCGGTCACCTGTGCGCCCCGCTCGGTGCGGACCAGAACCCCGCCGTCGGCGGTGCTCTCGACCGCCACCGCTCGTTCCTCGACGACGGTGATGCCGTCGTCGGCGAACACGGTTCGCAGCGCGTCCGCGACCTCTGGCTCGGCGTGCGGCGCGAGCCGGCCGACGAGCGTGACCGCGACGCCGAGCTGGGACCAGAGCTGGGCCTGCTCGAGCCCGACGTACCCGCCGCCGAGGACCACCATGGAGGAGGGGATGTCCTGCAGCTCCATCGCAGTCGTGCTCGTCAGCGGGTCGGTGGTGTCCATGCCGGGCAGGTCCGGGATGTGAGCGGCCGAGCCTGTCGCGACGACGTATGCCGCGCCGGCGACCCGCTCGCCGTCGACCTCGAGCGTCTGCTCGTCGACGAATCGCGCGTGGCCGTACATGACCGGGAAGCCGTGCGCTTCGGCGACGTCGGTGTACTTCGCCTGACGGAGCCTGTCGATCAGCTCCTGCTTCTGCGTCATCAGCGCCGCCAGGTCGACGCCCCCGGCGTCGGTCGGGACGCTGGGGAAGGGGTTGACGAGCGCCCGGTGACGGCGCCCGGCGGCCGCGAGCAGGTTCTTGCTCGGGATGCACCCCACGTTCAAGCAGGTTCCGCCCAGCACGCCGTGCTCGACCAGCAGGACCGACTTCCCGCGCGACCTGGCCTCGATCCCGGCGGCCATCGCCGCCCCCCCGCTACCGATGACGACCAGGTCCCACGTCTCTTCGATGCCCATCGACGGACCGTAAACGTTCCACCGCACGGCAAGGTCAAGCCGTAGCGTGTCACGATGCGGATCGGGGAGCTGGCCGAGCGGGCCGGTGTGACGACGAAGACCTTGAGGTTCTACGAGCAGGCGCAGGTGCTGTCGCGGCCGGCTCGGACCGCGTCGGGCTACCGCGACTACGACGAGACATCGCTCGCCCGGCTCCGCTTCGTGCGAGCCGCCCAAGCAGCCGGCTTGAGCCTTGCCGAGATCCGCACCGTCATCACGGTCCGCGAGGACCAGGGGCCGCCGTGCGGGCACGTCACTGCACTGCTTGACCGTCACGCCGCCGCACTGGACGAGCGCATCGTAGAGCTCGAGGCCACGCGCGAGGAGGTCCGCCGGCTCCGCGACCGCGCCGCCACGCTCAACCCGGCCACCTGCCTCGAGGACGGCGTGTGCCACGTCATCCCGACCGCCTGACAGGGCGGCTACGGGCCTAGAGTCGGTGGTGGCGCGGAGGGCGCCACCGGGCCCGCGGACAGGACTGAGTCCACCTCTCACAGCACGACGACGAACCGCCCCGTCGACGATCTCCTCTGCCTGGCAGCGCGGGCCGCCAGCGACAAAGGAGACGTCATGCCCCTTCTGCCAGCGCGCGCCGACCTCGAGCAGCTCCGGCGCCAAGCCAAGGACCTTCTACGGACGGCCGAACGCGGTGATCCCGCGGCCGCCGCCCGGATCCGTTCCGTATCCGAGCAGCTCGCCCTCAGCTCGGCGCAGCTCGCCGTGGCCCGTGAGCACGGGTTCCCCAGCTGGGCCCGGCTCAAGCTCGAGGTCGAGCGACGAGCCGTCCTGGACGGCGGCGACGCCGCCCGGCTGGCACACCTCCTCGCGGCGCACCCCGAGCTGGCCGTCCAGAGGATGTACGGGTGGTGTGACCACCTGCACGGAGCCAGTCCCCTGGGCTACGTGGCGATGATGCGCTTCGACACCACGCGCGACGCCTGGCGGGACGTGCCCGGCACCGCTGCTCTTGCCCGCGTCCTGCTGGACGCCGGTGCTCCGGTAGAAGGCGATCCCTTGGACGCCGAAACGCCGTTGATGACCGCCGCCAGCTACGGCGACGCAGAGGTCGCGCGGGTCCTCGTCGAGGCTGGAGCGGACCTGGACGCCACCGCATCTCCCACCGCCGGTGGCGTCCCAGGAGGCACCGCCCTTCGACACGCCGTCGTCTTCGGCATGACCGACGTCGTCGACGTCCTGCTCGCCGCCGGAGCGGCTGACCTGGTCCAAGCCGCGGCGGCCGGCGACCTCACCAACGCCCTCACCGCCGAGACCTCTGAAGAGGACCGCGTCGCGGCCCTGCGGACCGCCGCGGCCCACGGCCGCCTGAACGTGATCGATGAACTGATCGCAGCGTCCACGCCCGTAGATGGCGTCGACCGGGACGGATCCACCGCCCTGCACGAGGCGGCGTTCTCCGGCCGAGCCGACAGCGTCACCCGCCTGCTTCATCACGGCGCGGACCCCACGCGCCGCGACACGAGGTTCGGCAGCACCCCCCTGGGGTGGTGCCAGTACCAGCGCAACGAGATCGGCCCCGGGAAGGGACACGACGAGGTCGAAGATGTCCTGCGGCCCGTCACTCCCGGCGCCAACTGACCTGTGCCGCCACGCTACGGCGGCAGAACCCCGCCATATAGCGCCGAAAGTCACACCCAGGACCACAGCCTGAGGGTGCCCGCGGGCGCGGGACCGACGTGCAGCACCTCACCGTCCGGGTGGACGAGCAGCAGGTCGATCCCCTCCGTCCCGGCCTCGAGCTGCCCCCCGGCCGACGCCCACAGCGCGAGCACGCTGCCGGCCGGTGCGCTGCGGATCTCGTCCTCGGTCGCCCGCCGCAGCGGGGGCAGACCCCGCAGGCCGCCGTCGGCGGCGCTGCTCGTGGGCGCGGGGGTCGGGTCCGGCGTCGGGCCCGCGGGCAGGACG
>JAFAEH010000199.1 GCA_023424135.1 Actinomycetes bacterium | reverse complement strand
CCCGTGCTCCCGTGCTCCCGTGCTCCCGTGCTCCCGTGCTCCCGTGCTCCCGTGCTCCCGTGCTCCCGTGCTCCCGTGCTCCCGTGCTCCCGTGCTCCCGTGCTCCCGTGCTCCCGTGCTCCCGCTGGCGTGCTGGCGTGCTCCCGTGCTCCCGCTGGCGTGCTGCCGTGCTGCCGTGCTGCCGTGCTGGTTGATCTGTCGATGGCCGCACGCATCGAGCTGTCGACGGTTCAGGACCGCGCGTGGACGGGCGTAGCGCGGCGGTTGAGGGGTTGGTGTTCCACGTGAAACGTGCGCCGACGGGAGTTCACGATCGGTGCAACGGCGGGGCGAGTTCTTCGAACGCTGCTCAGCGTGCGGCAGGCGCCGGACGCGACGGGCACTTGCGCCGTCGAACGCGAGATGGCGTTCTCGCCCGCCGACCCACCAGGAGCACACGTCCGGCGGGAAGCGCGATGACACCGCCTCGCCCCCAAATGGCGGATCGCTGCGCGCGGCGTTTCCCCCGATTCGGAGCGGGAAGCGACCGCCACCGGCGTCATGGACGGTGGTGCCTCTGACCCAAGCCGATCGAAGAGGGTTGGCGGTGCATGCAGCCGGGAAGGGCTAGAGGGATGTCATCGACGACCGCAGTCGCGATTGACCGCCACTGGGGCCGACTTCGGTCGCTGCGCAGATCGCGGGTCTCGCGAACGCGGCACACCCGCGAGGAGGGCCAATGTGGGTGCGGTCGCCGCAGTGACCGTGCAGCGGCCGCACACAGCTGGTGCTCACCACCCCGGCGCTCCCCGCAGGCCACCACATGCTGCGCGGCGTTCGGTGCGTGCTGTCGTCGTTGCTGTTGAAGATGTTCCACGTGAAACCGGCAGATGCCTGGCTGCCCCCAACGCGATCTTCGAGACGATGCGCGAGGCGTGCAAGGACGCGGCTCTCGGCGGACCTGGCGACCGTGAGGCGCACGGTGTGGCGGTGTTGTCCGCGCGTGCGGAGCATCTGTCCCAGAGGGGCTTGTGGTGTCGGCCGGCCGAGGATGTAGATGCTCGCAGCGCGTAGACGTGGGATCCGTACCCGTCGGCGAAGCGCACACCTGTCCGCGACCAGCCGTCTCGCTGCAACACCGACGACGCTCGCGGAGCCGACGTCGCGGGCCGCGCGCGGCATGGACAAGGCTTAGGCGTCCATCGACGTGGCGCGGCATGGCCGGTGTGAGACCAGACATGCGCATGTGGGCCAGACGAGGGGCGCAATCCGGACCCCGCGACGTCAGGCGTGACGGCGAGTGGCGCCCGGCCTGAGTTGCTGACGGCATCGGCACGCAGGGGGACATCCGGCGGCGATCACGGGTTCGGATCGTGTGGCCGGATGTGGACCACGGGGCCGGAGCGGAACGTGTGGACTGGTACGGACTGCGTGGGTGTGCGTGGACGGGCGCCGACCGCGTGGGGGCTGACAGCGTGGGGGAGTGTGGACCGCGTGAATGGGTGCCTATCGCATAGGGGAACGCCGACGGCGTAGGTGTAGCGCTCACCGCACGCCTGGGCGTGTACTGCCCGGACACGTACTGCACGGACGACCAGCAGGGCTCGCGTGGCGGGGACAGGCCTCAGGGGACCTCGCCCCGGAGTCTGTCGCGTCGTGATACCGGCGGTTCCACGAGGTCATGGTGGGGACGGCTGCGTCATCGGAGTGGTGCGCCGCGGTCAACCACGGCGTGTGCCGTCGTACCGAGGGGTGGAGAGCGGCTTTGCCGGAGCAGTGCATGAGGATGGTGCGCGTATGACGCTCGCTGACTGCGCGAGAGCCGTTCTCCGAGGCTGTGGCGAGGACGGGCGACTGCACGCGATCCGATGGGCATCTGTCGAGGCGAGAGAGCTCGATCATCAACCGAGCGAGCGTGTGGCCAGGACGCGTGGCGTCGCTGCCGTGCCCGACCTCGGAGTTCTGTCCTCTGACGGGACATCGGCCTGAGAGCGGCCAGCCAACAGCGCTGGCGATGCGGCGGACGCCGGCGCACACCACGATCGTTGCACTGGGGAGGAGAAGGACGTTCGTCGTCATGAGAACGCAGTCGCCGCGCAGTCGCCGCAATGCCTGACAGGCGCGAGCAGGAGCGCGCCAAGGTCGCCCGCGACGGGCGCAGCGAGCGCTCTGACGACGAGGGAAGGTCGCTCTTCCACAGGGCACGACAAGGAGCGCGGGCGCCGCGACTCGAAGATGGCGTTTCACGTGAAACACGGGCACACACGGACGCCAGTGCAGACCGGTGTCGCAGAAGACGCACCCTCGGACGGTCCGCACCATGAGGGCCTGGCTGCCGCGTCAGGACCGGCGCGCTGACGGCCACTGGTCACCGATGGTGCGTGCAGGCCCGGTTCCAGCGGCATCGACGCGCATACGAACGACAGCACGGGTCTGTCCGACGGCGCTGGACGGCAGCGCCTCATCGCCGCTCGAGCCCTGCACGCATGCCCCGCCGCGAGCAGACCTCGAGTGTCAGCAGCGGCGGGGGGAGTGGGTGCGTGAGGCGACGCGCTGGACGCCAGGACGCGAGCACGCGCCGAGTCCGTCCACCGAGGTTGGATGAAGGCCTCTGCCGCCCCTCGGGAAAGGAGCCACTCCCTGCGATCGCCCGAAGAGCCTCCTACGACGGAGGCCTACGCCGGCGCGGCTGATCCACCCACCGGCGGCGGACGCATCCTGGCGACACAGCGCGGTTGCTCGACGGACGAGAGGACGAAGGCATGCCCCGGGTACTGGACGTCGTGGACTCAGCGTCAGCACTGGGACGTCGAGCGGAACGGGTCGACGTGGGCGCCCCGTGGCAACGCCTCAAGGGAGCCGGTGCCGCCGCTGCTCGGGGCGTCCTCGGCGGCGCCTCGCAGTCGTGTGGCGGACGCGTCGGCGTGCGTAGGGCGCCGGACGAACCGACCTTCTCCCTCGTCCGGACGCGCGCCAGGCAGCGCGAGGTGACAACACCTAAGTGCGGCTGACCTGCGACAACGCGAAGCAGTGGGAGAGTCACGCCGGCGTTGGATGGAGCCGGGCGGCACCGAGCTGGAGGGTGACAGAGGCTCTCGCGCACGCGTGACGCCGTGCATGATCGCACCACCCGCACGTCGCTGCCCACAACGCACGGAGGACTGCACGGCGGACTCCACGAACGGTGATCCACAGGCCGGGTCGTGCGGGCTGTGGGAGGCCTGCGCGGGGTAGCGTAGGCGCTCGAGGAATGCCCTGCTCCGTCGGTACCGACGACGGCCGGGACCGGGTCGCCGTCCCGACCACACGAGCCATAGGAAACGGAGTCAGGGTGCCCGACGACACTCGCGAGGCCACCGCGACGGAGGCGCTCGTCGATCCGTGGGACGGGGACCCGAGACTCGAGGCGTTCTTCGGCGACGCGTGGCCCGCTGTGGTCACCTTTCACGACTTCCTCGTGACCGACGGTGAGCTTCGAGGGCTGGTCGGTCCGCGCGAACGCAGCCGGCTGTGGGAGCGGCACCTGCTCAACTCGGCCGCGGTCGTCCCGTTCCTGCCACCGTCCGGTCTTGTCGTGGACCTCGGCTCTGGCGCGGGTCTCCCGGGAGTCGTGATCGCCGCCATGCTCCCGGACGCGACCGTCATGCTCGTCGAGCCGATGGAGCGACGAGTCGCCTGGCTGCACGACGTGGTGGACCGGACCGGGCTGACGAACGTGGAGGTCAGACGCGCGCGGGCACAGGAGCTCGACGGGGCGATCGAGGCCGATGCGGTCACGGCACGCGCCGTGGCTGCCCTCGACAAGCTGTACCGGTGGACCGCCCCACTGGTGCGCGTGGGCGGCAGCGTCGTCGCGCTCAAGGGGGCGCGCGCGCAGGAGGAGCTCGACGAGGCGGCCCGCGTCATGCGACAGGTCGGTCTGACGAACGGTCAGGTGCACGAGGCCGTGACCATCGAGGGCATCGAGCCGACGCGCGTCGTCACCGCCGTGCGAGGAGGGAGCGGACGTGTTCGGTAGGAAGAAGCGGCGCGAGGAGCGAGAGGCCGCCGAACGCGCGGCGGCCGCGGCGGCACAGAGCGCTTCAGCAGCACAGGGCGCCGTGGCAGCACAGAGCTCTGTGGCGGCACAGGGCGCTGCAGGACCGAGCACGACCGGACCAGAGACCGTCGCACCCGCAGTGGATGGGCCCACCGTTGATCGAGCCACCGTGGACGAGCGCGACTCGGGGTCAGCGAACGTGATGGCGTCGGGCACACCTCTCGAGGCGCGCGCAACGACCGCCGCCGTCCCGAGCGGGGGCGCAGCCACGCCATCGGACGATGTGGAGCTTGCAGCGGGTCGCCGGGATGGCGTGTCATCGCCACCGGTCGGCATGACGTCTGACCAGCCGGCGGCGTCGAGTGGCACCGCACGTGTCGACGCCGACGCGGCGACGCCGAGCGGAGGGGCCGTCCCAGCAGAAGCGCCGACGCCCCCCGCAGCCTGGGCGGGTGCGTCCGCCACAACACCAGCGGATGTGCGCCACGAGGCGACCGGGCCGATCGGGACCGACCAGAGCCAGCTCGCGACCACCGCGGCGGCGCAGGATGGCTGGCGTGGAGCGGAGCCCTCGGACGGCACGGGTCTCGGGGGACCAGCGACAGCCGGTCCCGGCGCGGGCGACGATCAGGTGAGCGGAAGCGTGGGCGACGCACCCCAGGCTGTCGGTTCGGAGAACGGGCATCGTCCTGACGCTGACGGCACCACCGAGTCGCTTGGGACCCAGGACGTTCCACGTGAAACAGCGACCGCCGCCGACGGCGACGGTGCACCGAACGATGCCAAGACTCGCCGATCGGGACGCCCTCAGCCGGTGTCAGTCGCAGCGCTCGGCGCGACCTATGGGTGGCAGGGCGGCGTCGAGCACGAGAGCAGCAGTACGTCGGACGGACAGGGAGACCCGGACCCGACCAGCTCGGTGGCCACCCTGGGAGCCAGCGACAGCGCCGCCGGCGACACGCCGGAACTGGAGTCAGACGCTGGAGTCCTGGGCCACCCGACGACCGATGAATCATCCGATGACACGGCCCTGACCAGGGAAGACGCCGATCAGACGCGCGCCCCGGTGATGGCGGACGACGAACGAGGAAGCGTGGCAGATCTCCCGGGCGGCACCAGTGCCGACGACAACACCGTGCACCCCCGTACGGATGACGAGCGCCGCGCGGCGCTCGTCAGCAGCCTTCCCCAGCCGTCGGACGACACCCCGCTGATGGCTGAGCTCCAGATCGACGCACGCCGACGCATCGAGCTGCGGGGGCGCAAGTTCCCGAAGCCGCCGCGCACGCGCGTCATCACGGTCGCGAACCAGAAGGGTGGCGTCGGCAAGACCACGACCACGGTCAACCTCGCGGCTGCCCTCGCGCAGGCGGGGCTGCACGTCCTGGTGCTCGACAACGACCCGCAGGGCAACGCCTCGACCGCGCTGGGCATCGAGCACCGCGCCGGCACGCCCTCGATCTACGAGGTCCTCGTCGACGGTGCACCGATGCACGAGGCCGTCCAGGAGAGCCCGGACGTCCCAGGGCTGTTCTGCCTGCCCGCGACGATCGACCTCTCCGGGGCCGAGATCGAGCTCGTGTCGATGGTCGCGCGTGAGACCCGGCTGCGGACGGCGCTCGACAACTACCTCGGCTGGCGCACGCAGCAGGGGCTGCCGCAGATCGACTACGTGTTCGTCGACTGCCCGCCGAGCCTCGGCCTGCTGACGGTCAACGCGTTCGTGGTCGCACGCGAGGTGCTCATCCCGATCCAGTGCGAGTACTACGCACTCGAGGGTCTCTCGCAGCTCCTCAAGACCATCGAGCTGATCCAGGCACACCTGAACCCGCAGCTCGCGGTCTCGACGATCCTGCTCACGATGTACGACGCGCGCACGAACCTCGCGCAGCAGGTCGCCGACGAGGTCCGGACGCACTTCCCGGAGCGCACGCTCCGCACGACCGTCCCGCGCTCGGTCCGCATCTCCGAGGCACCCAGCTACGGGCAGACCGTCATGACCTATGACGGAGGTTCGTCGGGCGCGTTGGCCTACCTCGAGGCGGCCCGTGAGCTCGCTGAGCGTGCCGAGACCGCACCCCCCACCACCGACGTCCCTGCCGCCGTGCCGGGCGGACACGCACAGGAGGACCAGTGAGCGAGAAGCGACGCGGACTCGGCCGTGGCCTGGGAGCACTCATCCCGACAGGGCTCGACCAGCCGCGCAGCACGGGCGACCGCCCGGTCGACGTCTTCTTCCCCGACACCCGCAAGGACGAGAAGACTGCGGCCGCGGCATCGGACGGCGCAGCAGCGGGCGACGTGAGCACTGCCGGGACGTCCCCGGCCGGGGCCGCCGAGCCCGCCGCCCCGAACGGTGAGGCCGGCGCTGCCACGGGCACCGCGAGCCCGTCGTCGACGTCGCCCGAGTCCGGCACGACGGCCGGCTCGGCGACCGACTCGGCGACCGAGGGCGGCGAAGTGGCGACGTCGACCGACGTATCCGCGACTCTGCAGGGCAAGGCGGCCACCGCAGGTCCCGACGTCGACTCCGGTGCCGCGAGCGACCTGGACGGGCTGGTGCCGGTTCCCGGTGCACGGTTCGCCGAGCTCCCGGTCGAGTCGATCCGCCCCAACCCGCGTCAGCCGCGCCAGGTCTTCGACGAGGACGCCCTCGCCGAGCTGATCGGCTCGATCCAGGAGATCGGCGTCCTGCAGCCGGTCGTCGTGCGGGCGGTCGACGACGGCTACGAGCTGATCATGGGGGAGCGGCGCTGGCGCGCCACGCAGGAGGCCGGCCTGACGACGATCCCGGCGATCGTCCGTGAGACGGAGGACTCCGACCTCCTGCGCGACGCGTTGCTGGAGAACCTGCACCGCGCCCAGCTCAACCCGCTCGAGGAAGCGGCCGCCTACCAGCAGCTGCTCGACGACTTCGGGTGCACGCACGAGGAGCTCGCGACGCGGATCCACCGTTCACGCCCGCAGATCTCGAACACGCTGCGCCTGCTGCGGCTGCCCCCGCTCGTGCAGCGCCGCGTCGCGGCCGGCGTCCTGTCCGCCGGTCACGCGCGGGCCCTGCTGGGCCTTGGCGACGGCGCGGCCATCGAGCGGCTCGCGCAGCGCATCGTGGCCGAGGGTCTGTCCGTGCGTGCCGTCGAGGAGATCGTCTCGCTCGGCAGCGACGACAACTCGCCTGCGCGCAAGCAGCGGCCCCGTGCGGGCGTCCGCAACGAGGCGCTCGACGACCTGGCCGCGCGGCTCTCCGACCGGTTCGAGACGCGCGTGAAGGTGGATCTCGGCAAGTCGCGGGGTCGTCTGACGGTCGAGTTCGCGTCCGTGCAGGACCTCAACCGCATCCTCACCTCGCTCGCGCCCGACGACCCCGGCATCCTGCGCGGCTGACCCCGACCGGCCACGACGCAGGGTGGACGGACTCGAGCGCCGTGAGACGGGCGCCAAGCAGCGGAGGGGCGCACACCGCACCGGACGGACGACTATCGCGTCGGCACATCGGGTCGCGGCTCGCGGGTCGGGTGTGCTGCAGGTGACGTGCGGTGAGGGTGCGTCGACCTGGTGTGGCCAGGATGCTCCGAGCGCGGTACATGGACGTCGATCGCGGGATACGAGTACCGCGCTGGGCGGATGAGCACCGCACTCGCGGCAGGTCATCGGTCGCGGGCCGCATTCGTGACCGGGTTGTGCTCCTGGCGGGCGTGCGCTCTCCGTGAGCCGGGCGCGGCGCGTGCCGCTCACGGTGCCGCGCACCCGGGCGAGATTCGACGCTGAGCCTTGCGCAGTCGGTCGACGTCCCGGCGTCGCCGATCGACACTCGGCCCGCCCGCTGGGGAGTGAGCGGTGTCGAGGGCCGAGCCGGTGTCGTTGCAGCTCAGGGACCTACTCTGCGCGCTGGACGTCGCCGTGTCACCACGTCCCCCAGAACGTACATCTTGGTTGTCCAAAGACGTACGAATGATGCCGATTGCCTGAGATGACCGGTGGCGCCTCGTCGTGATGCAGGCGGCGTGCCGTGCCCGGTGGGAGGCGCTCTGCGCCGCGGGAGCGGGGCGGACCGGGCGGGCAGCGGCAACTCAGGCAGGGGAGAGCGGCAGGTCAGGCGGGTACGCCGTCAGGCGAGCGCGCCGTCGACCAGCGCGCGGTAGAGACGTCCGAGGTCGTAGCCGGCGGCCTCGGCAGCCTGCGGCAGGAGCGAGGTCTCGGTCATCCCGGGGGCGACGTTGACCTCGAGGAACCACGGCACACCGTCGGCATCGACGATGAGGTCGGTGCGCGACACGTGCCGCAGACCGAGCGCCGTGTGCGCCTCGACCGCGACCCGCGCGGCGGCCTCCGCGGTCGGCGCATCGAGACGGGCCGGCGCGAAGTACTCCGTGCGGCCCGGGTTGTAGCGCGCGTCGTAGTCGTACGGCCCGTCCGTGACCACCTCGACCGCCGGGAGCGTGAACGGGCCCTCGCCCGTGTCGAGGACGCTCACGGCGACCTCCGTGCCCTGCACGGCGCGCTCGACGAGCGCGGTGTCGCCGTAGGCGAAGCACTCGACCATCGCCGATGGCAGCTCCTCGCGCGTCGTGACGACGGTGACGCCCAGCGCGGAGCCGCCGCGCGACGGCTTGACGACCAGCGGCAGACCGAGCCGCGCGACCACCAGGTCGAGGACCTTGCCCGCGCCGAGCTCGCGGAACAGCGGCTGGGGGAGCGTGACGTAGTCGGGGGTCGCGACACCGGCCCGCGACATGACCGTCTTCGCGATCGGCTTGCTCCAGGCGACGCGGCTGGCCCGCGCGCCCGTGCCGAGCAGACGCAGCCCGAGCATGCGGACGACGTCGCGCACCGACCCGTCCTCGCCCGTCGCACCGTGCAGCAGCGGCCACACGACGTCCGGGCGGAGCTGCGTGAGGGCCGGGACGAGGTCGGCGTCGACGTCGTGCACGGACACGTCCGCACCCGCGCTGCGCAGCGCCTCGGCGACCCGCCTCCCCGAGCGCAGCGACACGTCCCGCTCGTGGGACAGCCCGCCGGCCAGCACCGCCACGTGCGGCGCGGTCCGCAGGAGGTCACGACCGGCGTCCGCGACGCGCGCACCAGGGTCCGCGGCACCGATGGACGTCGAGGCGACATCCCCGGCACCTGCGACGTCCGGGGCGACCTGCGCAGCACCCCCAGGAGCGCCGGCGGCCCAGGGCACGTCAGCGGACCCAGGGACGCCAGGAGAGCCAGGCACGCCACGAGACCCCGGCACGCCAGGCACCGCCACGTCGGACGACCCCGGCACGTCAGGCGACGTCGGGACCGGGCGCCTGCACGGCGTCCCGCGTACCCGACCCCGTGGCGCCGAACAGCTCGACCAGCTCGCGCTCGGCCGACACGACTCCCGCGAGCCGTCGCACGCCCTCGCGGATGCGCTCGGGCGTGGGGTAGCAGAACGACAGGCGCATGTGGTCGGCCCCGCGGCCGTCGAAGTAGAACGCGGTCCCGGGCACGTAGGCGACGAGCGCGGTGACGGCCCGCGGCAGCATCTCGCGCGCGTCGAGGCCGTCGGGCAGCCGCACCCACGTGTAGAACCCGCCTTCGGGCACGGTCCAGGTCGCGGTCGGCATGAGGTCCGCCAACGCGCCGACCATCGCGTCCCGACGCTCGCGGTACAGCTCCCGGTAGTCCTTCACCTGGGAGCGCCAGTCGTACGTCGCGAGGTAGGTCGAGACGGTGAGCTGTGAGGCGTTCGACGGTGAGAGGATCGCCGACTCGCTGGCCAGGACGAGCTTCTCGCGCACGGCGTGCGGTGCGACGACCCACCCGACGCGGTACCCGGGGGCGAACGTCTTGGAGAACGAGCCGAGGTACAGCACACCCTCGTCGTCCATCGAGCGCAGGGCGTCACGGGGCTCGCCCTCGAACCCGAGCAGCCCGTACGGGTCGTCCTCGACGACGAGCACGCCGTGCCGACGCGCGATCTCCAGGACCTGCGGGCGCCGCGACGGCGCGAGGGACACACCGGCCGGGTTGTGGAAGTTCGGGACCGTGTAGAGCAGCTTGACGCGACGTCCGGCGGCGGCGAGCGCCGTGAGGGTCTCGTCGAGAGCGGCGGGCACGAGCCCGTGCTCGTCCAGCGGGACGTGCACGACGTCCGCCTGGTAGGCGCGGAAGACCCCGAGCGCCCCGACGTACGACGGAGCCTCGGCGACGACCACGTCACCCGGGTCGACGAACACGCGCGTGACGAGGTCGAGCGCCTGCTGCGAGCCGGTGGTGACGACGACGTCGTCGGGGTGGGCGTCGATGCCCTGCAGGCGCATGACCTCGAGGATCTGCTCGCGCAGCGTCTGGTCGCCCTGCCCGGACCCGTACTGCAGGGCCACGAGCCCGCGCTCGGCGACGACCCGGGACGCGATGTCCGCGAGCTGCTCCATCGGCAGGCGCGCCAGGTAGGGCATGCCGCCGGCGAGCGAGACGACCTCGGGGCGGTTCGCGACGGAGAACAGCGCGCGGATCTCGGAGGCGCGCATGCCGCCGGTGCGTTCGGCGTACGCGCCGAGCCACGGGTCGAGACGGGTGCCCGCGGCGGCCGCGGACGTGGGGAGGCCCGACGTCACGCGGTCGGGCACGGGCGAGGTGGTCATCCGTCGAGTGTCGCACGTCACGCGAGGTGTCCCGGACGACCGTCCGTCAGGACCCGTCCACGACGACCCGCAGCGACGGCGGGCGCGTCGCGCGTCAGGAGGAGGCGGCGGCCAGGAGCTCCTCGACGGCCTCCTTGAGCACGGCCTTGGGCCGGGCCCCGACGAGCGCGTTCTCGAGCTCGCCGCGCGCGAAGAACGCGATGTACGGGATCGACTGGACCTTGAAGTCCTCGGACAGCCCGGGATTCTCCTCGGTGTTGACCTTGACGACCTTCACGCGGCCCGCGTACTCCTCGGACAGCTCCTCGAGCACGGGGGACACGAGCCGGCACGGCCCGCACCACGGCGCCCAGAAGTCGACGACCACGGGGACGTCGGACCGCAGCACCTCGGCCTCGAACGTCAGGTCGCTCACGTCGCTCGTGCTCACAGCGTCTCCCCGGTGACCTCGACGAGGGCCTCACCCGGGACCAGCGGGTCGACGACGTCGACGACGTCGGTGAGCGAGGCCAGGTAGTGCTGGGCGTCGAGCGCGGCGGCGCAGCCCGACCCGGCAGCGGTGATCGCCTGCCGGTAGGTGTGGTCGACCACGTCGCCGCACGCGAACACGCCCGTGAGGTTGGTGCGGGTGGAGCGGCCCTCGACGGCGACGTAGCCGTTCTCGTCGAGGTCCACCTGCCCCAGCAGCAGGTCGGTGCGCGGCACGTGCCCGATCGCGACGAACAGCCCGCCGGCGCCGACCTCGCGCGTCTCGCCCGTCACGGTGTCCTGCAGCGTCACGCCGGTGACCTTGTCCTCGCCGTGGATCGCCACGACCTCGGAGTTCCAGGCGAACGAGATCTTCGGGTCCGCGAACGCGCGGTCGGCCATGATCTTGGACGCGCGCAGCTCGTCGCGGCGGTGCACCATCGTCACGGACCTCCCGAAGCGCGTGAGGAACGTGGCCTCCTCGACCGCGGAGTCCCCGCCGCCGACTACGAGGATGTCCTGGTCGCGGAAGAAGAACCCGTCGCACGTCGCGCACCACGAGACCCCACGCCCGGACAGGCGCTTCTCGTCCGGCAGGCCGAGCTCGCGGTACGCGGACCCGGTCGCCAGGATCACGGCCCGGGCGCGGTACACGTCGCCGCCACCGGTGGTGACGACCTTGACGTCGCCCGTGAGGTCGAGGGACGTGGCGTCCTCCCACAGCACCTGGGCACCGAACTTCTCGGCCTGCTTCTGCATGGACTCCATGAGCTCGGGGCCCTGGATGCCGTCGGGGAAGCCGGGGAAGTTCTCGACCTCGGTGGTGTTCATCAGCGCGCCGCCCGCGGTGACGGAGCCCGCGAGGACGACGGGCGCGAGGCCCGCGCGTGCGGCGTAGATGGCGGCGGTGTAGCCCGCGGGCCCGGACCCGACGACGACGAGGTCGCGGACGTCCTCGGTGGTGGCGGACTGCACGTCGGGGGATGTCACGGGGTGCCTCGCTGGGTGGGTCGGCGTCGCGGTGGGTCACGACGGGGCCGCTCGCGCGGCCCTGCTGGCGGCTCGTGCAACCGATCGTAGGGCGGTTCTGTTCCCGTGTGCGGACGTCGTCCACTCCCCGCGCCGCGCCGGGGCCAGGACCACCCGGCGCACCCGGGACCGGCAGCGGCCCCGGGTGACCTCAGGACACCTGGATCTCGGTGACCTCCAGGCGGAACTGACCGGCCGGGTTGGTCGGCAGCTCCGTGAACCACACGACGATCGACGACGTGGTCACCGGCTCGGCGAACGTCAGCACCGTGTCCGGGCCGAGGGCCGACGACGCGAGGGCGGGGCCCTCGGTCGGGGCGCTGCCGGTGGTCGCGCGGACCTCGACACCGCCGCCGGAGCCGTTGACGTGCAGCGTCACACCGCTGACGGTTGCCTCCTCGGCGAGCGTGAGCTCGAGCCCGATGCCGTCCTTGAGACCGCCGAAGTCGGGGCGGTTGTACGTGTAGGAGAACCAGAACGTCGACGGGTCGCCGTCGACCGCGAGCTCGACGTTCTCGACGCGCTCACCCGCGGAGTCGGTGGGGTCGAGCGTGCGGATGCCCGTGACCACGGGGGGTGCGTCGGACGGCGGCTGCGGCGACTCCTCGTCCTCGCCGGCGGGGGTCTCGTCCTCGCCCGTCTCGTCGGTCGGGCTCGCGTCGGGGGTCGTCGCGGTCGTCTCCTGCGGGGCAGCCGTGTCGCCGCCACCCGGCGAGGTGAACAACGAGCGGGCGGCGAAGACCAGGCCGATGAGCACGGCGATGCCGACGACCACCAGCACGAGCGCCGTCGGGTCGAACCGTCTGCGCGGCTCCTCCTCGACGAACGCGAACGGGTCGTCGGCGAAGCCCAGGCCCTCGTCCCACGTCTCGTGCTCGTCGACGAAGCTCGGCTGGACCGACGGTGCGTCGTGCCCCAGCGGCGGCAGGTGCTGCGGGAGCGACGGCGGCGGGGCCGCCGGGTGCTCGGCGCGCGAGACGGGCACCGCGCTCGTGCGC
>JAFAEH010000189.1 GCA_023424135.1 Actinomycetes bacterium | reverse complement strand
CGCGTGGCTCGTCGTGCGCGCGCGCCGTGCCCCGGCGGCGCGGCCCGCCGCCGTCCCGACGCAGCGTGGTGCCGCGCTGCGCGCGCTGTACGACGTCGAGCTCACGCTCACCGCCGAGCTCGGACGGGCGCGCCTGCCGCTGCGCGAGGTCCTCGACCTGACGCCCGGCACGGTCCTCGAGCTCGACCGCGCCGCGGGCGGCCCCGCCGACGTCGTCGTCAACGGCCGGCTCGTCGCGCGCGGTGAGGTCGTCGTCGTCGACGAGGACTTCGCGATCCGCATCACGGAGATCGTCAGCGGGCCGGACGACGTCTGATGGACGAGCTGCTGCTGGTCGGCCGCGTGCTGCTCTCGCTCGCGTGCGTCGTCGGGCTGGTCTGGTACCTGGCGCGCCGTCTCGGTGCGTCGCGCCCGGCGCGCGACGACCGTGAGCCGTCGGTGCGGGTCGTCGACCGGCAGACGCTCACGCGGGGGTCGGGCGTGGCCGTGGTCGCGGTCGGCAGCAGGCGTCTGCTCGTGGGCTTCGCCGAGCAGCAGGTGACGATGCTGACCGAGCTGCGTCCCGTCGCCGAGGCCCCGGCACCCGTCGGCGGGGACGTGCCCGCGCCGCGCCCCGCGGCCGAGGACGCGTCCGGCGCCGCACCGGCCGGCGCAGGCGCGCTCGGTGGTTCCGTGCTGTCCCCGGCCACGTGGCGGGCGACCGTCCGGGCGCTGCAGGACCGCACGGTGCGGCGATGAGGCGCGCGCCGATCACCGTGGCGCGCCTGCGGCCGGTCCTCGTGCTCGTCGGCGTCCTGCTCGCGCTCGCCGTCGTGCAGATCGCGCTCGCCGGTCAGGCGCACGCGGCCGTCGGCCCGACGCCGCCCGACGCACCGACCGCCCCCGACACCGCGGGTGAGGTCAGCGTGCAGGTCAACGGCATCAACGGCACACCCAGCAGCTCGATCGTCGTGCTGCTCGGCATCACGCTGCTGTCCGTCGCGCCGTCGCTGATCCTGCTCACCACGAGCTTCACGAAGATCCTCGTGGTGCTCTCGCTGACCCGCAACGCGCTCGGCCTGCAGGGCGTCCCGCCCAACCAGGTGCTCGCGGGGATCGCGCTGTTCCTGTCCCTGTTCGTCATGACGCCCGTGATCAGCGGCGTCAACGAGGCCGGGGTGCAGCCCTACCTCGACGGGACCCTGACGTTCACGCAGGCCGTGGACGCCGGTCAGCAGCCGCTGCGCGAGTTCATGGCGTCGCACACGCGCGAGGAGGACATCGCGCTGCTCACGCGCGCGGCCGACCGGCCCAACCCGGAGACGATCGACGACGTGCCGTTCACGGTGCTGGCCCCCGCGTTCCTGCTGTCCGAGCTGCGGGCCGCGTTCATCATGGGCTTCGTCATCTTCGTGCCGTTCCTCGTCATCGACCTCGTCGTGTCGGCCGCGCTCATGGCGATGGGCATGATGATGCTCCCGCCCGTCATGGTGTCCCTGCCGTTCAAGCTGCTGCTGTTCGTGCTGGTGGACGGCTGGGGGCTGGTCGTCACGTCGCTCGTCGGCTCCTACACCGGGGGCGGGTAGATGGACACCAACGCCGTCCTCGACATCGCGCTCGACGCACTCGTGCTCGCCGCCAAGCTCGCCGCGCCCGTGCTGGTGACCGCGCTCGTCGTGGGCTTCGCCGTCTCGCTCGTGCAGTCCGTGACGCAGATCCAGGAGGTCACGCTCTCGTTCGTGCCCAAGGCCGTCGCCGCCGCGGCGGCCCTGCTGATCGCCGGGCACTGGATGATCGCCGAGCTCGTGACGTTCACGCACGAGCTGTACGACCGCATCCCGTCCCTGGTGGGCGGGTGAGGGCCCCGTGGACCCCGTCGCCGTCACGCTGCCGCTCGCCGCGGTCGAGACCACCCTGCTCGCGGCCGTGCGCATGATCGCGTTCCTCGTCGTCGCCCCGCCCTTCGCCCAGCGCGGCGTGCCGGGTTCCGTGAAGGTCGCGCTCGGCACGGGACTGGCCCTCGCGGTCGCGCCGCGCCTCGAGCCCGTCGTCTCGGCGAGCACCGGCGCGTTCGTCGGCAACCTCGCGCTGCAGGCGCTCGTCGGCGCGGCCACGGGGTTCCTCGTCTACCTGGTGTTCGCGGCCGTGCAGTCCGCGGGCTCGCTGGTCGACCTGTTCGGCGGGTTCCAGATCGCGATGGCGTTCGACCCGATGAGCATGACGAACGGCGCCCAGTTCTCACGGCTCTACCAGCTGCTCGCGGTCGTGCTCCTGTTCGCCTCCGACGGGTACCAGCTCGTCGTCGGCGGGCTCGTGCGCACGTTCGACGCGCTCCCGCTCGGTGCCGTGTTCTCGACCGCCGCCTACGGCCAGAGCGTCACCGACGGGCTGACCGACATGTTCGTCGCCGCGCTGCAGATCGCCGGCCCGCTGCTCGTCGTGCTGTTCCTCGCCGACGTCGGGCTCGGCCTGCTCACCCGCGTCTCGCCCGCGCTGAACGCGTTCGCGCTGGGCTTCCCGCTGAAGATCCTGCTGACCCTGACCCTCGCGGGCTTCGCGCTGCTCGCGCTGCCCGCGATCCTGTCGGCGCTGTCGCAGGACGCCGCGCGCATCGTCCCGGAGGTCCTGCGGTGAGCGGCGGCGGGGGCGGTGAGCGCAGCGAGAAGGCCACACCCCAGCGGCTCAAGGAGGTCCGCCGCAAGGGTCAGCTCGGGCGCTCGCAGGACCTGTCGGCGTGGGTGGGCCTGGGCGCCGCGGCCGTCATGCTGCCCGGGGTGCTGTCCCGCGCGCAGGGTGCCGCGACCGACCAGATGGCCCAGGTGCGGGCCGTCGCGGTCTCCGCCGACCCCGCGCAGACGGTCCAGGTGCTGCGCGACGCGCTGACCTCCGCCGGGGCCACCCTCGCCCCCATGTTCGTCGTGCTCGTGCTCGTGACCGTCGTGGTCGCGGCCGCGCAGGGCGGCATCACGTTCCGCAGCATGAAGCCCCGCTTCGACCACCTCAAGCCCGCCGCGGCTGCCAAGCGGTTCGTCGGCCCGCAGGCCCTGTGGCAGGGCGTCAAGACGTTGCTCAAGACGCTCGCCGTCGCCGGGGTCCTGTACCTGGGGGTCCAGGCGATGGTGCCCACGCTCATGGCGTCGGGCGTCCTGCCGCTGTCGGCCGTGCTCGACGCCGCCGGGTCCGGCACCGCCACGCTCCTGCGCGGCGGGATCGCCGCCGGCATCGGTCTCGCGCTCATCGACCTCGTCGTCGTCCTGCGGCGCAACCGCAAGTCCACGCGGATGACCAAGCAGGAGATCAAGGAGGAGCACAAGCGGACCGAGGGCGACCCGCTCGTCAAGGGCCAGATCCGTGCCCGGCAGGCCCGGATGAGCCGCAACCGCATGATGGCCGAGGTCGCCACAGCCGACGTCGTCATGGTCAACCCGACGCACGTCGCCGTGGCGCTGCGCTACGAGCCCGGCACGGGTGCACCCCGCGTCGTCGCGAAGGGCGCCGGGACCATCGCCGCCCGCATCCGTGAGCTCGCGTCCGAGAACCGCGTGCCGCTCGTCGAGGACGTCCCCCTGGCCCGGGCGCTGCACGCCGCGTGCGAGGTCGGCCAGGAGATCCCCGCGCAGCTGTTCACCGCCGTCGCCCGGGTGCTCGCCTTCGTGATGGCGCTGCGCCGCCGCGGCGCGAGCGCCGGGCAGCACCGGATGCCCGGTGGACCCGCGCTGGACCCCGGCACCCCGATACCGACCCGAGGTCGGCGCCCCCGCGCCGCCGACGCCCCCAGGAGCTGACCGTGCAGAACCGTTCCGTCGCCCGCTTCGCGGTGCCCGCCGGTGTCGTCGGCATCGTGCTGCTGCTCGTCGTGCCGCTGCCGTCCCAGCTGCTCGACGTGCTCATCGTCGTGAACATCACGCTGTCCCTCGTCGTGCTGCTCACCAGCATGTACGTGAGCAAGCCCCTCGACTTCTCGGTGTTCCCGTCGCTGATCCTCGTGCTCACGCTGTTCCGGCTCGGGCTCAACGTCGCGAGCACCCGCCTGGTGCTGCGCGACGGGTTCGCCGGTCAGGTCATCGACGCGTTCGGGCACTTCGTGGTCGGCGGGTCCCTCGTCATCGGCCTGGTGATCTTCCTCATCCTCGTCGTCATCCAGTTCGTCGTCATCACCAACGGTGCGGGCCGCGTCGCCGAGGTCGGCGCCCGCTTCACGCTGGACGCCATGCCCGGCAAGCAGATGGCGATCGACGCCGACCTCAACTCCGGTCTGATCGACGAGGACCAGGCCCGTCGTCGCCGCGCCGAGATCGCCGCCGAGGCCGACTTCTACGGCGCCATGGACGGTGGGTCGAAGTTCGTCAAGGGCGACGCGATCGCCGGCATCGTCATCACCGTCATCAACCTCGTCGGCGGGTTCGTCATCGGCATGGTGCAGATGGGGATGGCGCCCGGCGAGGCGATCGAGCGGTTCAGCCTGCTGTCGGTCGGTGACGGCCTGGTCACGCAGATCCCGGCGCTCCTGCTGTCGGTGTCCACGGGCATCGTCGTGACCCGCGCCACGGCCGAGGGTGACATGGGCACCGCAGCCGCGAGCCAGCTCACGCAGTCCCGCATGGCCCTGATGATCGCGGGCGGGGCGGCCGTCGCGCTCGCGCTCCTGCCGGGGATGCCGAAGGTGCCGTTCCTGCTGGTCGGCGGGGTGCTGCTGCTGGCGGGGCAGCGAGCCGGCGCGCGGGAGAAGGCCGCGGCGAAGGAGGCGGTCGCGACGCAGGACGCGGAGCAGGTGGCCGCACCGTCGCCCGACAGCCCGGAGCAGCTCATCGAGCAGATGCGGGTGCACACCCTCGAGATCCTGCTCGCCCCCGACGTCGTCGACCTCGTCGGCTCCGGCCCCGACCAGGACCTGCTGGCACGGGTGCGCTCGCTGCGGCGCAAGATCGCCCTCGAGCTCGGCATCGTCGTCCCGCCCGTGCGCACCCGCGACAGCGTGGACCTGCCCGCCTCGACCTACGTGGTGCGCGTCGCGGGGGTCGAGGTGGGCCGCGGCCAGGCCCCCGCCGGTCGGGTCCTCGCGCTGGGCGACGACCTCGCCGCGCTGCCCGGCACGGCGGTCTCCGAGCCCGTGTTCGGCCTGCCCGGCAAGTGGGTCCCGGCCGAGCTACGGCACGCCGCGGAGATCGCCGGCGCGACCGTCGTCGACCGCGTCTCGGTGCTGGTCACGCACCTGTCCTCGCTCGTCCACCAGCACGCCGCGCGGCTCCTCGGCCGGGAGGACGTGCGCGTGCTCACCGAGGGCGTCAAGCAGGTCAACCCGTCGGTCGTCGAGGAGCTCGTGCCGTCGCTGCTGTCGCTGGGTGAGGTGCAGCGCGTCCTGCAGGGGCTGCTGAACGAGCAGGTCGCGATCCGCGACCTGGGGCGGATCTACGAGGCGCTGACCCTGCGGGCCCGGGTCTCGACCGACCCGGAGGGTCTCGTCGAGGCCGCACGCGGTGCCCTCGGGCCCGCGCTGGCGGCACCGTACGTGCAGGACGGTGCGCTGCGCGTCCTGACGCTCGACCCGCTGCTGGAGCACCAGCTCGCGGAGAGCGTGCGCCCGGGGGAGCAGGGCAGCCAGCTCGTCGTCGACCCGCAGCGTCTCGACACGCTGCTGTCCCAGCTGCGCGCGGCCGTCGCACGGGCCGAGGCGGAGGGACGCGGGGTCGTGCTCGCGTGCTCCCCGGCGATCCGGCCCGCGCTGCGCCGGCTCGTCGCGCTCGCCGACGCACGCCTGCCCGTCCTGTCGTACACCGAGGTCACGGCCGCGGGCGTCCGGGTCGACACCGCAGGGGTGGTGAACGGTGACCACGCGATTGCTGCTTGAGGGACCCGACCTGGGCGAGCTCGTCGCCCACGTCCGCGAGCAGTTCGGCCACCGGGCACGCATCGTGCGTGCCGAGCGGGTGCGCACGGGCGGCTTCGCGGGGTTCTTCGCCAAGGAGACCTTCGAGATGACCGTCGACGTCCCCGACGAGCCCGAGCGGTCCACCCAGGCGTTCGCGCACCACCCGACCCTGCGCCGTGGTGCCACCGGCATGGACGACCTGCTGGAGGCCGCGGACGCCGCCGACTCGGCCGCCGGTGCGCTCACGGCACCGCCCGTCTCCTCGCGCGGCGACGTGTCGACCTCCTCGCAGGAGTTCGCGGCCGTGCTCGACCAGGTGCGCACGCTCGTCGGGCTGCCCGCACCCGACGTCGTCGTCCCGGCCCCGCGTCAGGCACCGCCGACGGGTGCCGTGGCCGCCCGGGCCGCCGAGGCGGCCCCCGGGTCCGCGCGGCTGCGTGCCGAGCTCGTGCGACTCGGGGTGCCCACGTCGTTGCTCGACCCCGAGCCGGTCACCCTCGCGGCCGTGCTGGGCCGGCTGCCGCAGCCACCCACGGCCCCGCGCGGCACCGGTCAGGTCCTCGCCGTCGTGGGCGAGGGGGACGGCCCGCGGGTCGTCGCCCGCACCCTCGCGGTGCGCTGGCGGTTGCCCGACGCGAGCGTCCTCGACGTCGACCCGTCCGCGGGCGTCCCCCCGCTCGTCCGGGGTGACGGACCCCCGCGGGTCGTCACGGTCACGGTCGGCACCGACCCGCACGACCGGGCGCAGGCGGCCCGCGTGCTCGCCGCGCTGGGCCCGGACCAGGTGTGGGCCGTCCTCGACGCGCGGACCAAGCCGGCCGACGCGGCCGCGTGGGTCGCCGCGCTCGGCGCCGAGCGTCCGGTCGACGCGCTCGCCGTGCACGGGCTGCTCGACACGCGGGCGCCGGGGACCGTCCTCGAGATCGGGCTCCCGGTGGCCTGGGTGGACGGTGTGCCGGCCTCCCGCCTGGTGTGGGCCGCCGCGCTCGGGCAGGAGCTCGACGCCGCGCTCGTGTGAGCGCGTCACCCGGTCGGTCGCCGACGGGAGGTAGTGTCGCCGCATGCTCGTGCTCACCCGTCGCGTCGGCGAGAGCGTCGTCATCGGGGACGACGTGGTCGTCACCGTGCTCGAGGTACGTTCCGACGGCGTGCGGCTGGGGATCGACGCCCCGCGGCACGTCCGGGTGCACCGCAGCGAGGTCCTCGACGCGGTGCGGGCGGAGAACGCCGCGGCTGTCGAGGCGAACGACGCGGCCGCGGACGCGCTGCGCGGGCTGCTGCCGGCCGCGACCCCCGACCCGGGCACCGACACCGACTGACGTCGTCGTCGGCCGAGCCGTCCCCGGACGCCTCAGCAGCCGCGCGCACCTGCCGATGTGGGTGCCGTGGGTGCGTACGCACCCGGTGCGCGTGCGGGAGGTGGACATGGACGACATCGACGAGATCGTCCGCGAGTTCCTGGTCGAGTCGCAGGAGAACCTCGACCAGCTCGACCGCGACCTGGTCGCGCTCGAGGAGCAGCCCGGGTCGCGTCCGCTGCTGTCCAGCATCTTCCGCACGATCCACACCATCAAGGGCACCAGCGGGTTCCTCGCGTTCGGCCGGCTCGAGCGGCTGACCCACGCGGGCGAGAGCCTCCTGGTGGAGCTGCGCGACGGTCGTCGCTCGATGGACCAGCGCACCACCGACGTGCTCCTGGCGATGGTCGACCGCGTGCGCGACCTGCTGGCGGCGATCGAGCGGGACGGCACCGAGGGTGACGTGGAGGTCGACGCGGTCGTGGCGCGCGTCGAGGCCGTGCGCGCCGAGCAGCCCGACCCGCAGACGGCCGCGGCACCGGACCCGGTGGCACCCGCACCCGTCGCCGCACCTGCGCCCGCTCCCGCCGCCGTGTCCGCTCCCGCTCCCGCTCCCGCCGCAGCGCCCGCTCCCGCC
>JAFAEH010000066.1 GCA_023424135.1 Actinomycetes bacterium | reverse complement strand
CGGCTGCCCCGCGTGCGCGAGCACCCCGGCGAGCAGCGCGCGCGCCGCGTCACCGCGAAAGCCGCCCGCGGGATCCGGCAGGTGGGGAGGAGCGCCGCCCGGCCCGAGCCCGTACCGCGACGTGCGCAGGACGGCAGCACCCAGGGTCGCGAGGGCCCGCGGGTCGTCGGGGACGCGGACGACGGGCGACAGCGCGACCCGTGTGACGTCGTCGGCCCGCGCGGCGAGCGGCCCGAACGTCCGCCGCCAGGCCGCGCCATCGGTGCCCAGGTCCTGCGCCGTCCTGCCCAGGTCGCGGTACGCGACCGCGGCCCTCGCCCCCAGCGGGTGCGCGTACGCGACGTCGGGCACGACGAACGGCACGCGGTCCGTCAGGCCCCACGCGCGGAAGAACGGGGACGCGAGCGCGAGCGGGTGCACCGCGGAGTACCGGTCGAACGTCGCACCGTCGCGGCGCAGCGAGCGCACGCCGCCGCCCGGCTCGTCCGCGGCCTCCAGGACGACGACCGACAGCCCGGCGCGCGCGAGCGTGACGGCGGCTGCGAGCCCGTTGGGTCCGGCCCCGACGACGTACGCGTCACGCGTCACGTCGCCCACCCCACCACACCCCCCGGCAGCCCCGCGAGGCAGAGGATCTGCGCACCACAGATGCGGAGATCCTCTGTCTCACGGGGACGGTGGTCCGGGGGAGGCGGTCGGACGTGACGTCGCGCACGTTCGTGCGGCGGACGCGGACGGGGCCCGGGTCCGGTGCTCGCGGTTGGTAGGATCACCACGTCCCCCGCACCCACCACGGCGCGCTGACCAGCACGGACCTTCGTACCGGTACGTTTCGGACGTCGGACCGTGCCCGGCTGCTCGCGTCGTGCGTGGTCGCACCTCACCTTCTCCCGGGTCCGGCACCGCGACCGTGCGGCGCGCCGGCCCACCGTCCCGTCGCCGACGACGGGACGGGCGACGACCGACCGACCACCCGCCCCGACAGGACGGAGCCGGACGTGCTGCTGCTGCTGGCGATCCACCTCGCAGCGGCCCTCGTCGCGCCCGTGCTGTTCCGCCTGTGGGGTCGACGCGCGTTCTGGGCGCTCGCGCTCGCACCCGCGTCGGCGGCCGTGTGGGCGGTGACCTGGACGAGCGAGGTCCAGGCCGGGAACGGGCCCGCGCAGAGCGTCGAGTGGATCCCCGCGCTGGGTCTCGAGCTGAGCTTCCGCCTCGACACCCTGTCGTGGCTCATGACGATCGTCGTGGGCGGGGTCGGCGCGCTCGTGCTCGTGTACTGCGCGGCCTACTTCTCCCCGACGGCGTCGGGGCTCGGCCGGTTCGGCGGGGTGTTCACGGCGTTCGCGGGGTCGATGCTCGGTCTGGTCACGGCCGACGACATGCTGCTGATGTTCGTGTTCTGGGAGCTCACGACGGTCACGTCGTACCTGCTCATCGGCCACTACGCGGACCGCAAGGCGAGCCGGCGCGCGGCGATGCAGGCGATCATCGTGACGACCGCGGGCGGGCTGGCGATGCTCGTGGGCGTCGTGATCCTCGCGCACGCGGCGGGCACGTACTCGATGTCCGCGATCATGGCGGACCCGCCGCAGGCCAGCACCGCGGTCGTCGCGGCCGTCGTGTGCCTGCTCGCGGGCGCGGCGACCAAGTCCGCGCTCATCCCGTTCCACTTCTGGCTGCCCGCCGCGATGGCCGCGCCGACCCCCGTCAGCGCGTACCTGCACGCCGCGGCGATGGTGAAGGCCGGGGTCTACCTGGTCGCCCGGTTCGCCCCCGCGTACTCCGAGCTGCCGGTGTGGCGCTGGACGATCGTCGTGCTGGGCGCCGGCACCCTCGTCCTCGGCGGGTACCGCGCGCTGCGCCAGCACGACCTCAAGCTCGTCCTCGCGTTCGGCACCGTCAGCCAGCTCGGGCTCATCGTGCTGCTCGTCGGGCTCGGCACGCAGGCCACGGCCCTGGCCGGCCTGGCGATGCTCGGTGCGCACGCGATGTTCAAGGCCGCGCTGTTCCTCGTCGTCGGGACCGTCGACGTCGCGTGCGGCACGCGTGACCTGCGCCGCCTGTCGGGTGTGGGCAAGGCACTGCCGTGGACGGCGCTCGCGGGCGGGCTCGCGACCGCCTCGATGATCGGCCTGCCGCCGTTCGCCGGGTACGTCGCCAAGGAGGCGGGCCTCGAGGCGGTCGCGCACCTCGAGGACGGCACGATCGGCTGGATCGTCCTCGGCGCCGTCGTCGTGGGATCCGCGCTCACGGTCGCGTACGGCCTGCGGCTGTGGTGGGGCGCGTTCGCGACGAAGCCCGCGCTGGTGCCGCAGAGCAAGACGCACGACGACGACGGGGTCGCGACGACGACGTCGCTCGCGGCCGGGGGCGACGAGTCGGTGGAGCCCGCGTCGGTGACGCGCCCGTCGTTCCTGCTGACCGCGCCCGCGCTGGTCCTGGCGTTCCTCGGCCTGCTCGTCGCGCTGCTGCCGCAGCTCGGCGAGCACCTGCTCGCGCCGTACGCCGCGACGTACCCGGTCGGCGAGCCCGGGCACCTGCTGCTGTGGGGCGGGTTCGGGCTCGTGCTGTGGCTGACGCTCGGCATCCTGGGCGTCGGCGCGCTGCTGTTCCTCGCACGCGACAAGGTCGAGCGCTGGCAGGCGCGGGTCCCGCACGTGCTCGAGGCGGACCTGAGCTACCGCCGCATGATGCGCAAGCTCGACGACCTCGCCGCCGACGTCACCGCGATCACCCAGCGCGGTTCGCTGCCCCTCTACCTGGGGATCATCCTGACCACGTGGGTCGCGGCGGTCGGTTCCGCGCTCGTGTTCGGCACGCGCCTGCCGACCGAGGTGCGGGCCTGGGACTACGCCGCGCAGACCGTGTTCGCGGCCGCGACGATCACCGCGGCGATCCTCGTCGCGCGGGCCCGGCGCCGGCTCAAGGCCGTCATCCTCGCGGGGATCAGCGGGTACGCGACCGCGGGCATGTTCCTGCTGTACGGCGCACCGGACCTCGCGGTCACGCAGGTGCTCGTCGAGACGATCACCCTCGTCGTGTTCGTGCTCGTGCTGCGCCGCCTCCCCCCGTACTTCTCCGACCGGCCCCTGGCGACGTCGCGCTGGGTGCGCCTCGCCGTCGCGGTCGCCGTGGGCCTGGTCGTCGCGGGCGTCGCGCTGGTCGCGCCGTCGGCGCGCGTGCACGCGCCGGTGTCCGCCGACTTCGCGACCGAGGCGTACGAGTTCGGCGGCGGCAAGAACATCGTCAACGTCACGCTCGTCGACATCCGCGCATGGGACACCATGGGCGAGATCTCGGTGCTGCTGGTGGCGGCCACGGGCGTCGCGTCGCTCGTGTTCCTCTCGGCACGCAGCGGGCGGATCTTCCGGGAGCGCGACGCGCCGGCGGACCGTGCGGTGTGGGGCGGCACCCCCGACCCCATGTCGACCCTGCGCCGTCCCGGCGGGCGCGTCACGCTGCCCGCACCGGGGGAGCCGACCCCGCCGCCGACACCCGCCCGCGGGACGCGCGCCGTGGGGTCGCGGGCGCGCGAGTGGCTGCGCGCGGGCCGCACCGTCGCACCGCAGCGCCGGTCGGTGATCTTCGAGGTGGTCGTGCGGCTGCTGTTCCACACGATGATCGTGTACTCCGCGTTCCTGCTGTTCAGCGGGCACAACCAGCCGGGTGGCGGGTTCGCCGCGGGGCTCGTGACGGGCATCGCGCTGGCCGTGCGGTACCTCGCCGGCGGGCGCTACGAGCTCGGTGAGGCCGCACCCGTGCAGCCCGGTGTGCTGCTCGGCACGGGCCTGTTCCTGTCCGCGGGCGTCGGGCTCGCGGCCCTGCTCGTCGGCGGGACCGTGCTGGAGTCGTGGATCTTCACGTTCCACGTCCCGATCTGGGGCGAG
This sequence comes from Actinomycetes bacterium, assembly GCA_023424135.1. Taxonomy (GTDB): domain Bacteria; phylum Actinomycetota; class Actinomycetes; order Actinomycetales; family Cellulomonadaceae; genus Cellulomonas. The sequence continues at coordinate 14,986 of JAFAEH010000066.1, read as the reverse complement.
GTCAAGTTCGTCACGAGCCTGTTCTTCGACGTGGGTGTCTACCTCGTCGTCGTCGGCCTGGTGCTCGACATCCTGCGCAGCCTGGGCGCCGAGATCGACCGGCGCGCCGAGTCCGGGGAGGACGACGTGGCGGACGACGCGATCGGCGGGGACGACCGTCTCGCGCTGGCCCGCGGGCGGTCCGCCGCGGTGCAGCCCTCCGCCGTGCCGCGCGACCTCGGCGGCAGCGGAGAGGCGGTGGTCCCGTGACCGACGTCGTCATGAGCCCCAACCTCGTGTTCGTCGTGACGATCGCGGTGCTGTTCACCGTCGGCGTGTACCTCGTCCTCGAGCGCAGCCTCACGCGCATCCTGCTGGGGATCGTCCTGCTGGGGAACGGCACGAACCTGCTGATCCTCGTGGCGGGCGGCGCGGCGGGCAGCCCGCCGATCGTCGGGGTCCAGTCGGACCGGCCCATGAGCGACCCGCTGCCGCAGGCGCTGATCCTCACGGCGATCGTCATCACGCTCGGCCTCACGGCGTTCCTCCTGGCCATGGCGTACCGCTCGTGGCAGATGCACCGGCACGACGAGGTGCAGGACGACGTCGAGGACAAGCGCATCGCGCGGCTCGCGGCCCGTGACGAGCGCGCGTTCGAGGACGACGACACCGAGTCCGACGGCGAGACGCTCGACGAGGAGGCCGCGAGCGCCCGCGACGAGACGGACGAGGGTGAGGCGCTCGACGAGGCGCCCTCCGAACGGCCGCCGCCGCGCACCGACGACACGCACGCGAGGGAGGGACGATGACCGACTGGAGCTGGCTCGTCCCGCTGCCCGTCGTGCTGCCGCTGTCGGGCGCAGGGCTGGCGCTCGCGCTGTACAAGCGCCCGCGCCTGCAGCGCATCGTCTCGCTCGTGACGCTGTCCCTCGTGGCCGTCGTCGCGGCGGCGCTGCTGGTCCTCGCGGACTCCGGGCCCGTCGTCGTCGAGGTCGGCGACTGGGCGGCACCCGTCGGGATCAACCTCGTCGCGGACCGCCTGTCGGCGCTCATGCTGACGGTGTCGTCCGTCGTGATCCTGTGCGTCCTGGTGTACTCGCTGGCCCAGAGCCGTGAGGACGGCGAGCGGTTCGCACCGATCTCGATCTTCCACCCGACGTACCTCGTGCTGTCGGCGGGTGTCGCGAACGCGTTCCTGTCCGGCGACCTGTTCAACATCTACGTCGGCTTCGAGATCCTGCTCGCGGCGTCGTACGTGCTCATCACGCTCTCGGGGACGACCGAGCGCATCCGCGCGGGGACGATCTACGTGGTCGTGGCGATCCTGTCCTCGGTGCTGTTCCTCGTCGCGATCGCCGGGGTCTACGCGGCGACGGGCACCGTGAACCTGGCGCAGCTCGCGATCCGCCTGCCCGAGATCGACCCGGGCGTGCGCCTCGTGCTGCAGTCGATGCTGCTGCTCGCGTTCGGCATCAAGGCGGCCGTGTTCCCGCTGTCCGCGTGGCTGCCGGACTCCTACCCGACCGCGCCCGCCCCCGTGACCGCGGTGTTCGCGGGCCTGCTCACCAAGGTCGGCGTGTACGCGATCATCCGCACGCAGACGCTGCTGTTCCCCGGCGGGCAGCTCGACGACGTGCTCATGTGGGTCGCGCTCGCGACGATGGTCGTCGGGATCCTCGGTGCCGTCGCGCAGGACGACGTCAAACGTCTGCTGTCGTTCACGCTGGTCAGCCACATCGGCTACATGGTGTTCGGTGTCGCGCTGGGCTCGACGCACGGGTGGACGGCCGCGATCTACTACGTCGCCCACCACATCACCGTGCAGACCACGCTGTTCCTCGTCGTGGGCCTCGTCGAACGCTTCGGCGGGACGACGTCGCTCGACCGCCTGGGTGGTCTGGCGAAGATGGCGCCGGTGCTGGCCGTGCTGTTCTTCGTGCCCGCGATGAACCTGGGCGGCATCCCGCCGTTCTCCGGGTTCCTCGGCAAGGTCGGGCTGCTCGAGGCCGGGGTCCAGCTCGGGACACCGCTGGCGTACACGGTCGTCGTCGGGTCCGTGGTGACCTCGTTGCTGACGCTGTACGCGCTCATCAAGGCGTGGAACAAGGCGTTCTGGCAGTCCCCGCCGCAGGAGCTGCCGGCCAACCGCGTGCCCGTGCTGATGATCGCGCCGACCGCGGCGCTCGTCGGGGTGAGCCTCGCGCTGACCGTCTTCGCCGGCCCGCTGTACGCGTACACCGAGCGGGCCGCGAGCACGCTGTCGGACCGGACGTACATCCAGGCCGTCCTGCCCGACGGCGAGCGCGGCGAGGGCGAGTCCCAGAACGCCGCGGAGGACGCCGCCGCGCACGACGCCGACGCCGGGGCGCACGACGACGGGGGTGAGGGATGAGCCTGCACCCGCGCCGCACCGGTTGGCGCTTCCAGTGGGCGACGGTCCTGTGGCTGACCACCGTGTGGGTCCTGCTGTGGGGCGACATCACGTGGGGCAACGTCGTCAACGGCCTCCTGCTCGGCACGGTCGTCACGACCGGTCTGCGCATGACGCCGGTCGACTTCCACGGGCGTGTGCACCCCGGTGCGCTGCTCGTGCTGCTCGGCCGGTTCGCGGTGGACCTGGTCAAGGCGTCCTTCGAGGTCAGCCTCGTCGCGCTGCGGCCCCGGTACACGCCGCGCGGTGCCGTCATCTGCGTGCAGCTGCGCAGCCACTCCGACCTGTACCTCACGCTGACCGCGGAGCTCGTCTCGCTCGTGCCCGGCTCGATCATCGTCGAGGCGCACCGCCTCACGGGTCGGCTGTACGTGCACGTGCTGGACGTCGGGACCAGCGGCGGCATCGAGGCGGCCCGGCAGGCGGTGCTCGACCAGGAGGCGCGTGTGCTGCGCGCGCTCGCGTCCGACGACGAGCTGGCCGAGGCGGGGCTGCCGCGCTCCGGCCGCGCCCGGGAGGTGGCGGCCTCGTGAGCCCGTTCGACGTGGTCGTGGTGGTCTGCGCGGTGCTGCTGACGTTCGGTGCGCTGTTCGCGATCATGCGCGCCGAGCGTGGTCCGTCGATGCTCGACCGGACCGTCGCGCTCGACATCGTGGTGACGACGATGATCGCCGGTGTCGCGCTGTACGCCGCGTACTTCCGGCGCGCGGACGTCGTGCCGCTGCTCGTCGTGCTCTCGCTCGTCGGCTTCGTCGGGTCGGTGACGGTCGCGCGGTTCGCGTCCGTCGAGCCCGAGGGTGAGGGCCGCGTGCGCACGCGCGAGGAGGTCGCCGCCGAGGAGGCCGAGAAGCGCCGCCTCGAGCAGGAGGAGGAAGAGGAGCGTCGTGCCCGGCGCCGGGCCGCCGCGGAGGCGGCCAAGGCGTCCGCGGCGACCGCCGGTCCGGCCGTCGCCGACGGTGCCGGTGACGGCGGCGAGGTCCCCGACCCGCCCGTCGAGCCCGTGGCGGAGAGCACCGAGGACACCGTCGAGGACGAGCCTGACCCCGAGCACCACGGGGGCCCGGCGGACGAGGAGACGCGATGACGCAGGACCAGTGGACGGCCGTCGCCGACACCGTCTCGATCATCTGCCTGCTCGGCGGTGCGTTCTTCGCGTTCGCCGCGGGCGTCGGTGCGCTGCGGTTCCCCGACCTGCTGGCGCGCATGCACGCCGGCACCAAGCCGCAGGTGCTCGGCCTGATCCTCGTGCTCGTGGGCCTCGCGCTGCGGCTGCGCGAGGGCGGGGCCGTGTGGGCGCTCGTGCTCGTCGCGATCTTCCAGATGCTCACCGCGCCCGTGGCCGCGCACATGGTCGGCCGGGCCGGGTTCCGCACCGGCAAGGTGCGCAACGACCTGCTCGTCGTCGACGAGCTGAGCCGTGACCTGTCGGCGTCCCAGCCCCGCGGTGAGGGCGCCGACGACGGCAGCGCCTGACGCGCGCGGGTGCCGAGCGGCGGTGCCGGGGTTCGCGTGAAGCGTTGATGCCGGAATCCGCGATGAACGCTTCACGACTTCCCAGGGACCCGCCTGCGGACCTCGCGACGAGTCGCGGTCGGCAACCGCGGGGACGTCGACGGGCAGGTTGCCCGCGCGGTGGCGGTCAGTCGGGGAGGGGGAGCCGGTTGCGGTTGACGCGCCCGGCGAACTTGGCCGTGCCGCGGGTCGCGAGCACGCGGGACACCGCGACGGCCGCACCGGTGATCGCCGCGGCGGCCGCGACCTCGGAGAACTTGATGTCGTCGGCGGTCGAGTCCGCCGCCGGCGGCTTGTGCCCGCGCGTCTTCTGCCACGCCGTGTCGATGATCTTCTGCACCGCCCACGCCGCCGCCAGCGCGACGCCCGCGCCCACGATCTTCGCGAGCATCGACTGCTTCTGCTCGTCGTCCGACATCCCGGCCTCCCGTCGTGCGGACCCGTCGTCCACCGGCACGGACGCTACCCGCGATCGGGCCCCCGCACAGGTCGGGCGCCACGGCGGGGATAGGATCGCCCGTGAACGACAGGGGAGCGTCAGGCGCCGGGCGACCGGTGCGAGGACGCTGAGAGTGCGGACCGCCGCAGACCCTCGAACCTGATCCGGTTGGTACCGGCGTAGGGAGTCGGGCTTTCTCTCCTCCGGCTCGTCGTCCGTCGTCGTGACGCGGGCGCGGGTCGGTCCCCTCCGACGACGACGGAGGACCAGCACCACCATGACGACGCACCGCGGCGCACGCGCCGCACTCGCCGGGGCCACGCTCGTGGCCCTGTCCGCCTGCTCGGCGATCGGCACGTCCGACGGCGCCGCGACGCCCGACGACGCCTCGACGGCCGCGGGCGGCACCGTGACCCTCGTGACGCACGAGTCGTTCGCATTGTCCGACGGGCTGCTCGACGCGTTCGAGGAGCGGACGGGCCTGACGGTCGAGGTCGTGCAGCAGGCCGACGCCGGAGCGCTGGTCAACCAGCTCGTCCTGACCAAGGACGCGCCGCTGGGTGACCTGGTGTACGGCATCGACAACGCGTTCGCGTCGCGCGCGCTCGACGAGGGCGTCGTCGTGCCCGCCGACGTGACGGCCCCCGCGGCGGCCGACGCCGCGCAGTACGCGATCCCCGGCGACGACGGTGCGCTCACCGCGATCGACCTGGGCGACGTGTGCCTCAACGTCGACACCGCGTGGTTCGCCGAGCACGGTGTGGCGCAGCCGACCACGCTCGAGTCGCTGCTCGACCCGCAGTACCGGGACCTGCTCGTCGTGCCGGACCCCGTGACGTCGTCGCCGGGCCTGGCGTTCCTGCTGGCGACGGTCGGCGCGTTCGGGCAGGACGGGTGGGTCGACTACTGGGCGGGTCTGCGGGACAACGGCCTGCAGGTCGCCGACGGCTGGTCGGAGGCCTACTTCACGGACTTCACCGCGGGCGGCGGCGACGGTCCGCGGCCGGTCGTGCTGTCCTACGCGTCGTCCCCGCCGTACACGGTCCCCGAGGGCGGCGACGAGCCGACGACGGCCGCGCTGCTCGACACGTGCTTCCGGCAGGTCGAGTACGCGGGGGTCCTCGCGGGTGCCGCGAACCCGCAGGGTGCGGCCCTGCTCCTGGACTTCCTGCTGTCCGACGACGTGCAGGCCGACATCCCCGGGTCGATGTACATGTACCCCGTGAGCTCGTCGGTCGACCTCCCGCAGGACTGGGCGCGGTGGGCGCCGCTCGCCGACGAGCCGTTCGAGGTCGCGCCGGCGGACATCGCCGAGCACCGCGAGCAGTGGCTGACCACCTGGTCCGACGCGGTCATCGGCTGACCCGCGCCCCGGACCCGACGTGACCGCGACGCTCGAACGCCCGCCCGGACGGCCCCCGCCGACCGGGCGGGCGTCGGCGCGTCGCCGCCCCCGCGGTGTCCCGTCCGGCACGGCGCTCGCGTGGGGTGCGGCCGTCGTGGTCCCGCTGCTGTTCCTCGGGACGTTCTTCGTGCACCCCGTCGTCGAGATCGTCACGCGCGGCTTCGTCGCCGACGGGCGCCTCGACCTGGGCGGGTTCGCCGACGTGTTCTCGCGGGCGCGCACGTGGCGCGTGATCGGGCAGACCCTCGCGCAGGCGGGGCTCGGGACGGCGGGCGCGGTGCTGCTCGGCGTCCCGGGCGCCTACCTGCTGTACCGGTGCCGGTTCCCGGGGCGGGACGCCCTGCGGGCGTTCGTCACCGTGCCGTTCGTGCTGCCGACCGTCGTCGTGGGCGTCGCGTTCCGCTCGCTGCTCGTCGACGGCGGGCTGCTCGGCGGGCTCGGGCTCGACGGGACGCTCACCGCGATCGTCCTCGCCCTCGTGTTCTTCAACTACGCCGTGGTCGTGCGGACGGTCGGCGGCATGTGGGAACGGCTCGACCCGCGCACCGAGCAGGCGGCCCGCGCGCTCGGCGCGTCCCCGTGGCGGGTCCTGACGACGGTCACGCTGCCCGCGCTCGCACCGGCCGTCGCGTCGGCCGCGTCGCTGGTGTTCCTGTTCTGCGCGACGTCGTTCGGGACGGTGCTCGTCCTCGGCGGGCGCCGGTACGGGACCGTCGAGACGGAGATCTACATCCAGACGACGCAGTTCCTCGACCTGCGCGCCGCGGCCGTGCTGTCCGTCGTGCAGCTCGTCGTCGTGGTCGCCGCGCTGTCCGTCGCCGGGCGCGCGAGGACCCGCACCGAGCGCGCCCTGAGCCTGGACGTCCCCGGCGCCGCGGCGCGCCCCGTGCGGTGGCGCGAGCCCGTCGACGTCGTCGCGGTCGTCGTCACCGCCGTGACCGTCGGCGGTCTGCTGGCGTTGCCGCTGCTGCACCTCGTCGTGCGTTCGCTGCGCACACCGCGCGGCTGGGGCCTGGACCACTACGTCGCGCTCGGCGTCCCGCAGGACACGCTCGCGGTCAGCGCGTGGCAGGCCGCCGGGACGTCGGTGCGCACGGCCCTCGACGCGACGACGATCGCGCTGGTCGTCGGCGGGCTCGTCGCACTCGTCGTCTCGCGCCGGCCGCGCGCCGCGGCGGGCCGGCGGGCCGTCGCGGGGCTCGACGCGCTGTTCATGCTGCCGCTCGGGGTGTCCGCCGTGACCGTCGGGTTCGGGTTCCTCGTGTCGATGGACGCGCCGCTCGGCATCCCCGTCGACCTGCGGACGTCACCCGTGCTCGTCGCCGTCGCGCAGGCCGTCGTCGCCGTGCCGCTCGTCGTGCGGACGGTGCTGCCGGTGCTGCGCGCGATCGACCCGCGCCAGCGTGAGGCCGCCGCGACGCTCGGCGCCGGGCCCGGGCGTGTGCTCGCGACCGTCGACCTGGCGGTCGCGCTGCGGGCCGTGGGGCTCGCGCTGGGGTTCGCCTTCGCGGCGTCGCTCGGGGAGTTCGGCGCGACGTCGTTCCTCGCCCGCCCGCAGGACCCGACGCTGCCCGTCGTGATCTTCCGCCTGCTCGCGCGCCCCGGCCCGGACAACTACGGCGCCGCGCTGGCCGCGTCCGTGCTGCTGGCCGCACTGACGGCGGGCATCGTGGCGGTATGCGAGCGGCTGCGCCGCCCGGGGATCGGAGGTGCGTGGTGAGCGACGGTCTGCAGGTCGCCGACGTCGTCGTGCGGTATGCCGGTGCGCCGGCGCCCGCCGTCGACCGGGTCGACCTGACCGTGCCGACCGGTGAGGTCGTCGCGCTGCTCGGCCCGTCCGGGTGCGGCAAGTCGTCCCTGCTGCGGGCCGTCGCCGGGCTCGAGCCGCTCGCGGGCGGCGACGTCGCCTGGGACGGCGTGTCCGTCGCCGGTGTGCCCGTGCACCGGCGCGGGTTCGGGCTGCTGTTCCAGGACGGGCAGCTCTTCGCCCACCGCGACGTCGCGGGGAACGTCGCGTACGGGTTGCCGCGCGACGTCCGCCGCGACCGGGCCGCACGCGACGCCCGCGTCGCCGCGCTGCTCGACCTCGTCGGCCTGCCCGGGACGCAGCGCCGCGACGTCGCGACCCTGTCCGGCGGTGAGCGTCAGCGCGTCGCGCTCGCCCGTGCGCTGGCCCCGCGTCCCCGCCTCCTGCTGCTGGACGAGCCGCTGTCCGCGCTCGACCGCACGCTGCGCGAACGCCTCGCGCACGACCTGCGCGACGTGCTCGTCGCGACCGCCACGACCGCGCTGTTCGTCACGCACGACCAGGACGAGGCGTTCGCCGTCGCCGACCGGGTCGCCGTGATGTCCGCCGGGCGGCTCCTGCAGGTCGCGGCGCCCGCCGCGCTGTGGGCACGGCCCGCGTCGCGCACCGTCGCGGAGTTCCTCGGGTACGAGGCGTTCGTGGACGTGCCGGTGCCCGGTGCGGCCGTCCCCGCCGCGGTCGCCGCGCTCGTGGCCGCCGCCCGCGCGGCCGGTGTGACGCACCTGCGCGCCGGGGGAGTGCTCGCGCTCGCGGCGGGTGCGTTCGTCGTCGTCGCAGGCACGAGCAGCGACGGGGACGACCCCGTGACGGGCGTCGTCGTCGTGCTGCGCTCCCGGCGCGGACGCACCGAGGCGGTCGTCGACGTCGACGGCGTCGGACGTGTCACGGCGCTCGCCCCCGCGGGCTGGACGTGCGCCCCGGGCGACGCGGTCGTGCTGCGCACCGATGCTGCTGCGGTCGCCGGTCTGGCGGGATAGCGTCGGAGCACCGGGCCGTCGTCGTCCCGCGGGCCCGTCCCGACCCAGGTAGGTGAGCAGGCATGACGCTCGAGCGCCGTGAGATCGTCCAGGTCGACGTGCACGCCCCCGTCGCGACCGTGTGGGAGCACGTGCGCGACCCGCGGCTGGTCCGCCGCTGGTACGGCTGGGACCACGAGGGCCTCGACGCGCAGATCGCCCACCTGCTCGCGGGTGTACGCGAGGAGCACGACCACGCGGACGGCACGACGACGCGATCCCTGGAGTGGCGCAACCACGACCGGCTGACCGTGACTGCGCACGACGCCGAGCCCACGCGGACGCACGTCGCCGTGACCCGCGCGAGCCACCAGGGGCTCTCGACGTTCGACGGGGTGTTCGACGACGTCGACGAGGTGTGGATCCAGTCGGTCCACCAGCTGGCGTTCGCGCTCGGGGTGCACCCGGGCGAGGACCGGCTCACGTTCGACGCGCACGGCCTCGACGCGGGCGACCGGCGCGACCCGCTGCTGTTCCGTGCGGGCCTGCACGGTGTGCGGGGACTGCCGGTCGGCGGGCACGTCGACGCGACCCGACCCGACGGGTCACGCGTCGGCGGGACGGTCGTCTACAAGTCCGAGCACCAGGTCGGCGTCCACCTGCACGGCATCGCGGAGTCGCTGCTCGTGCTCGTCGTGCGACCCCCCGTGGAGCGGCCCCCGCACGGCACGGTCGACGCGACGCTGTCCACGTACGGCATGCCGGACGACGTGCTCGCCGAGGCGCGGCGCCGCTGGGCCGGCTGGTGGGGGACCCGGGCGGCGACCGCGGCGCGGACCTGATGTCCGTCCGCGGCGCGCGCTACAGCGTGCGCTGCCAGACGCCGCACCCGCCCGCGGGGCGGAAGCCGAGCGCGACGTTGATCGCGAGCATCCAGCGGTTCTCCTGGGCGTTCCACGTGCTGATCCGCCGCACGCGCGGGCGCCACGCGGTGAGCTCCTGGAGCTGCGCGGCCTTGACGAGCATGCCGAGGCGGTGCCCGCGGTGCTCGCGCAGCACCAGGGTGTCGAGCTGCCAGACGAACGCGTCGGTGTGCGGCGGCGCCATGAGCTGCGAGTACGCGACGAGCCTGCCGGACGGCACGTGCTCGACCGCCGTCGTCAGCAGGTGCTCGTCCCGGTCGAGGTACTCGGCGTCCTCGTCGCGGACCCGGGCCGCGTCCCAGCGCTCCTCCTGGACGTCGAGACCGGCCGTCGGCTCGTCGGTGCTCATGCGCGTGCGCAGCTCGGCCATGTGCGCGAGGTGCGCGTCGGGGGTCACGTCCCGCCAGGTCACGGTGCGGTAGTCGGTGCCCGCGCGGTCGGCCGCCGTGTCCCGGTGGGTCTGCACCGTGGCCGCGTCGAGGGGCAGCGTCAGGCGCGAGTGCCGTGCGACCTGCTCGAGCTGCCAGCCGTGCGCGAGCGCGAACGCGACCGACGGGTCCGCGCGGGAGACGAGGCCCTCACCGGTCGGCGCGCCGAGCGTGTGCCGGCCCGGGCCCGGCTCCACGGCCTGCTCGGTCTCGGTCATCAGGTGCGTGCGGCCCGCCTCGCGGGCGACGTCCAGCGCGGCGGCGTGCAGCGCGTCGCCGATGCCGCGACCGCGCGCGGGCGGTCGCACGGACAGGTCCAGCCAGCCGGTGTGCGTGTTGTCCCGCAGCGGCAGGTCCAGCCGTGCGGTGCCCAGGACGCGTGCCGGGTCCGTCGGGTCGGCGGCGTCGTCGACCGCGACGAGCCGGACCTTGCGGTCGTAGTCCTGGTGGCGCAGCTGGGACAGGGCCCGCTGCGGCGTGGTGTCGAAGTCTGTGGTGCCCCACACCGCCTGGGCGACGTCGTTCTGCGCGCCCACCATGCCGCGCAGCAGCACCGCGTCGGCACCCTCGAGGGATGTCGGCACGGGGACCTCGCGCACCGACCAGGTCGTGGTCGTCATGCGTCCCACGATCCGCCGGGCCCGCCGGTGCGTCGACCTGATTTCGTCCGCCCGCCGGGACCTGGCGTCCGCGCCGGGGCCGTGCCGGGGGCATAGCCTGCGGGGATGCCGTGGTGGGAGGTCGTGGGCTGGGCCGGTTCCGTGCTGGTCGTCGTCTCGCTCATGCAGGCGCGGGTGTGGCGCTTCCGGGTCATGAACCTGGTGGGGGCCGTGCTCGCCACCGCGTACAACGCCGTGTTCGGCATCTGGGCGTTCGCGGCGATGAACGGGGCGATCGCCGTCATCGACGTCTACTGGCTGTGGCGGCTGCGCCGCGAGCGGTCCGACGAGCGCGTCTACGCGGTCGTCGAGGTCGCCCCCGACGACGCGTACCTGCGGCACGTCCTCGCCGTGCACGCCGCGGACGTCGCGGCGCACCGCACGGTCCCCGCGGACGGCGCGGGTGCCCGCACTGACGGGCCCGTGCCGGGAGTCGGTGCGCACGGGCGGATGACGGACGGGGAGGACCTCGCGTTCCTCGTCGTGCGCGGGGACGAGACGGTCGGTGTCGTGCTGGTGCGCGACGCCGGTGACGGCACGGGGGTCGTGGCGCTGGACTGGGTGACGCCCCGCTTCCGGGACTTCACGCCCGGGGAGTTCGTGTACCGGCACTCGGACGTGTTCGCCGCGCACGGGTTGCGCAGGCTCGTCGTGCCGAGCGCCCCGCCGGGCGCGCTCGACTACCTGCAGCGGGTCGGCTTCCGACGCGTCGGCGACGGCACCTGGGAGCGTGCTGTCGCCGCGTGAGCGTCAGCGACCGGACTTGACCTGTGCGGTCGTGGTCCCGGTCAGACGGGCGACGAGGGCCACCGCGTCGTCCCAGGACCGTGCGTAGTGCTGCGGGTCGGCGTTGCGCTGCACGGCGTGCGCCACGAGCGTGGGAGACATCGTGTCGCGGTCGGTGACACGCTGCAGCGCGCGGAAGAAGCTCTGCGCGCTGGCGGTCGGGTCCATGCGTTCGGCGAGCGTGCCCCACGCCCCGTTGTCGCGCTGCTGGAACAGCCCGCGGCTGTCGGGCCCGGCCGTGTCGCCGTGGTCGAGGACCCGCAGCGACGACTCACCGATGGCCGTCATGACACCGATCGCCTGGTCGCGCAGCGACAGGCCCATGCTGCGACCCGCCTCGACGACGGCGGCCGCGTTGCCGACCTGCTCGGTGGTGAACCCGTCGACCTGGGGGAGCGTCGACGTGGCCGTCGTCCCCGTGGTCCCGGTCGCCGCGGCCAGCGCGGCGGCGAAGGCGTCGTCGGTGGACGTCACCGCCGACGTCGACGTGGCGGTGACCGTCGCCGCCGCGGTGGTCCGGGACGTGTCGATCGCGTCGATGGTCGCGCGGATCTCGAGCATGCGCCGACCGATCGCACCGATCTGCTCCACGACGTCCTCCGTTCCCCGGCCCTTCCGATCGGCCGGGGGGTGGGCCCGCTGAGGGGTCCGTCCTGGGTGTCGGTACGGGTGTCTCAGTCGCGCCTGACGTCCTCGATGCTCAGGATGTTCTCCTCGCTGTTCCTCGACTGCAGGTTCCGAATGACCTTGTCAGGGCATGGCCGGTCGGTGGCGGTCACGGGTGGTATCGCGTCGCGGTCGACGACGATCTCGAAGCATCCGGAGGCCCACACTTGCGCCTTGATCGGGCCGTCCGCCGAGCCGTTGACCACGGAGTGCCAGGTCGTGCGCCGGCCCGGCGCACCGACGAGCTCGAATCCCGCCTCGGCCCGCTCGTCCACGGCAGTGACCAGGAGCTCGGCCAGCTCGTCGTCGGTGGCGGACGTGTTCTCCTCAACCGTGCGCTCGACGGCACTCAACATGCTCCCTGCCTGGACGGAGGCGGCACCCAAGGCCACAGCGTCCAGGTCGCGCATGGGCGCACACCCGGCGGTCAGCCCCGACAGTGCGAGGACGGCCGCCAGGACGGCGCGCCGGGGTCGTGTCGTCATAGCAGTGCGATGCCTCGGTTCTTCACGTGTCCCCCTGCGCTGGCGTTCCGTGGCCCGGTTGTCATCGGCGGTGTGACCGTGGTGGCGCGGCGCTGGGGCGGCAAGGCTCGACGGGGCGGTCGTGCCACGGGGAGATCCGGCGTGCGCGCGCGCACAACGTCGAACGCTAGAGTTCGGACGTGCGAACTTCTGGACGGCGGGTGACCGGCACACCCCGGGTGCCGGTGCTGCTCGGACCCGCGTTCGTCGCCGCGATCGCCTACGTCGACCCTGGGAACGTCGCGGCCAACCTCACCGCCGGCGCACGGTACGGGTACCTGCTGCTGTGGGTGCTCGTCGCCGCGAACGTCATGGCCGTGCTCGTGCAGTACCAGTCCGCCAAGCTCGGGCTCGTCACGGGCGAGTCGCTGCCGGGGGTCCTGGGGCAGCGGCTGCGACGCGGTCCTCGTCTGGCGTTCTGGGCGCAGGCCGAGGTCGTCGCGGCGGCCACCGACGTCGCCGAGGTCGTCGGCGGCGCGATCGCGCTGCACCTGCTGTTCGGGGTCCCGCTGCCGCTCGGCGGCGTGATCGTCGGGGCCGCGTCCCTGCTGCTGCTCGCGACGCAGGACCGGTTCGGGCAGCGGCGCTTCGAGGCCGTCGTCGTCGCGCTGCTCGTCGTCATCACCGTCGGCTTCCTCGCCGGGCTCGCCGTCTCACCCCCCGACGCGGGCGGTGTGCTCGACGGGCTCGTGCCACGGTTCGCCGGTGCCGACTCGGTGCTGCTCGCCGCCGGCATGCTCGGTGCGACGGTCATGCCGCACGCGATCTACGTGCACTCCGCCCTCGTGCGCGACCGGCACGGCCGCGCACCCGAGGGTGAGGGTCGGCGTCTGCTGCTGCGGGCCACGCGCTGGGACGTCGTCGTCGCGCTCGTCGTCGCCGGGGCCGTCAACATCGGCCTGCTGCTGCTCGCCGCGTCGGGGCTGCAGGGCGTCGACGGGACGGACACGATCGAGGGTGCGCACGCCGCGATCGTCACCGGCCTGGGGCCCGGTGTCGGCATCGCCTTCGCCGTCGGGCTGCTCGCGTCGGGGCTCGCGTCGACGTCCGTCGGTGCCTACGCGGGCGCGACGATCATGGAGGGGCTGCTGCACCGGCGCATCCCGATCCTCGTGCGCCGGGTCGTGACCATCGTGCCCGCCGTCGTGCTGCTCGCGGTCGGTGCCGACCCCACGTGGACGCTCGTGCTCAGCCAGGTCGTGCTGAGCTTCGGCATCCCGTTCGCGCTCGTCCCGCTCGTACGCCTCGGCCGCGACCGGTCCGTCATGGGCGCCGACCGCAACGGGACCGGGCTGCACGTCGTGCTGTGCGTCGTCGTCGCGCTGGTCGTCGTGCTCAACCTGGCGCTGCTGGTGCTGGTCGCGACCGGCGCCTGACGCCGCTACCCGTCGAGGTCCCGCGCGACCGCCAGCCGGGCCACCAGGTGCGCGCGCTCGGCGGTGCCGGGCACGAGGGTCAGTGCGTGCTCGAGCTCCGCGACGGCCTCGGCGCCACGGCCTGCACGCAGCAGCAGCTCACCGCGCACGGCGTGCAGACGGTGGTGCTGCGGCAACGCGTCCTCGAGCCCGACGAGCAGCGCGACACCCGCGTCCGGACCCGATGCCTCCGCGACCGCGACGGCCCGGGCCAGCCGCACGACGGGTGAGCGCGTGCGGGACTCCAGCAGCGCGTACAGCGCGGCGACGACGTCCCAGCGGGTGTCCTGCGCGGTCGGCGCGGTCGCGTGCTCGGCCGCGATCAACGCCTGCAGGCGGTGGTCCTCCGCGAGGCCGTCGAGCGGGGGCAGCGCCGTGAGCAGCGCCATCGCCTCGGTGACGTCGGCGGTGTGCCAGCGGGAGCGGTCCTGGTCCGGCAGCAGCACGAGCCGCCCGTCGTCGTCGATGCGGGCGTCGCGCCGCGAGTGCTGCAGCAGCATGAGCGCGAGCAGCGCCCGCACGCGCGGCGACCCGCCGAGCAGCCCGTCGAGCTCACGCGCGAGCCGCACGGCCTCGTCCGCCAGGTCGACCCGCAGGCCGCCCGGTGCGTCGGCGGGCTGGTACCCGGCGGTGAACAGCAGGTAGAGCACGGTCGTGACCGCGTCCAGGCGCTCGTCGAGGCGCTCGCGCGGCGGGACGACGAACGGCACCCCCGTGGCCGCGAGCCGCTTCTTCGCGCGCGTGAGCCGCGCCGACATCGCCGTGTGCTGCACGAGCTGCAGCCGTGCGATGTCGGCCGTCGTGAGCCCGACGACGAAGCGCAGGGTCATCGCGACGCGGTCCGCGGGCGCGAGGGCCGGGTGGCAGCAGGTCAGGACGAGCCGCAGCTGCTCGTCGGCGACGTGCGCACCGGGGTCCTGCGCGGCGGCGGCCAGCGCCCGCATCTCGTCGTCCACGACCAGGAGCGGCTCCTTGCGCCGGTGCACGGCCTGCGCCCGCAGCCGGTCGAGCGCGCGGCGGCGCGCAGCCGTGAGCAGCCAGGCCCCGGGGTTGCGC